>QEUW01000301.1 GCA_003577005.1 Chloroflexota bacterium | reverse complement strand
GCAGATAGGCATCGTGGAAGTTATTTGTATGCGCAAGCTCACCCGATATAAGGATGCCAAAGCGCTGTGCATCGTCGTCCCCCAAGTCGCCAATGGTGCAGATCATGTCGGTTTCGCCGCCGCTGATGATGGAGATGGCAACATTTTCGCTGGAGCAGGTGTTGAGAACGCACAGCGCAGCGTGGCGGGCATACTGGCCCACGCCGGCGATGGAGAGCAGCCCATCACTCAGCAGCACGCCGTTTTCGTTGCCGTGGCTGGCAAACCAGATGATGTCATACGGCCCATTCTGGACCGCACGCGCTATATCGGCGTCACGCACCGGTCCCAGCAGCGCAACAACCTCATGATTCTGGCGGATGGAGGCCACTTCAGCCGCCACGTTGGGTAGATCGGGATGGTCTGGGGCTACCAGGAGAATGTTCAACCTCGACACAACTGCCAAACCTCTCGCAAAAACGGCGACTGGTACGCGTGTGGGCTTCCCCCGGCCCGCACCAGGGGAGCATAGCGAAGACCCGTTGTCACCAATGGCTCTTACAAGTATATATCGCTCATACCTACCAAATCATGCAAAAATAGAACAATTGTACGATTTGTGAAACGAAACACGGAGAAGCGGACTAGGCTTCTCCGTGTCGTCAGTGCGTCCATCAGCACTTTAGCACATCCGTGCTGCCTCGTCTACTGGATTTATGACGTATTTTTGCGGTGATAGCGGTTGTCGCCGTTGACGGCGATAAAGCCATGCCGCTCGGCCAGCGACCGGTAGCGCCTGGCCGTCGTCTCGCTCCAGCTCAGCAGATCCGCCAGTTCCCCGTCAGTGGCGAATCCGCCATCTTCCGCCACTTGCGCCACTTCCTGCATTTTGGCGATCTGTTTGGCGGTGAGGGTGGCGGACGGTTGGCGGGTTGTCTGGCGGTCGCCATTGGCGGAAGATGGCGCTGGCGCTGGCGCTTCCGCCAACCGGCGCTCCATATCGGTCAATTTGGCGGTTAGCTCGCCAATCGTGGCGGCGGCGGATTCGAGCGCCACATCCCGATCCGCCACATCGCTCGCCAACCGCTCGATCTCCGCATCCCTGGCTTCCGTCGCCACCTCACGCCGCAGCAGCGCCTCCAGGATCGCCAAGGCCGCTTCAAATCCGGGCACCCCGGCGCCGTAGGCTAGCGCCACACCAAACGGCGCCTGCTCATCCAAATACAGCGCGGTCTGGATCGTGGCGCTGACCGCTGCAAAAACAATGGCGAAAATGGCGGCGGTCCACCGTGTTTTGGCGGTATCGGCGATCATCACGATGTAGACGGTGACCGCCAAACTCACGCCAAACCCGATGCCGATCAGGTTGGCGGAAAAACCATAATGATAGTGGCGGCTCTTTTGGATGATATTGAGGATGCTCGCCAGCGTCAAGACGGCGATGAGCGCCAGCACGATATAGCTCACTTTGTCCTTATGTCTCGTCATGTCACTCTCCATCAGATTCCGTTACCTGTAGACCCAAGAGCATCAGTACAATCAGCAAGACAATGAGCGAACCCTGCGCCCATTCCGGCAGGCGATCAGCCAACAGCAACCAGTACATGGCCCCTCCTATTGGTAGCGCTGAAAGTCGCCGTCCTCATCATCGTCCACGGCCCAGGTTGGCGGTTGGCGGCGTTGCTGCTCCTCCATGCGCTTGCGTTCCAGGTCGAGGAGCAAGCCGGCGCGCTGCTGCGCCAGTTGATCCACCCGGCGCGCATCGAGCACCTGGATGCGCGCCTGGGCGGTCCGCTCCGCGGCATCCCCGCGCGCAAACTCCTTGAATGCCTGCTGGCGATACTTTTCCACTCCGGCCAGGTCACGGTTGAAGTCAGCGGCTGTATTGAGGGTGTAGCGGGTGCTGGCCAGGTTCAACAGATAACCGATCACCAGACAGGCCACACCAAAGAAGCCGCCCAACACCAAAATCGCAGTTGTGGATCCAAAGCGACTTTCGACCCACCACACGCCGACCACCACAAAGGCGATCACGGCGACAGTGATGACCGCTGCGGCATTGCCCCCTCTGCGCTCTCTACGTTCCATGTTTATTCTCCTACGTCGACTTGTTCAAGAGCCTCGCGCACCCACGCCAGGCGCTCAGGACTTTTGCTGCCATAGACAAACAGCACGGCACGGTTCAGGCTAAATTGGCCTCGATGCTCGAACTTTCCTGCTTCAGCCAACCTGCGCACGGCCTGTCTCTCCATGTGCGTGAGGGGCCGTCCGGCGCGGATTGGGAAGTGGTTATGATAACCGGTTATGGTGGCCCGCTCGTTGTCACCACTGGTGCGCTCGCCATAACCGGTCACATAACCGGTTATGGGAGGTTCATAACCAGTCTCGTAACCACTTCCAACCTGCAACGGCTGGCGCTCATAACCACTGCGCCACCGGCGCGCAATCTGCACGATCAGGCGCTCGGTGTCATCCAGGGCGATGTTGTACGCCTTCATCCGGCGCAACTCCACGCCATCAACCCGCAAAAAATCACCAGGGGTCTGGAGCAATTCAGCGCCACTGCCTGCGCGCTTGGTAGCGGTCGCAGCCGCCTGCTTGCCATCGACCATGCCAACCAACCGCGTCGTAAAGGATGAATTTACGACGCTGCCGATAGTGGCCGCGGTGGGATATTGCGTCCCTGCCCACACGTTGATTCCTAAACTGCGCCCCGTCGATAGGATGCTTCCCAGTTGCCGCAGTGCCTCTCGGTTGACCCCAAGTTCGGCCAGTTCATCAATTACAAGGAGCAATCGCCATGGCTTTTCCTGGGTCTCGATCCGCTCCTCTTTAACCTGATGCACGTAGTCGATGGCGCTGGTAGCAGCCATGATGCTGCCGGCATAGTGTACGACATGAGGCGCCTGGCGGAACGGAACGAGGTCATCGTTTTTGAGATCGATCAACATCACATGCAGATCGTTCGGGCTCGTGTTGCGCGTGACTGTGAGTAGGGCCATGCGCATGAGGGTGCTCTTGCCGCCGCCGCTCATAGCTGCCACGAGCGTATGATAGTGGCGCTCGAGGTCGAGGTACTCGTCACGCATCCCAGTATAGTCATAGCTGCGTCCGATTAGCGCAACAAAACGCCCCATGCGCAGGCTGGCCGCCCGCCAATCCAGCGGGACCGGCGCCGGATGGGGCACCTCGATGGCGAGCGGGTAATCGCGGAGTCGCACGACCGCATGACCGTTATAGCCAGCCAGCAGGCGCACTCGTTGCCGGGCCAACTCGTTGGAAAGCTCGCGCTGGATGCGCTCGATCTTTGTCACGGTCTCGCCCGGAGCGAGCTTTAAGCCGTACGCAATGAAGGAGGAATCGACCACCATCGTGCGCTTCTTGCTGGTGAATGCTTGCACTTGGTGCGCCGCTAACATGCGGTTGATCAGCGAAATTTCCGCCATCACCAGTTTCTCGATCTCCATCACCTACCCCCGAACGCTAATGGCAAAAACACACTCCGGCAGATGACCGGTACATAGAACTCCGTCACATTCGTGTCGAGGGTCAGACTGCCGCACCCAGACATGATCTCATACTCGCCTTCAAACACTTCGAGGGCATACCAATGAGCGAGACCATCACCATAGCCACCGCTCCATCCGGCGCCGTGTAGTAGACCTCGTAGGCGCCACCGGCCAACTGTTCGCCCGCATCCAGGGCCCAGTTGCTGTTGTGGTCGGCGAACCCAGTCAGGGCGATGATTACCGTTGCGACCGCAGAGAGAATGAGGCTCATCACTCGCTACCCTCCCCCGCTTGCAGCGCAGCCAGGCCGGCCGGCGTTACCACGTAGGGCACCGGCCGATCAGCCTGGTTGAACATGATCTCGCTGGTCTCCAGGTCGACCACATGTCCCTTGCTTTCCATCCAGGCGATGAAGACAGGGTCATAGGGCAGCTCCAGCCCTTCGGCCTCGGCAAAGTCCAACAACGCTTGAATACGCTCTTCCATCTGTCACTCCTTAGCTGTGAAAAGAAAAACGCTTTGACCACCTCACCGGCCAAAGCGTTTGGATGGGCAGTGTGGACGGGGTACAATCCACACTGCCCTGGCCGCCTTAGCCGGCTTGGGAAGCCGCTGTGCAGTGCTCCAACCACTGCACAGCGACGTTACCAACAATTCAGAATCCTTTACTCCACCTGCTTCCGCAGCAACTCATACCGCAGTTTCTCGACCTCGAAGCTTGCCACCGCTGCCCGCAGTGACTCTGCCACCTTTGCCTGGCAATGCTCCACAGCCTGCTCTGACAGCTTGCGCCAGCCGCGGATGTGATACATCAACGCCATGAAGCGGTTATGGAACGATTGAGAGTTCCAGATGACCCTGTCGCTGAGCACGATGGCATAGTGGTGCGGCCAGCAGTCGCGGATCGCCTCCTCGAACGTGCAGTGGACGATTGGTTCATCTGTCCAGTACGCATCTGGCTTGCCTGGCTGCTCAAAGCCAAAGAAGGCAATCATCCCTACCTGGTGATTCCAGCACGCTGGGTGATTCAGTTTGCCATCGGTCAAACTGCCGTGCGTGACCAGCTCGACGGCGGCCACCGGCGCCAGGATCTCTTTGGCAGCGGGAATGACTTTGTAGAGGTCCATGTCAAAATCATCGCACCACATGGTTAGTGTCCTCTCTCCACTCTCTGTGGAAATCCCGGCAAAAGCCGCAGTACCGGTTCGCGATATCGTTCGGGTTGACGCTACCCAGCCCACAGCAGAGACAGACGATGGCTGTCACGCCGCCACGGATGCCCAACGTGTAGGTCGAGCACCCGGCGTCGACCAGCGCTCGCCGTCGCCGGGCAGCCTGCGCACGGAGCTGCTTGACTTCGACTTCTTGGGGGTAGGTGTAGCGGATCTTAGGCATTACTTACCTCCGGCAGTGGCTCTCTCTTCATCCGATCCGTAAACGTGGCGATTGCGATCCTACGCAGATCCAGCGCGTGCGCTGGAGGAAACTCAGCATCACGCTCCAGATGGAAGATGACCGCACAGTGGAAATTGTGCGCAGCCATTAAGCCATCGATGTAGGCCACGTCGCCGGGTTCGGCGTTGATGAATTGTTCGTAGGCGGCGATCAGGTGGTCGGTCAATCGCCGGACCATGTCCGAATCGGCCGTCACTTGCTGTAATTCTGTGTTCACCATGTCCTCCTTGAATCCCCTGAAAAGTTGTTGTAGTTGTTGTAGTTGTTGTAGTTTGTGTAGTTGTTGTAGTTGTTGTAAAAAGTCTGCACCAAAAGACCTGTTTCTTCGGATAGCAAGCGTTTTGGTGATTTAGGTACAACAACTACAACAAACAACAATTTTGGGCATTTCTTCACCTGTGGAGACCTCGAAAATTGTTGTAATCGACCTTTTACAACAAACTACAACAACTACAACAAATTCTCATCTGGCTTTAATGTTTCTGTTGCCAACATGAACCGTGCTGGACGCCCGTCGATCTGGCGAAGCCGCCCTTTATGGATAAGATCCTGGATGCGCCGGAAGCAGTTGCTGCGGTCTTGCCCCGTCACGTCGGCGATCTCTTTGTGTGTGGGCGCCCCCAGCTTGCTGACAGCTTCCAGGATGGCCTTTTCGTGTTCGCTGCTGACGATCTCTTCGGCGTCGCCCAGGCATTCCCAGCAGCCGGTCTCATGGTCGAAGCGCATGGCCAGCTCGCGCTCTTCGATGTCGCGACCGGTGAGCTTCAGGGTGGCGTTCTTTTCGCCCCGGTTGCGGTAGAGACCCATGGCCACGTCAAACGTTCCAGTCTTGACCGTCGTACCGATGATATCGTCGATCACGTCGCCGTCGCCGCCGTTGCCCTTGCGGTGGTGGTCGATGAGCAGGATCGTCATGTTGCGTTGTACCGCTGTCTGCTGGAGCAGCCCCAAACAATCACTCATCTCAACCGATTTGTTGTGGTCGATGTGCCCCAGGATCCGAGCTAATGTATCAACAACTATCAACGCATAGCGGTGGCGGTCGATGGCGCGCAACAGTTGGTCGATGCCCCCCTCCAACAGTGGCGCCCAGGAGAACTCAAATCGCACGTTAGTATGCTCGGTCGCCCGCTGCCGCTGCAGGCGTGATTTTATGCGCCGTGGGCTGTCCTCCAGCGCCAGGTAGAGCACGCGGCCCTTCTGGGTGGGCAGGTCGAAGATCGGGCCGCCGATGCCGATGGCCACGCTCATCTGCAGCGCCATCCACGATTTACCGATCTTCGGCCTGGCGCCGAGCGCCGCCAGCCCTGCCGGCAGCAGGCCAGGCACCAGGTAGCGCGGTTCTGGGAACTCCGTCGCATAGAGTTCGGAGACCGACCAACTGCGCTTGTGGAGGGCGCTGTGGTCCCCGACGACCATGTCGGCGAAGAGCGGGTCCCGCGCCATGTACTGGTCTAGCACGGCTCGAACCGCCGCTGTTTCTTCGCCGTCTGCCGCTTTGTCATAGGCGGCCAGCAGGGCGCGGTAGCAGTCGTCAAACGGACCCAGACTCCCCACCGGATACTCTGGCTCCGGGTCGTCACCGACGAGGAGGAGGGAAAAGGCCATCTCCGCCCGGTGCAGCATTTGCACATCGGCGTCCGGTTCCACCTCGTAGACGCTGTGCCCGTTGCGCCCGATCAACTCTCGCGGGTCATTCAGCATGGTCTACCTCGCTCAACGGCCACTGTTCCCCAACCACCGGCTGCACGCCGCCCAGGTCGATGATCCCCGGCCTGGGTTCGTGGCCCGCCGCCCGGATCTCCGCGCAGATCGCCCATTTCACCTTCTGGGCAGCGTCCCAGGCTGCCTCGTATTTGGCCCTCGCCTCATCCCGGTTATACAGGATGCCGTCCCGGATCTCCTGCGAGAAAGCAACGTAGGAGAGGATAGCGCCCTGGTAGAGCGCCCGCACATTGACCTGGATGGTGAGCACCGTGTACGGAGCGGGCCGCCCTGGCTTGGTCTCCGTCCGCTGATGGTGAGAGACCCGGACGATCTCGCGGCGTTCTCCGTTGAACTCGTCGAGCAGCTCGCTCAACGTGCTAAAATGGATGACAGGCAACATCTACGCACCTCCCTCGAACAATGACAACTGAATACACTTTGGATTGATTTCGCCGTGGTAGTCACGCAGATCGTGACGCCGGGCGTATTCCTCGATCCAGTTTTCTGCCATCTGGCGGGTATTGTCCATGGCCCGCTGCTGGCCGGCGCCGTGGTTGGCGCCCCCACAGACGCACTGGCAGTCTGGCGTGGTCGCCTCATAGCAAAGCGCATTACAACGACCCACCACTCCTTCACTATTGCGCACCTCGATCAGCGTCATTTCGCATTCGTTCCTTTCGGCGGCGTTCACGCTCTCGACCACATGCCCGGCAGTAACGGCTTCCGTCTGGACGATAATGAGTATTGTTCCCATTCCACGGATGACCATTTGCGCAGTGTGTTTTGTGCGCCATTTGTGCAGCGATACTCTCTCCACGAAGACAGTTTTCACGAGTCGTGACGATTTCCAGGTGGTAAGGATTGACGCAATTGCGCACTCGACAAAGGTGGTCTAAGACAAGCCCCTCTGGTATCGGCCCTACAAAATGTTCGTACGACCATCTGTGCGCATAGACTGGATAATTGTTGATGCTCAGTCGTCCGTAGCCCTCAGGACTTATTGATCCCTTCCACAGCCAACAACCATTGGCGTCAATGTCTACCTTCTCCCAAAACCTCTTGATTGGCTCTCGTTTTGGTGGCATATCACTCTTGTCTCTTTCTGCCTGGCGTCACAGCGATGAGTGTCATAATCCACGCTCCACGGCCCGCTGGTGGGCCCGCTCCAGCTTACTTACCACGCGCACCAGCCGCTTGTGGGGCCGCACCCCGGCCTTCTCGTCGTCGGCGATCCACTCGGCCAGGTAGCTGGTGAGCAGATAGAGGTCCTGCCGGGTGAGAAAGACGGCCGTCCGCTTGGCGGGATGGCTGATCCGTTCCATGATCTGCTCCTTAGAAAGAGAGTTCGCCCAGTTCGCTGAGCGTGAATTCCAGCCGCTGCTTCTTGTACGCCTGCTGGGCCTGATAGACCTGGAGGAATTCGGCAGGCGATCCCGGGTGGTGGAAGACGTGCATCCAGGTGCCGGCATAGCCCGCCATGACATCGCTGGCCCAGGCGCCGATAGCGCCCCACCACTCTTTTGCAGCCTGCTGACCGCCACCGAAGTGCTTGTCCACCATAGCGTCCCAACCCTGGCGTGCGATCTCGCTGCGCTGCGCAGGGGTGAGCTTGCGCGCCCGGGCCTGGCCGCCCTTGCGGGCGATGGTGTTGCCCCGGACAAACTGCCCTTTGTCGTTTCGTTGCATGTGGGGTATACTCCTGCTTGTTATAAGATAGTTTTGTCGAATGGGCCCTGACCTGTTTTGCGCACAGGTCAGGGCTCTACGTTATTTCTTGGCGCCCTTGCCAAGCGCTTTCTCCACCTGCTCACACAGCCGCACGTGGTCCTCTACCGTGGCGTTGCCGCTCTTTCCCTTAGAAGAGCTATCCTTTTTACCCTTGTCATCTTGCTTATGACACAACCACATATTCATCCTCCTGTAGATACTGAAGCGTTGGAATCAGATTGCGCTTGATGATGTGCTGGTCGAACTCGCTGCACCTGGGGCAGTGGTCGTACGCCGTCGTCTCTCCGCAGTCCAGGCAGGTCATCTCACCTGGCCCCACGTGGACGAAGCGCATCACCCGGCCATGTACATCGCACACCGGCTTGAGCGTTGGGTCCTGCGGGTCAAAGATGCCTCCCGTGACTATGCCCGTTGCCGCCGATGGGGTGACCCGCCAGCGCCGGCGCCGGTTGCACGGCTCCAGCGATGATCGGCGTTGGGGCATTCACGTTGATGATGGGCGGCGCCGTCTGCGATACCTGGCCAGGCAGCGCATCGCTGACCAGTTCCGACCACTTCAACCCAAACGAGGTGGCGAGCGAAATCGCTTTGGGCATCCACGCCGGGCGCCGGCGATCAAACCCGGGCATGGTGCAATAGCCCTGCTCGATGAGATTGCGGATCACCTGGATGGCTAGCGCCTTGCGTGTCGCCCGATCCACCTTGCGCCACGTGGTGTGACCGGCAGTCAGCCGGACCGCCACATCACGCAGTGACTCGGTCCAGACAATGGCGTCTCTTGGCTCGGCCACCGGCATGGGCTTCTCTGCGACCGGTGAGGCCTCGACCACAACATCTGGAGCGCTCTCCACCGGCGCCCCTAACAGCCGGTCGATGAGCTGCGAAAGCCGCCTCATATTGGCGTCGAACGTTTCCAGGTCATCCGTGTTGAACGATAGGTTCACTTCGATCTTCATGCTCTTGCTCCTTTGCTTGCTTTTCTAGTGGTCCCGACTGAAACTTACACTCGATGCACGTGTGCCGTTTGCTGGGCCGCTGCACCAGCCAGATGCGCACAGGGTGACCCCAGCGCTCTTGATGCACGTGCCGCCCGCAGCGCTGGCGGGTCACCCCGTCGGCGCTCAGATAGAGATAGAGTTTGTCTGCTGCGTACACCTCCCCTGTGTTCATAGAATTCCTTCAGCCGAACGTAAAGCGACAGGTATTGACAATCTCAGCACTCCCACTTACCATAAATGCGGACCTCGACGGACAACCTCCCGTCGTTGCCAAACTCTCGTGAGGGTGGGCGGCCCGCAACGCCCACCCGCCTCACCACCCGGTGCGTTGCACCTGAAAGGTGCGATGCACCTCTGCAACCCGTTCATCCAGGTGCATCGCACTCTTCGAGTGCAACGCACCTTGCGCTAAAACCCCAAC
>QEUW01000300.1 GCA_003577005.1 Chloroflexota bacterium | reverse complement strand
GTTGTTGCTGTTGGTCGGGAAGGCCAGCCAGAACTGGGTGGCGCCATCGACCAGCGTCTCCACGGTCACGGTGCGCTCGATGTAGTGCTCATCGCCAGCGTAATGGGCAATGAGCGTCACCGTCTCCTCTGGCCCGTAGGGGATGCGGGCGGTCGCCATGCCGTTGGCGTCGGTGGTCACCGTGTCGGTCTCGTTGTCCCAGCGCAGTTCGATGGCGCGGCCGGCCATGGGCGCGCGGGCGTCCTCGTCCCACAACGCCAGTTGCACGTCGGCCTCGGTGGGCGAGACGCTCTGCGCCTGGACGATGGCGAGCCGGGCGTCCCGCTTGCGGACGGTGATCATCATGCTGGCCGTGGCCGAGTCGTTGTCCTTGTCGGTGACCGTGACCACCGCCGTGTATGCGCCGACTGCGGCGTAGGTGTGGCTGATATCGACGTTCGAGCTGTTGCACGGGCTGATCTGCCGCGTCTGGCCGTCGCCGAGATCCCACGTGCAGACCAGCGTATCGGCGTCGCCGGCCACGTCCGCCACGATCAGGTCGGGCTGCCAGGCGTCCAACACCGGGATCGTCTGGTCGGCGGCGCCGGTGACAATGGGCGGCACATTGAGCACAGTCAGCGTGTGCGTATGCGTGGTGGCGACAAAATAGTTGTCGAGCCGGGTCAGGGTGATGGTGTATTCCCCGTTGTCCGGGAAAGAGCGGATGACCGTGGGCGTATTCAGCTCCCCAGCAATGTGGCTCAGGCGCCAGGCGCGGTCGATAAAGACACTGCCGTCGCCCGGTGTGGAGGTGTCGGTGAAGGTGGCGCTTGTTCCCTCTCGGATCGACTCGGGCGAAACCGTGAAGCTGACGGTGGCCGGGGGCAACACGGTGTAGACCATGCTGGCGCTGGCCGCGCCAACCGCGTTCTGTACGGTCAGTGTCACCGTATAGTCGCCGGGCTGGCTGTAGGTATGGGTCGGGTGGCGCTCGTTGGAGGTTGCGCCATCGCCAAAGTCCCATTCCCAGGCGGTGATCGGCTCACCCGCGCTGGTGGAGAGGTCCTCAAAGGGGACGGTTGCGCCCCCCATGTTTGCGGCGAAGATCTGGAGATCGCGCAGGCGGATTTCGGTGGCGTTGCCGTGGTTGTCGAGCAGCAACAGCTTGACATAGCGGGCCGGCGTGGGCGCAAAGGTGAACCAGCGCTCGTGGCCGTCGTTGGCCATCACCCCCGCCATGACCGGGTGGAAATCGGCGTCATCCGGCGAGCCGGTGGAGACGAGCAGTTGGAAGTTGCGCGGCGCGGTGTCGTTGGCAAAGGCGCGCAACTTGATGCGGTCCACCAGATAGGTTGTCTCGCGGGCCAGCGCGACTTTGATCCACTGGTTGGCGGGGCCGGTGGTGCGCCAGTAGCTGTCCTGGTCGTAGCCCTGGCGTGTCCGGTTGCGCACTGCCAGGTCCATCAGTTGAATGTTGGCGCTCCCCCAGTTGTCCACAATGCGCAGCTTGACATAGCGGGCCTCGACGGGCGGGAAGGCAAAGGATTGCATCTGGCCCGTGCGCAGCAGCTCACCGGTGAAGGCGAGGGTGAAATTGCCCGCGTCGATGCCGCTCAGCGAGACGAGCACCTCAAAACGGCGGGGTGAGTTGCTGGCGTCGTTGGCGCGCAGCGCGACCTGGTCGATCACCTGAGGCCGGTCGCCCACCAGGTCGACGGTGATGTGCTCGTTGGCGTTTCGCCCGCTGGTCGTTGTCCACGAGCTAAAGGGATTGGCGTCGGTGGCGCCGGCGGGCGCGCCGGAACCGGCGTTGGAGAAATCGGCGATGGTTGCGCCATCCTCCAGCCGGGCGACGTTGAGGCCGTTGGCCGCGCCAATGGCGGCGACGGGCAGCGGCGGCGGCGTGACCGCGGTCAAGTCGAGGTTGACATACGCGCCCAGTTGCCAGACGGCGCTCTGCTCTGCCGCCACGCCGTTGATCCGAAAGTGGATGGCGGCGCCCTCTGCGCCCCCCTCAATGGCCGGCGTATCCGGGTCATCGCCCAGCACGTCGAGGGCATAGACGGCCTGCCCGTTGACGAGGCGAACGGTGGTTTCGGCGATCTTAGCCCCATCGATCCAGGCTGAGACGAGCGCGCCTTCCGGCGCGCCGGCGCCATCGAGTTGCGCTGCGCCATAGAAGCTGGAAGGCAGTGGCGGCGCAGCTTTGGCTGCCGGCGCCCCCGCCAGCAGCAGGAGCAGAGAGAGGGCCAATACCCAAGCTCGGCGCCCCAGCAGCCGGCGGAGTGTGTTACACATTTTCATCATGATCGTTCTCCCGATTCAGTTAACCCGGCAAAGCCAGTCAAGTTCAGCCCAGGTGCAACGCACTTTGTCAAGTGCATCGCACCGAAATCTACAAGTTGTTTTTGGACGATGACTTAGATTCTCTGCGTGCTCCGTGGCTCCTCTGTGCCCTCTGTGTTGCCACTTTTCTGTTTTCGTACCCCTACTCGAAACCGTTTGGCGTGAGCTTGACGATGGGCGCCTTGAACTCCAGCAGGTCGCCGATGTTCCACTTGAGCATCACCGCCGCGGACCGGTCGCCGCTCCACTGGTTATACTTGGTTTCAAAGTTGGCCGAAAAGGTGAGGTAGTCGATGCCGCAGGCCTGCATCTTGAGCTCCATGAGCTTGCCCTCGCCCACCAGCTCGATGGTTTCGGCCATGCGGTCGACGCTGGCAACGGAGAAGGCCGACGTCAACGACTGCGAATTGAGCCTCGTTGCCTTGATTTCGAGCCAGGGTTCGAGCTGGTAATATCGATCCCCGATGGTCTTGTAGTAATGTTTGAGCGAAACCCCCTGGATGGCGCGCTCGCCCAGGAGCGCGCGTGTTGCCGGGAAGTTGGCCAGCGGGTGTTTGATCTCGAACTCTACGGCGGGCGAAATCTGTTGTCCCTTCCACGACTGGTTGCTGTTGAACTCATCCAGATCAAAGCTGAAATTAACCATGTAGCTCACTTGCTTCACGACCTCCTTGGCCATCATGGCAAACCCGATGTTCTCGGCAAAGGACTTGAAGCGGCAGACCTTCTCGACTTTCCTGAGTGTGCTCACCGATTTGAGCAGCCCTTCCACCGCCTGGCCCACGCTGAATTCGATCAGCGAGAAGTGACCGGTCGGGTCGCTGGCGTTGACCGGCGTGGCGTGTGCGTAGAGATATTTGTGCAGCGAGAGCGGGTCGTTCTCAAAACCGGCAAACGGGTCAGCCGAGATGAAGCGCCCCACCGCCGGGTTGTAATAACGGGCGCGCAGGTGATAGAAGCCCAGTTCCTCGACAAAGCGCTCGCCGGTGTAGCCATAGGGGTTGGCCGTTGCGCCGCTGGCGCCCACCCGGTTGCCAAAGGCGTCGTAGGTGTAGCTGTCGCTCACGCTGCCCGACTCGGTCAGCAGCCGCGTGCTGCGCTGGCCGTCGACGTGATAGCGGCTGGTTGCGCCGTCGCGGTTCATGGCGAGCAGGTGGTGGCCGTAACTGTAACCGGCCAGCAACGCGCCCGCGCCGTCGCGCTCCTCGATCACCTGGGTGTAGCCGGTTGGGTTGAGGCTGTCGACCAGATAGACCATGTCGTCCGCCCCGCTGCTCTGGCCGATGAGGTTGCCCTCGGCATCGTAGCTGAGGGTGATGACGTCGCCACCATCGGCAACGCGGATCAGCCGGTTCTCGGCATCGTATGTGTAATCGTATGTGGCCGCACCGGTCGCCATCTGGATCGTATTGCCGTTGTTGTCATAGGCAAAGACCAGGTTGCCGGCGCTCAGCAGCCGGTCGTTGGCGTCGTAGGCGTAGAGGGTTTCCACCCCGTCGCGCACCATGCGCGTACGATTGCCCACGGCGTCGTACTCATACTGGTGGGCGTAGGGAACGGCGCCCGCGCGCACCTCGCCCGTCAGCCGGTTGAGCGCGTCATAGGTGTATTCGACCACGGCGCCGCTCGATTCGGTGATGCGCTGGCGGCGGCCCACCGGCGACAGATCATAGGTAAACGAAGCGAGCGTAAGGCCGGCGCTGTTGCGATGCTCGATGCCGGTCAGCCGCTGGCGCGCATCAAAGGTCAACTGGGTCACGATGCCGTCGGCGGTCGTGATCTGGCGCTGGTTGCCGTTGGCGTCATAGCCGTAGCGGGTGACGCCGTCGGGGTCGCTTACCTCGACAATTGCGTTGAGCGCGTTGTAGGCATACTGCACCATGCCGCCCGGCGCCGCCATGCTGGTCAAGTTGCCATTGGCGTCATAGGTGTAGTGGACGGTTTCGCCCGTGGGGTGCGCCACGCTGGTCATCAGCCCCAGGTCGTTGTAGGTGTAGCTGGTGACCCCGCGGCTGTCGGTGACCGTGTCGCGCTGGCCGCTGGCGGTGTAGCTGTATTGGACGCTGGCGCCGCCGGGCAGGTTCTTGCGCGTCAGACGGTTGAGCGTGTCATAGACAAAGCTGAGGGTCGCGCCGTTGAAGTCGCGATACGAAGTGACGTTGCCCACGGCGTCGTAGGCATAAGTGGCCTGCTGGCCCAGAGGCAGCGTCCGTTCCACCAGCCGGTTGAGCTCGTCATAGCGGAAGCGGGTGATGCGGCCTAGCGCATCGACCTGGGCCAGCTTGTTGCCCGTCTCGTCATAGGCGTAGACGGTGACGGGGTTGGGCTGGCCGGGCGCCGGCGCGGGCAGTGTGATGCGGGTGAGTCGCTCCAGCGCGTCGTACGCATACCGGGTGACCCGGCCCTCGGCGTCCTCGACCTCGACGAGCAGGCCGCGGGCGTCGTAGCGGCGCTTCTGCGTTGCGCCGTCGGGGAAGCGGGTCTCGACCAACTGGCGCGCCGCATCGTAGACAAAGCGGGTGCGGTTGCCCAGGGCGTCCACCACGGCGGCCAGATTGCCGGCGTCATCGTATTCGTGGATAAAGGTGGGGCGCACCGCGCGTCCCTGCGCCACGTCGAAGATCTCGGGGTAGATCTTTTTGACCACGCGGCCGGCGCTGTCATATTCATAGTCGATGCGGTTGCCCAGGGCGTCGATCTCGGCCATCACCCGCCCGCCGGGGCTGTAGACCGTCTGCAGTGCCGAGCCGTCCGGCCGGATCGTCTTGACCACCCGGCCCAGTTCATCGTGCTCGTAGCGGGTGACTCGGCCAGCGCGGTCGGTGGTGCGGTCGATGTTGCCCGCCGCGTCGTAGCGGATGGTGGTAAAGGCGCCGTCGGGGTAGTCGGTGCGGATGGGGCGGCCCACGTTGTCATAGGTGAAGGTGGTGCGGCGCCCCAGCGCATCGACGCGGGCGGTGAGCAGGCCGACGCCATCGTACTCCATGCGGGTGACGTTGCCCAGCGTGTCGGTGATAGCCACCACCTGGCCGAGGTTGTTGTAGCCGAATCGCGTGGTCAGCGGCGTGATGCCGCCGTCCATGGTGCGATAGAGCGTGGCGCTCAGCCGGCGGCCATTGGCGTCGTAGGTGAATTCCTCCTTGCGCAGCAGGTTGTTCTGGCCGTCGAAGTGCTCCAGCCGGGTCGGGTAGCCGTCGGCGCTGTAGGCCATGGCGGCAACGTTGCCGAGCGGGTCGGTGCGCCGGGTGACGCGACCCTGGCCGTTGTAGGCCAGCGCATAGCTGTTGCCCAGCGGATCGACCACGCTGGTCAGCTCCCCCACGCCGTTGTAGCCGTAGCTGATCGTATTGCCGGCGGTGTCGGTCTCGACCTGCAAGCGCCCGGCGGTGTCATAGTTGAAGCCGGTAAACAGGTTGAGCCCGTCCGGGTCGACCACGAGTTGTGTGGGCAATTCGCTGGCATCGTAGGCGAAGGTGCGGCGCACGCCGTCGGGGTCGGTCATGGCGACTTCGAGGTCGCCGTCGTACTCGTAGGTTGTGACCACCGGCGCCACCGCGCCGTTGATGGTCACAGTCGTCTCGTGGCGCAGGATCTGGCCGCGCTCGTTGTAGAAGGCGCGCGTGACCCGGCCATTGGGGTTGCGGATCACTTCCTCGCGCCCGGCGATGTTGTGAGTGAGCTCCGTGCGGTTGCCCTCGCCGTCGATGAGGGCAATCATGCGGCCATCGGCGTCATACTCGACCCGGTTGGCTACGATGCCCCGCGGGTCGATGATTTCCTTCAGATAGTGCCCCGGATAGTAAGTGAATTCGGTCGTGTTGGCGTCGGGGTCGGTGTGGGCGACGAGGTCGCCGTTGGCGTCGTAGCTGTAGTGGATGGCGTTCCCCAGCGGGTCGGTGATCCGTGTGATGCGCTGCTCGCTGTCGCGCACAAACGCAACGCTCTTGCCGCTGGAGTGGGTGACGCCATTCTGGCTGAGCACCAGCCGGTTGCCGTTGGGGTCTTCAATCGATTCGAGACCATTGGTCAGGTGAAAGCCGAACTGCCGGCCATCGCGCAGAGTCAACAGCACCCGCTGCGGTTCGTAGGGGGTGAGGCTGCCTTCATCGTCCACCAGCACCAACTGGTCGGAGCCGGAGCGCCAGTGGACCTGGTCGTCGCCGTCGAGCGACTCCAGCGTGGCGCCGGGCAACCCGCCCACCTGCTCGTAGGAGATGAGCGCATCGCAGCCGCCGCTGACCGCGCCGAGTGGCGTCACCTCAGGCCTGAAGCGGTAGAATTCGGTGTTGGAAAAGCGGATCTCGGTGGCGTGAAATTTGGTTTCGACTACCTCGGTGCAGGGCAAGGTAAAGGGGCCGCTGTTGCGCAGCAGCCAGCCATCGCCCGGCTTGCGGTTGTTGCGGTAGCTCCCGCTGCGGATGTCGAGCGTCCAGCCCATGCCAAAGTCGCCCTGACGCCGGTCACGGCTGTCGTAGGTGCGGATCAGGCTAATGGGGAGGCCGGCGACGGGCACGGCCAGATCGACAAACGAGATGGAGAAGTGGCCGATCTTCTGGGCGCCCGCCACCATCACATCCACGGCCGCGCTGCCGGGCTGCCCGTTGGCGTCGGTGGCGGTCAGGCGCAACTCGTAGAGGTCGTTGGGCGCCAGAGTCGGGTCAAAGATGGCCTCGGCTACAGTGGAGCCGCTCGTGTCGCCCGTGGCGAACGTTGTCCACTCGTTCTCGCCTTCGATGCGGTATTCCATCACCCAGGTTGCCACCGTATCGCTGTCAACCAAACCGCTGACGGTGGTGTGGGTAAAGAGTTCGCTCCCTTCCGCCGGGGCGAGCAGGCGCACCACCGGCGGCGCGCCCGGCGCCCGCACAGTCAAGGTCGTGTCCTCGGTGACGTAGAGCCAGTAGCCGCGGGTGGGCGTCATGAACGTGGCGTCGTTGGCCCAGTCGGGCGCGGCCACGTCATACACCGCCCACGGGTCGAGCGTATCGCCCTGCTCCCAGGCAAAGAGCCGCAGATAGTTGCCGGCAATCGACTGAAGCGCGCCGCCGATGGGGAGCGCCCGGTCCATGGGGAAGCCGATGAGATTCCAGCCCTGGCAGAGGGGGATTTCCGTGTACGGGGCGAGCACGCCGCTGGTCTGGAGGCTAGTAGTCTCGGTCACCTCAACCCAGAGCCCCATGGTGTGGTCGATGACCGTCAGGTCGCTGGCGGCGGGGTCGTTGGGGTCGTAGAGCTTCCACGGGTCAGCAGTATCGCAGGCGTCGTAGGCATAGACCTTGCGGTAGCTGCCGGCGATGGAGGCGAGCACAGTGGCTGGGTCCGTATCCGCCTGCACTTCGGGCGCGGAGAGCAGATGCCAGCCGGGCGCCAGGGTGGCGCTGGCCGCCGCGGCCAGGCCCGGCTCGTCGCTCTCGGTTGGGCTAAGCTCGGCCAGCGTCCAATCTTCCGGGCCGGCCTGGGGGCCGCCAGGGACGCCGGGCGGGTAGCCCGCTTCGGTGTCGTCCACCGTGCTCAACGCCAGCGAGCCAGCGCTGAGCGCCGCCGGTTGCGCCGTCATCGGAACCGGCAAGGACGCCAGCGAGGCGCTCCGCGCCCGCTCGAGCACGGCCTCCAGGTTCCATGTTTTCGGGCTGGCGGCGTGGGTGACAGGCTGCCGGTCGAATGTGGTTGTCGCCACCTGGGGCGCAATGGTCAGTTCGCCTGTCGGACCATTGATGCCATCACCGCGCGCTTGCGGAGCCGATGCGCTTGCAGCCAGGGCCGGGCTGGCCGGCAGGATCAGCGCCAGGCAAAGTGCCATGGCGCAGAGGCGATAGATGGGGTAAAACCATCTGTTTCTGAAATTCATAACGTTTTCCTTTCTAACCACTCTGCTAAATCGTAACGATGGCGCGATTCACCGCTAGCGCATTGCATCGCTGAGACACATGCACCGTGCAAACGGATGATCAAATTGGGTTGTCTATGCAATAGTACAAAGTGGGTAGGGCAGCTACGTCCTCAATGCGTCTCTCGTGCGTCCACCAAGCATCGCTTGGCGGCAGCGCTTGAGAAAGGGGTTAAACTGGATGAGGATTGGTTGAAAAACAACGCCAATCTCCAAGCGGAGATTGGCGTTTGCCAACTGAAGAATGTGGATGAGGCGTTAGCAGAACACTCGTCTATGCTGGTCAACTTGCCGCAAAAGACCACGAGACCCTGTCGGCTAGCTACGCAAGTACCGTGGCTAAGCCGGTCTCTCAGCCCAACCGGCGGCGAAATTCCTCGCTGAGGGCCGGCAGCACCTCGAACAGGTCGCCGACGATGCCGTAGTGTGCCCGCTCAAAGATGGGCGCTTCGCGGTCTTTGTTGATCGCAACGATCAGCTTGCTGCTCCCCATACCGGCCAGGTGTTGGATGGCGCCGCTGATGCCGGCGGCAACGTAGAGGTCCGGGCGCACCGTCCTGCCCGTCTGCCCCACCTGATGTTTATAGGGGATGTAACCAGCGTCCACCGCCGCCCGGCTGGCGCCCATGGCCGCGCCCAGTGTCTTCGCCAGTTCAGCAACAAGAGCAAAGCCCTTAGCCGGGTCGGCCGCCACGCCACGCCCACCCGAGACGATGATACGGGCGTCGGTCAGGCTGACTTCGCCGCTGTCGGTGACCCGCGTCTCCAGCACCTCCTCGGCGATCTGCTCTTCGGCCATTGCAAACGTAAGATTCTCCACCTCCCCACCCGCGGCGCCGGCCTCGGGCATGGGAAACGAACGGGGGCGGACGCTGACCACCTGGAGTGAGCTGGAGAACGTGACATCGGCCAAAATGTTGCCCGAGTAGATCGAGCGCACAGCGACCAGCCGCCCCTCCTCGACGCGCAGATCGACGGCATCGGGAGCCAATCCGGCTTCTAGTTCACAGGCCACCGTTGCACTCAGTTCACGACCACGGGTAGTGGCGCTCAACAAAACAATGGTTGCACCGGCCGCGTCGATGGCCTGTTTGAGACCGGCTGTGTAGGCACTCAACCGGTAGTCCGCCAGCAGAGGGCTTTGGACAGCCAGCACGCGGTCGGCGCCGTATTGGCTTGCCATCTCGGCCAACGGGTTGGTCTCGTTCCCCATTACCAGCGCCACCAGCGGCGTGTTGAGCTGTTGGGCAATCTCACGGGCCTTACCTAACACCTCCCAACAACTGGCGACGGGCCGCCCCTCGTTGTGTTCGATCCAGACTAAAATGGACATCATTCCTCCTATATCACCTTTTCGGTCAGCAACGCATCCACCAGCTTTTGGGCCTTTTCTTGTACCGTGGCGCCGTCGATGATCTGCACCTGGGTGCGGCGCACCTCCGGTTTGCGAATGTTGGTCCACTGCGTCTTGCTGGCAAGGTCACCCAGGCCCAGATCGGCGAGCGAGAGCGTTGGGATCGCCGCCCGGTTGGCCCGGCGGATGCCCATAAAACTAGGGTAGCGTGGTTCGTTGATCTCTTTGGCTACGCTGATCACCACCGGCAGCGGCGCCTTGACCGTCTCCTGTGCGCCCTCCACTTGCCGTTCAACGATGACCGCATTGTTGGCTACATCGACGATCTTGCTGACATTGGTCAGCAGCCGGTAGCCCAGCCGGCTCGCCACACCGGCAAAGAGGGCGCCCGAGTTGTCATCTACGCTCTGGCGCCCGGTGAGAACGATCTCCACCTCGCCTTGCGCCTGTACTGCGGCGGCCAGGGCGGTGGCTGTCGCCCACAGGTCCGCCCCCTCCAGGCCGGTGTTGTCTACTAAGACTGCCGCCGGCACACCCATCGCAACAGCGTGTTTGAGGGCATCAACGGCGTCGGAGGGGCCGAGCGAGATCGCCACCGCCTCAGCATTCAGGCGTTCGCTCAACAAGATCGCCTCCTCCGCCGCAAACTCATCCCACGGGTTGATGACCATTGTGGTTTTTACACTGCCACTACGGACATCATCAGCAGCGATTTTGGGCAATTCGGCCGTATCGGGCGTCTGTTTGATCAAGACCGCTATTTTCACTGGTACACTCCTTTTTCCCACAGATTTTACAGATTATTTGTATTCCCGTCTGTGAAATCTGTGAATAAGCTTCGATTGTTCCTGTTATCACTGTTATAGTTTACAAAGTTTCCCGACGGTTGGCTATTTGTTGCACACCAGTTTAGCGTATAATGGAGGGATGGCGCTCAGTTATTGGCTCTTCGTCGCCGGCACGGTGGCGCTGACGGCGTTGATCGGCTACAACACCTATCTGTCGGCGCAGTTGTTGCGGCGCTGGCGCCCGGCGCAGAATCTCCTGCTGATGCCGGGGGAGAATCTCATCCGGCTATTGTTGATTGCCTTTTGCCTCGGCTTGGGCTGGCTGAGCGGATTGGAGCCACGCCAGCTTGGCTGGATTTGTCCGGATGGGTTGGCGCCGGTGCTCAGGGGATTGGTTTGGGGTGGGGTACTGGCGCTCGTCTTCGCCAGTACAACGCTCTGGATCGTGCGGCGAACCGGCCAACGCTTCTACTCGCCGGTCGTAGTACAGGCGATTGTCCCGCGCGACCGGCGTGAACTGCTCCTTGTTGGTCTGGCCATGGGGCCGGTGGTGCTATTGGAGGAATTGCTCTTTCGTAGCCTATTGGTGGGCGGGCTGGCGCCGATCCTCCCTGTGCCGCTGTTGGTCATTGGCTGGAGCCTCTTCTTTGGCCTTCTGCATAGCCCGCAAGGCGCCTGGGGGATGGCCGGGGCCGGGCTCGGCGGGGTGCTGCTTAGCTGGCTCTTTTTGTACGAAGGTACGCTGGTCATCCCCGTTGTCGCTCATTATGTGACCAACATCGTCCAGCTGATCCAGGCTATGCGTCTGCGCACGATGCTCGAACCGGCTACGCCGGAACTGATCGAAAGCAAACTATAGACCGCGGATTGGGCGGATGAGGCGGATATGCGCGGATTT
>QEUW01000299.1 GCA_003577005.1 Chloroflexota bacterium | reverse complement strand
GATTGGTCGTGGCGCCAGATCGGCTATGGCAGACCGGTGCAGGGCAATCTCGACCCAGTCGCGCTGCTGGCCCCGTGGCGTGAACTCAAAGCCCGCATCGATGAGGTGCTGGGGCAGGCTGCGGGCCGCCCCGGCCACATTTTCAACTTGGGGCACGGCATTCTGCCGCCAACCCCGGTGGAGAATGTGCAACGGCTGGTAGACTATGTACGCGAACATAGAGCGTAGAACGTAGAACGTAGAACAAGTAGTCGCCCGTTCTACCCAGGTGCGACGCACTTGACGAAGTGCGTCGCACCTCCATACGGCTACCCAATTTGATTTGTCAGTACATCTACGCTCTACGTTCTACGTTTATGAACGGAGTTGGTTCGTGATTCAGAACATACATTATCCCATCGGCGTTTTGATCATGGCCTACGGCGGGCCCAACACGCTGGCCGAGATTCCCGGTTACCTGGCCGACATCCGCGCCGGGCGACCGACGACGCCCGCTGTGCTGGAGGAGATCACGCACAATTACGCCCAAATCGGTGGCAAGTCGCCCTTATTGGGGATCTCACAACGCCAGGTGGCGGCGGTGCAGGAACGGCTTGACTCGCAGCGCTTCCGCTGTTATTTGGGCATGCGCCATTGGTCGCCCTGGATCGAAGAAGTGGTCGGCCAGATGCTGGACGACGGCATCACCCACGCCATAGGCCTGGTGTTGGCGCCCCACTTTAGCAAGTTGAGCATCGCCAAATATCAGGAGAAGATCGCCGATGGGCTTGCCATGTATCGCGGCCAGATTGAATTTAGCCATATTGCCAGCTATCACGACGCGCCAAAATATATCCAGGCGCTAGCCAATCGAGTACAGGATGGGCTGAGCCGCTGGCCGGCCACCGAGCGGGCCAACGTCCATGTGATCTTCAGCGCCCACAGCCTGCCCGAACGCATCCTCAAGATGGGTGACCCTTACGATCAACAACTGCGCGAGACGGCGCAACTGGTCGCCAAACGCGCCGGTTTGCGGGATGATCAGTGGTCGTGGAGCTACCAATCGGCCGGTCGCAGCCCAGAGCCGTGGCTGGGGCCGCAGATCGAGGAGCATATCCCCGATCTGGTGGAACAAGGCGTCAAAAATATCGTCAGTATACCCGTGGGTTTTGTCTCCGACCATGTGGAGATCCTGTACGACATCGATATCAAAGCGCAGAGCGTGGCGCGCGAACTTGGTGTTCGCCTCGAACGGCCACCGGCGCTCAACGACGACCCGCTCTACATCGAGACGCTGGCCGAGTTGATCGAGGAGCGGGCGGGGAAGTGGATGTAAGTGATAAGTGATGCGTGAGGAGTGATGCGTGATAAGTGACGAGTGAGGAGTGAATTTCACTCGTCACTTATCACGCATCACCGGTCATAAAACTTGCGAAAGACAGTATGCATACAAAACGGATCGTAATCATCGGCGGGGGGATCGCCGGGCTGGCGGCGGCCTACCGCTGCGAACAGGTGGCGGGCGGCGATGTGGCGGTGACGCTCATCGAGCGCGAGCCACGCCTGGGCGGCAAGATCCTGACCGAGCGCGCGGACGGCTTTGTCGTCGAGGGTGCGCCGGACAGCTTTCTCTCGCGCAAACCGCGCGGGGTGGGGTTGTGCCAGGAATTGGGTCTGGCGAGCCAGCTCCACGGCCGCCGCCCCGAACACGAGAAGACCTTTGTCCGCCGCCACGGTCAGTTGCACCGGTTGCCTTCCGGGCTTACTGGGATGATCCCGACCAATCTGGATGCGTTGAGCAACAGCACGCTGATCTCGCCGGCCGGTCGTAACCGGTTGGCGCAGGAGGCGACCTTGCCCCCGGTCCCGGCCAATGGCGATGAATCGGTGGCGCACTTCGTTACCCGGCGGTTAGGGAGCGAAGTATATGAGCAACTGGTGGAGCCGCTTATGAGCGGCATCTATGCCGGGGACGGCGACCAACTGAGCCTGGCCGCCACTTTCCCCCAGCTACGCCAACTCGAACTCAAACACGGCAGCCTGCTGAGGGGCCTCACCGCAAGCGCGTCATCACAAACCCAAAATCCGCCCTATCCTCCCTTTGTCTCGCTTCCAGGGGGGATGGCGACGTTGGTCGAGACGATTCAGGCGCGCCTGTCTCGCACGGTGTTCCGCACGGGCGTAGCGGTAGAGTGTGTGTGCCGGCAGGGCAATGGCTACAGCGTCGCGCTTGGCGATGGGGCTACGGTTGCAGCCGATGCCGTCATTCTGGCGACGCCGGCCTTTGTTACCGCCCGGCTGCTGGCCGATTTGGACCCGCTGCTCGCCGATCTGCACGCGCAGATTCCCTATGCGTCGGCGGCGATCGTCAGCCTGGCCTTTGCCGAACGCGATCTGTCGCACCCGCTCGACGGCTATGGCTATGTGATCCCCCAAGTAGAAGGGACCGACCTGCTCGCCTGCACCTGGACATCGAGCAAATGGGATGGGCGGGTCCCGGCCGGTCATGCGCTGCTGCGCGTCTATGCCGGGCGCTATGGCCGGAGAGATGTAACGCAGTTGAGCGACGACGAATTATTAGAGTTGGCCCGTGCAGAGGTCGAATCCACGCTGGGTGTTACTGCCTTGCCCAACCGTATGTGGATCCACCGCTGGCCAAACGCCATGCCTCAATACCTGCTCGGCCACCCCGAACGGCTGGCGCAGATCGAGCAGCGGCTGGCGCAGACACCGGGGCTCTTTCTGGCCGGCGCCGCCTATCGCGGGGTTGGGATTCCCGACTGTATCGAATCGGGCGAGCGAGCGGCCGCGGCTGCACTGAAATATTCTGTGGATCAGAAGTAGTACACACCGTCATGGAATGATCGTACAATGCAGATGTCACGACTAGTCTGTCTAGGCCTTAGCCATCAAACTGCCGGCGTCGAACTGCGCGAATGCGTGAGTGGAGCGCAGCTCTTCGCCCAGCGCAACCCGGCCATTGAAGAGATCGCGGTCGTTTCGACCTGCAACCGGGTGGAACTCTACGCCTATCTCGCCGCCGATGTGACCGACGGCGAACATTTGCTGTTGGAGCTACTTGCGCACGCTCATGGCGTTCCGCCCGCAGCGTTGGAGACACATACCTATTACCACAGCGGGCTTGCCGCCGTGGAACATCTTTGCCGGGTAGCGACAGGTCTGGAGTCGCTGGTGCTGGGTGAGCCGCAGATCTTGGGGCAAATTAGCGACGCCTATCAGGCAGCCCAGGCGGCGCAACAGACCGGTCCGCACCTGGCGCTCCTCCTTCGCATAGGCATCGAGGCCGGCAAACGGGCGCGTAGCGAGACAGCCATCAGCACCAACCCGGCCAGCATCAGTTCTGTGGCGATTGCCCTGGCCCAGTCTGTTACCGGTGATCTGGCCGGCCGCCATGTCCTGGTGGTGGGATTGGGTGAGATGGGGCGCTTGACGGTCAAGACGCTGCGCAGCCGCAACACCGGCCAGATCGACCTGGCGAATCGCACGGTGGCCAAGGCCCAGGCCGCAGCCGAACAATGGGGTGGGCAGGCGTATTCGCTCGACGAACTGGCGGAGGCTCTCATCCATGCCGATGTGGTCTTTACGGCGGCGAGTTCTTCAGTCCCGCTCATCGACGCTGCGCTGATCGACCAGGCGCAGCGGGCACGCAGTAACCGCCCCTTTGTGTTGGTCGATCTGGCCGTGCCTCGTAACATCAACCCAGACGTGGCGGCTCTGCCCGGCGTACATCTCTTTGATGTAGACGACCTGCGCGGCACCCTGGATGAAGCGCTGAGCGCCCGGCAGCGTGAGATCCCCCGCGTCGAAGCGATCATCGCTGAGGCGTTGGCTCAGTGGGAACGGCAAGTGCAGGAGCTGGCTATCAAGCCGGTGATCCTGGACCTGCGCCAGAAGGCCGAGCGCATCCGCCAGCGGGAACTGGCGCGCACCATGCGCTTTCTGGGTGATGTGGACCCGCAGATTCTGACCCACGTCCAGCATCTTTCGCGGGCGCTGGTCAACCAGTTGCTCCACGAACCGACTGTGCGCCTCAAAAAGAAGGCTACTGCCGATAATGCCGATGAATACGCTGAAACCTTGCGCGAGCTGTTTGGGTTAGAGCGGGAAGCGGAAGTTTTGGGGGATAAGGAGAACCATGCTTAACATCGAACGCTCCAAAGCGCTCTTTGCCGAAGCCGTCAATCTGTTGCCTGGTGGCGTCAACTCGCCGGTCCGCGCTTTTCGAGCCGTGGGAGGGCAGCCACTCTTTATCGAGCGCGGGGACGGCGCCTATCTGGTCGATGTGGATGGCAACCGCTATGTCGATTATGTCTTGTCGTGGGGGCCGTTGATCCTGGGCCATGCCCACCCTCGCATTGCAACAGCGCTGCACAGCGCCATTGACAAAGGAACTAGCTACGGGGCGCCCAATCCCCACGAGGTTGAACTGGCGCAGCTCGTTACACAGCTCATGCCCAACATCGAGATGATGCGTTTTGTCAATTCAGGCACCGAGGCGACCATGACCGCACTGCGGCTGGCGCGGGCATTTACAGGACGTAGCAAGATCGTCAAATTCGAGGGGAATTACCACGGCCACGCTGATACGCTGTTGGTGCAGGCCGGTTCGGGCGTGGCGACGCTGGGGCTGCCCGATTCGCCCGGCGTGCCGGCGGCCACCGTGGCCGATACGTTGACTGCGCCCTACAACGACCTGGCTGCGGTCGAACGGCTCTTCGAGGAGTTCCCTGGTCAGATTGCGGCGGTCATTGTCGAGCCGGTGGTGGGCAACATGGGGTTGGTGGCACCGTTGCCCGGCTTCCTCGATGGCTTGCGCTCAGTGACTGCGGCAGATGGCGCGCTGCTCATCTTCGACGAGGTGATGACCGGCTTTCGCGTCCACCCTGGCGGGGCGCAGACGCTCTACAATATCAAGCCTGACCTGACAACGCTCGGCAAAGTCATCGGGGGCGGGCTACCGGTAGGGGCCTACGGGGGCCGCCGCGAGATCATGGAGATGGTAGCGCCGGTCGGTCCCATGTACCAGGCAGGCACGCTCTCCGGCAACCCGCTGGCGATGGTGGCGGGTATCGAGACACTCAAAATCTTACAAGCGCCGCGCACCTGGCAGCAACTCGAACTGGCCGGCCAAAAGCTGCTGGAAGGGCTGACGCTCGCCGCTGAGGATGCCGGCGTGACGATCTCGGCCCAACGCATCGGAACGATGTTTGGCCTGTTCTTCACTGCGGGGCCGGTGGTCAACTGGAGCACAGCCAAACAGGCCGACACACAGAAATACGCGGCTTTCTTCCGAGCTATGTTGGAGAACGGTGTCTATCTGGCGCCATCACAGTTTGAGGCTGGATTTCTCTCAACTGCTCACGGCGCCGACGAGATTGAGGAAACCATCATCGCTGCGGCGCGCTCATTTGCTACGCTTTCATGAACGCAGAACGCGGAACATAGAGACTCAACGAGCACCCGTTCTGCGTTCTATGTTTAGATGCTACCCGCGTAACTCACTCGTCTCCAGCGCCAACTCGCTGCCGACCTGGCGTAAGGCCTCTACCACGTAAGCTTCCAGGGGGATGCCTTTTTGCAGCCGCTCTTGTCGCTTGAGATGCTCGATCTCGCCTGGGAGATAGACGCGTTCAACGCCTTTCGCCAGCGGCGCGGCGCGCTGCTCCGCCATCACCTGCGCCATGCTACGGCGAAACTCCTCCAGCGGGATGAAGTGTTCGATATTCAGCGCAAAAAAGAAGTGGCCGTGACCCTGGGGGGTGCTGGGGTCGGCCATGGGGGGCATGGTCGGGCCAAAGGTGCTGCCGCTGAGCACGCTGCTCAACACTTGCATCACCAGCGCCATTCCGTAGCCCTTATATCCACCCACCGGCAGCAATACGCCTGCCATCGCCTCGTGGGGGTCTTTGGTGGGTTCGCCGGCGGCGTTGAGCGCCCAGGTGGATGGAATCTTTTCCCCGCGCTGGGCGGCCAGAAAGATCTTGCCCCAGGCCACAACGCTCTGCGCCATGTCGAGGACCATTGTAAAATCCTCATCCACGGGGATGGCGTAGGCTAGTGGATTGTTACCTACTACCAGTTTCCCTGCACCGCCCCAGGGGGCCATGGTCGGTTCGGCGTCGGTGGTGGCAAAGCCGATCTGGTTCGCCTGGGCAGCCATTTGCGCGTAGTAAGCCGCGGCGCCAAAGTGATTGGAGTTGCACACCGCGGCCACACCTACACCCCCGGCCTGCGCCTTCTCCATGGCAAGATGCATGGCTCGCGCACTCGCCACCTGACCTAATGCCCCGTCGGCGTCGAGGAGGAGCATGGCCGGGGTCTCGCGTACTACGCGCAGATTGGGACGCGGGTTTGAACCCCTGCGCCGCAGCCGCTCCGTATAGCTCCTGACCCACCAGACGCCATGCGAGTGGACCCCGCGCAAGTCCGCCTCTACCAGCGTGTCGGCCACCAGCGCGGCATCTGCGCCAGGCGCCCCGACCCGTTCAAAGGCAGCGGCGCAGAACTGGCGCAGCGGCTCGACGGCGATCACCTGCGGTGTTGCGCTCATGGCTGGCTCTCTTTCAAAGTCTGGGCGCCCTGGGCAGCCCCGTTGTAGATAAACTCGATGTCCGACGCGTAGGCGATAAAACGCACGCCTTGCTCGTGGAGCGGCCCGATCGCGGCGAGGTCGCTGGTGTGAATGCCCGGAGCGATGTTGTGTTGCCTGGTGGTAGCAATGATCTGGCTGATCGTCTCCTGCACTTGGGGATGGCCTTGTTGCCCGGCGAAACCCATCGAGATGGAGAGGTCCTCCGGGCCGATAAAGAAAACATCTACACCTGGCACTTGCGCCAGGCCGGTCAGATTGGCTACTGCGGTGCTGTTTTCGATCTGGATGATAACAAGCGTCTCCTCATTGGCATGAGCAATATACTCCGGTGTTGTCACCCAGCGAAAGTCGGTGTTGCCGAGACCAGAGGCCATGCCGCGACGACCGGCGGGCGGGTACTTGAGATAGGCCATAAAGTTGCGCACCTGGTCAGGCGTCTCCACCCGCGGCAGCATCAAGCCCTGCGCCCCGGCATCGAGGATACGGCCGACTCGCTCCCATGTCAGGTCGGGCACGCGCACGATGGGTGTGATCTCCACCAGCCGGGCCATGCGCACGATGTCGGCCATCGTCTCCATGTTGTACGCACCATGCTCCATGTCCACGATCAGGAAATCAAGCCCGGCCGCGGCGAGCAGGTGTGTTATGGCTGGGGTGCGCACCTCTTCCAACCAGCAGCCGATCACGGTTTTGCCTTGGCGTAGTAATGTTTTAGTACGATTGCCTCGCATAGTCATAAACAATCCAATCCCAACCATTCCTTTTAGCTAACTGTATTAACACATCAGGTTAGATACGGTGCTACAGGTGCGATGCACTTGAAAAGTGCGTTGCACCTCCCATTAAGCTCTCTTACCTCATCTGTCAGTACAGCTAACCACTACAATACCCAATCCACAGACAAATTGAAGCAGTTATTCGTACACGCCATTCAGACGTCTGAACTCACGCTTATGTACTTGTAGAGCCACTATTATCCTGTCTGGTTGTTGTCTGCTGCGATTTGAACTTGTCAGCGCCCACAGTCTCCAACCAGGCCTCGGCGGTGGGATCGATGATCGTCAACCCGCCATCGACAATGAGCGTGGCTCCGGTGATAAACGACGCCTGGTCCGACGCCAGAAAGAGCACAGCCTGCGCGATCTCGTCGGGGCGCCCCATCCGCCCTAGGAGGGAGGTAGTCTCCTCCCACGCTTTGCGCCGGGCCTGCTCTTCTGGCGTTGAGAGACCCTCAGGAATGGTGACCGCCGTCTTGATCCAGCCAGGGCTGACACAATTGACCCGAATCCCATAGGGTGCGTACTCCACTGCCAGACTGCGGGTCAGCCCCTCGACGCCGGCCTTGGCCGCGCCGTAGATACCGTAGTTGCCATGCACCGCCGCCGTCGACGAGATGTTGACAATCGCCCCACCGCTGGCCTTGCGCAGCTCGGGCATGGCGTAGGCCGAAACCAGATAGGTGGAAGTAAAGTTGGCGCCGACGAGCTTGTCCCAGCGCACGCCCGGCCCATCCTCCGGCTGGACACCCGACTTTTGCGCCCCGGCGCCAGCGTTGTTGACCACCACATGGAGCACGCCAAATTCGGCGATAGCCCGCTCAACCACCTGCCGGGCCTGCTCTTCCAGGCTCAGGTCGGCTGCCACAAAAATAGCCTGGCCCCCGGCTGCGTGCAAGGCCCGTATTGTCTCCTCGCCGCGCGCCACGTTCCGTCCAGTGATGACCACCCTGGCTCCTTCGGCGACGGCTAGTTCGGCGATGCTGCGACCTATCCCGCCGTTGCCGCCGGTGATCAGGGCTACCTTGTCTTTCATCCGCATGTTGGTGTTACCTTCCTTGACAGCAGGGCAGAATCTGCATGATGGCTTTCTGGGATCCGTTGAGATTTTGATCCGCAGATTGCGCAGACTTCGCAGACTCTGCCCTTGTGCACCGGCGCAAAGGACCAAAGTGCTTGCTACAATGCCTCAACTCAAGAAGGGCGCTGCCAGCGTCGGCGCTGGATCTTTTACAAGATTGACCAACGTCTCCACCAGCTTGCCACCACGCCAGTTCTGCAGCTTGGAGTCGTCCACCGTGGGTAGCGTACCCGGTTTGCTTGGTGGAGGCAACTCAAAGTTTGTGTAAGTCCACTTCCTGAATGCCTCAGCATGATTCCAACCACCCCAGTGAATGCCGTTGAGAATTTTCATCGATTCACCACAGCTTTCCGGGCTGATGGTGACCTCGCGGTCCTCTTTCACCGCCTGGATGATGTCGTGCATCTGCAATAATACGCGGCGGTCGTGGGTGTCGTTCCAGTTTTGCAGACCGGGACCTTGCAGATTGGCAAGGTGTGTCTCCATTTCGTCGCGCAGATCTTCCTCCGCACTCTTATCGTGTAGCGAAAAGTCAATCGTGTAGAGCCAGGGCAGCACAGCAAAGATTTCGCCCTTGCTGCCGGCGATGCGCATCCAGACTGTGCCCTCTGGTTCTTCACAGATACTGGTTGCAAAGAATTTGCCGTGGACGCCGCTGCGAAAGTTGACCAGCCCATAGCCAATGTCCTCGACTTCGATGTTGGGGTGGAGGAGATTGGTCCAGTACCCGTAGGCCGTGTCGACGCCGCCCATCAACCATTGCCAGGTATCCCAGGTATAGATGGCCTGGTTGACAAAGATGCCGCCGCCTTCGCGCGCCCACGTGCCGCGCCAGCGCGCCTTTTCGTAGTAGGCGATGTTGCGATAGTAGAAATCAACCAGATAAGTGAACGAAATGTCCCCGATCTCCGGCAACACGTGCTCCTTGATCCAGCGGTGGCGCGGGTTGACCTGTTCGGACGACATCGTAAGCCGCACGCCGTTCTTTTTGGCGGCATAGACCATCTCGTGGACTTCGCCCACATTCATACACATGGGCTTCTCGACCAGTACATGTTTGCCGGCATTGGCAGCGGCGATGGTCATCGGTGCATGGAGATAGTGGGGTGTGCAGATGGCGACGGCATCCACCCGCTTGTCGGCGAGCAGGTCGTGGTAATTGGTGTAGACCGTCTCCACGCCGAATTCCTGCGCTCGCCGTTTAGCCGCCGCTTCCACGGCATCGGCGAGCGCCACGATCTCGCACTCATCCGCCAATTCCCGGTAGGCGCGATAGTGGGAGACAGAAATCTCCCCACAGCCGATGATGCCAATGCCAAATTTCTTGCTCATAGGGTAGCGTCCTTTTGTGAACAATGACGGGGCCCAGAGTGGGCACCCCGACAACAACGGAAAAGCGCATCA
>QEUW01000839.1 GCA_003577005.1 Chloroflexota bacterium | reverse complement strand
GCCTGCGGCGCTTATGCCATGTCACACCTTTGTAGCGGCTGCGCGAGGTGCGGTTGTGGCGGCGGTTGGCCTGGTTCTGGCTGCGCGTAACCAAGCGCAGATTCGACCGGCGATTGTTGAGCTTGTTGCCATCGATGTGGTCCACGAACTGCCCCGGCTGGGCATCCAGCAGCCAGCGGTGCAGGTAGACGCGCCGGCGAGCGCCCTGCTCCATCACAAAGCCGGCGACATAGCCGTTTTGCGTTTTATGCCAGCGAAAGTCTTTGGCGCGGTCGTAGTCGGCATCGTCGAGGTAGGTGCTGACGCCGCCGCGCAGTTGGAGTGCTTTGGCCATGAGTTATCGGTGGATGGGGTGAAGCGATCTGTGCGGGGAAGCACCGTTGTCGCTGGGAGGGGACGAGGAGAAAAGCTTTCTAGAAAGGGGTGGTTGAGGTCTTGACTATGAGAAATTATACCATGAAGTTCCTAGTCTCCTCAAGAAGTCAGGTGTGCAGGAAAAAAGCTTCTACCGCACGATTCAGAAATACCTGACGCTCTACCGGCAACAACCCCAACCCAAGCGACGTTTATATGCCAGCGAGAACCGGTCTCACCCTGTCCCCGCGCACGCCGGCGATCTCCTCCTGGCGCTAAAACTCTATTATCATTTCCCCGCCGTTGACCAAAGGAGGGCTCGTGCGTCACCCGTTGTGCTGCGACAAGGTGCCTATACTGTCATCATTTATACACGCGATCATCCGCCTGCACATGTGCACGTGAAGAGCGCCGCCAAGGAGGCGCGTGTGCGGCTCAATCCTGTTGAGGTGACGGATAACTGGGGATTTAGACCCTCTGAGACCAGGGCTATACTAAAATTGATCCAGGACCATCAGCGTGAGTTGCTCGATAAATGGGCGGAGATTTATCCAGGAGATAAATTGTGAGCACTAGAGCGCGGCCAATGCCTGTTTCAGTCAACATCCTATTCGGCAAAGTATGGGTCACTCTGGACGATCAGCGGGTGATCGGCTTGCCGCTGGATGCTTTCCCCTGGCTTGAGCACGCCACACCGGAGCAGCAGCGCAACTATCAGGCCAGCCCGATTAGCATCTACTGGCCCGATCTCGAAGATGGGATCGACATGGAGTATTTCACTGGTGAGTGGGCGCTCGACCGAGATTAATACCAGCGATGGGATCGACATGGAGTATTTCACTGGTGAGTGGGCGCTCGACCGAGATTAATACCAGCGCCTTTCGCCAATAAAAACACCCGCTCCAACCGCGAGCGGGTGCACTGTCTTGCGGAGAACGGTTCTCTGGCTCAGCCCTACATCGCCTGCTTTTGCCGCATCAGCGCCAGCCGCAGCCCGCCCATCGCGTTCATATCGACCGGATGCACACGACGTGTATGCGGCAGCTTCTTTCGATCAATCACCTTGTCACCGTACCACTGCCTCAAGTACGGCTCAACTAGTTCCGCCCCACCCCCAACCAGGATCACAGACCGTACGCCGCGGAAGCCGTTGAAAACCCCGTCGCAAATGTTATTCGCGATCCAGCCGGCATACCGCTCACAGTGCTTCTCAATCAGAGCTCCCAGTTCGACTTCATACCCAGCCACCCGCAGAGTGTAGTCACCGCTTGACAGCCCCTGCCGGATCACCAGGTCGATATCGTCCACCGTCAGACTGGCGAATTCGTCTGACTGGGCCTTGACCGTCCGCAAGATCGGCTGGCGCAGGTGAACATTCAGGCCTGCGTCTTCCCAAGTAGCGTGCTCCAGCGCTTCTGGGTTGAAGTTGCCGTCCACCAGCTTGAGGGCATCAAGGGTATACACGCCCAGGTCAAGCAAAACGGTTTCACCGGCGAGCACATCGTTTTCGACAAACTCGCCCTTCTCGTCGAGAATATAGCAGGCCGCAGCTCCGATCCCCTCGGGCCAGACCGTCACTGTGTTGTAATGCCAGACGCGGTGCTGTTTATCCCCTTTGAGACGAATGACTACTTCTCCCCCCTGCTCCATGAAGCGCGCCTGCATCAGCGTGCTGACTTCGTTGTAAACACCGGGTGGGGCAAAAACCGTGAGGTCAACAGTTCCCTCGGTAACTCCAAGTTTGGCCAAAGCTGTAGCTACGAGGAACTGATGGAATTCGTTGCCGTAGCGATTTGTGCCTAGGTGATGCTCCAGGTTGCGCCGGGTAACGCGAATCACGTCGTCACCTGTAACATAACGATGGCCGTACCAGTCCACGTAGTCGTACTGGATCTCGAGATCCTTGCCCAGACCAAGACTATCGCCGGTGGCCACTGCGCGGACTGACGGCTCATAGTAGCAACGAGGTTTGCTCTTGCCCTTCACCAGGACTGCGTTTGTGCCGCCATTGCCAGCATCAACGGAAGCGAGGAAATCGGCCATTCTTCTACTCTTTCTACTGCTGCAGGCTCATTAGGCTTGACAAGAAGTTCTTTCCTGAAGCTCCGTTCTTGGCGGCTTTGACCTGAAGTTCCACGTGGTCATCGTCTTCGGGCAACGGAGCAAAGTTACGA
>QEUW01000298.1 GCA_003577005.1 Chloroflexota bacterium | reverse complement strand
GCCCCTGGGCTGCTGCGCCGTCAACGCTGCTATGATGCCGAGGGGGGTGTGGGGGGAGCCGGCCTGCGGTGGCTCGGGTTCGAGGACGGCGCTCCCCCGCAGCCCGGCGTGGCGCCGCCCCAGGGTGGGCGGCAGTATGCCCACCCTGGGGCGAGCGCCTAAGCCGGGGATTTAACATTCCGAACTCAAGATGTAAACATAGGGCACGCCTGGGGGTCAACGGCGATCAGAATAGAGGGAGTTGGCAGGGGTTGCTGCTTTGTGTCTCCTGATCTAGTTCCAGGTCGGCAAGTCTGAGGTCTTGGCGAAAACTAAACCCGCTCTGCTCCTCCATTTCTACGAGCGCCCGGTACAACTCCGGGTTGTGGCGTGCTCCGTTGATGATGTCGGAGCGCGAGGCGAGGACGCAGATAGCGCAGGAAAGGCGCTGATTGCCCATGACGTAGGCGGGATGGGCAGGCCAGCCATCGAGCGCTTTCTGTGTCTCTCCTTGCTGGTAGCGTTGCTGGCGCGCCTGTAGTTCCGCTGTCGATGTGCCGATGGTTTGCCACACGTCGTCTACCGACCAGTGGAGGATCGGTCGCCAGGTGAGGGCGGTGCGCTGTCTGGTGCAGATGTGTTGACGGTATTCCCATTCCGGTCGTTTGGCGCGTGCGGCGCTCTCGTTGGAGCGCAACCCTTCAGCGGAGATGATTACCTGATGCGTTCGTAGCACCTTGTCGATCTGTGCTCGCTTCTGGTCGGCGGTGCAGTAGCGGGCGGTGCTAGAGGGCCAGTGCGGTTTGTGCTGGCCCTCTAGCTTTTTCATACGGTCTTGCATTTCCTGAAGCAGATCGCCCTGGGGACGTTCGACGACAATGAGCGGTATGTTTACCTCGGCGCAGATTTTCTCGCAGTGTGCCAGCGTCTGAGGCCACTCCATGCGCCCTAAACAGGCGTGAATAGCAAACACCTCGCCGGGCCATCCCTGGCGGTCTCGCTCTTGTGTGAGGGCGTAGAGCATGGCCTGGCTGTCCTTGCCGGCGCTGACGCTGATGGCGAGCGTTGCGCCCTGGTCGAGTGCGGTTTGAATTGGCTCAGGTATAGCGATGGCGGGTTGCATGTATATCCTCCGTATCGTGGTGTGGGGCAGTATAGCGAAAATCGCTTTGGTTAGGGCCGGTGAATCTGCTGCTTGACCAGTGCGCGGCGTCCGTGAATGTGGATGGTGGGGTGCTCGATGGTGAGACCGCTGAAGCAGTCGAAGTTGACCGGTAGGGCGGCAGCCTGGACCAGGGTGGCCTCGACGGTGCTGTATTCCCACGGGGGTATGTCCTCATCTTGGCGAGGTAGCGGCTGGTCTGCTTTGAAGTAGGCAACGATCTCATAGTTGAGCGGCGCACGGGTGCGAATGCTGTGGTGTAATAAGTGCAGTTGCAGGGTAGGCATGTGTAGATTCCTTTCTGTGATTCACCAGGCTGGTCGTGGATCTGTGACCCGGCCAGGTCACAGATCTGTCGAAGTGGTCGCACGGTGTGGCTGAGCTGGGGTTGTTCCTCGCCGTGGACAGTGGTGACGCCGGCGCGCCATGGGTGACGATGGGCGCCAGCGTGCATCACTGCGGTGTTGCTCGATGCGCGCCGTGTGTGATGGCGCCAGCTGTGATTCGCCGGCGAGGACTAGGCGGCGACAAGATCGAGGAAAGAGAGTTGGCCGGAAGCCTGTTGCTTGTAGACTTTGGGGGCCGGCTTTTCCTCAGTAGCAGGCGGCTCCAACAGCGCCTGCCAGAGGGATAGCTGAACGTGCATGGGAACAGGATCGGGCTGTGCGCTTGCCTGGCGGTGAACCGGCTTGGTGATCACTGGCTCCGGCTCCGGTAAGATTTCCGGTTCTGACTCCGGTAAGATTTCCGGTTCTGGTGCGATAGGCGTGGCGCTCTCTGATGTAGCGGCGATGGGCGTGAGCAAACCGGTGATACCATCTGCTGTCAGTTGCTCGCCATTGAGGATGCGGCTGGCGAGTTCGTTGAGCAGGCTCCCCTCGCCGGCGTCGGCGTCGGCGGTGATGGCGCTGGCAGCGTTGTCGCCGTAGAGCAGCAGGGCAGCCTTCATCTTTTCACCGATGAGAGCAAGGGCCGATTCTTCGAGCGTGTGCTGGTAGACGAGAAAGATCACCTTGGCCGGCTTGGTCTGGCCCAGCCGCCACACCCGGCGCATGAATTGCCACAGCGTGTAGAGGCTATACTCTACTTCGTAACAGATGATGGTAGCGAACTTGATGAGGTCGAGCCCCGTCTCCACCTTGCGGGGGTTGGTGATGAGCACATCGATGTCATGCACCCGTGCGTCGATCCAGGCTTCCCTTTTGGCCGGGGGCAGCGAGTCGGGCAGGATGACGGCGCGGATGCCGGCTTGGGCAAGGATGGACTGGAGATGGGGCTGGATGTCCCTGGTTCCGGTCTGTCTGACGCCGAGGATGATCTTGCGCCCCTGGCGGATTTCGCTTTGGGCCAGGCGGATCAGCTCTTGCTCTTTGGGCTGTTCGCGGTTGATGGGATGGAGAACAAAGGGCGCCTCTCCCTCGTCGTTTAGGCCGATGTCCATCTGCGCCAGGCGCATGGTTTCTCTGTCGTCCGGTCGGGTGGTGAAGGGCACGCGCTCGCCGCCGATGGTCCAGTGGACGGTCTCGGAGCGGAAGCAGGCGTTTGGACGGCTGAGGCAGGTTTGCAGCCAGACGGACAGCATGGCGCGTGCCTTCTGTCGATCTGCCGGGTCTACGCTCCATCCCATTCCCTGCGCGATGACGCTGTAGAGTGTGTCGTTTAGCTTGTTGTATTGCCTGGCTTGCCCCTTCGACATGTCGATGCGAGTGATTACCTCCTTGTAGGCGGGCAAGGCATAGCCCAGGTCAGTGATGCGCACGAAGATGCAGGAGTTAAGCAGGCGACCGAAGATGGCCGGGGAGACGCCAGGGATCTCTTTGGTGTTGACCACGTAACGCTGTTTGGCGTTGTATGCCCCGTAGTCGAGATCCTCATCGTTGCGGTTGAAGGTGCGTTCGAGACGACCATAGTGCTCGGCCCAACGCTGGGCATCATCAAAGGCATAGTCCTTGCGTACGTTCGGATCGATGCGGTAGCGCAGCGAAAAGAGATCGGTGGACTTGCCGCCAAAGAGTGTGCCGGTCAGGTTGAGCGTGTACTTGGTAGACAGTACCAGGTGATGATAGCTCTCTGCCTGGTCTGTTGACGCGCCCTTGAACTGGTGGAACTCGTCACAGATGGACGTTTTGAAGAATCCTCGCAGGCGCCGCTTGATGTAGTCACTGATGGGCCAGCGGCGAAAACCGTGGAACTCGTAGAGCGGTTGATTGCACTCACTGCACTTGACCGGCTTGGCCGGTGCGTTGCGCTGGGGCACGCCTTCCTTGTCGCAGACGAAAGCGCCGCAGGTAGGGCAAGCCGGCAGCTTGACCACGGCAGTCGCCAAAGCTCGCCCGTAATAGTCTCGCTCTACAACGATGCGGCGCGGTCGCCACATGACGGACACTTTCCAGCCTGGTCCCAACTTGGCTTTCTCTTTGGAAAGCACAGCGACAGCCTTGTCGCCTGGCCGGTAACGCTCGACAAAGGCTTGCAGGTCAGTCAGTGAGTTGATGACCTGGGCGTGGACGCCGGGAATGACGTCGCGGGCCTCTCTTGCCCACTTCTCGGTCATGTGCGAGGGGCAGAGAACGATGGCGGGGTAAGCGTTGGCGAGGTCGAGAGCGGCCAGCGATGTGCAGGTTTTCCCGGTGCCCTGTTCCCCTATGACATCAGTCCAGCCCTGTGCTTTGAGACTGCGCACGGCGGCGATGGCAACGTGTTTCTGCGCCGGCAGCAGTCCGCCCTCGCTGCGACCAGGCAGGCGCTTGTGACGCATGAGGCGAGAGACGTGCGCCCATTCCTCGGCGGTGGGTTCGCTGTAGAGCGGTTGGTATTTGCCGGCGATGGCTTGAGCGATGGCCGCACCGTGGTCGGCTAGGAAGGATTCCATGTCGGGGACCGATTCGATGATCGCGTGCTCGCCCTGAGCAGAGAGGGTATGCACCTGGGTGATGAACCGTTCTTTGCTGCTCTTCATGGTGGGGTCGTCGGGTTCGACCTCGTTGCCACTGGCGTCAAGATAAACCGTGTCCTTGACGCAACGCCCTTTGGCGACCAGCGTGCCTAGATGGACGGTGCCCATCTGGCCGGACGAAATGAGCGAAGCTACATGGCCGGTGCGCAGGGGCACAACCGGGCGGAAGCCGTCCTCGGTGGCGGGCTTGGTCCAGTCACGCCAGAGGGGTGTGCTGTGCGCGCCTTTGGCGGCTGCAACGGCTATCACTTTCTCGTAACTGAGCGACAGACGGCGGAAGATCAGCTTATCATCGGGCACGGGTGAGGCTGGGATAGGATAAGGCGGTAGGTCGAAGTCGGCCAGCGAGGGCGGCAGGTTCTCCAGGCTGTAGCTGTGCAGTAGGCGTTGCATCTCCTCGTTGGGTTCTGGTTTGTCGCGGGCGATGCCGAAGATCACGATCTGGTCGAACTGGTCGAACTCATCGTCGGGCAAGCGCCAGACGGAGAGACGGTCGAAGTTGGCGGCCAACACGCGACAAACCTTCTCCTGCGCGAGGAGCTGGATGGGCGCCAGGTAGGCCAGCACGCCACCGTTTTGCAGGCGGTTGAACGTGTTGCGCAGAAAGGTGTACTCCTGGCGGTTCTTGGCCGCGCCCACGTTGCCTGCCTCAAAGTCGTAGGGTGGGTTCAAGTACAGCAGACCCCAACCAAACTGAGACATATTCACATCCCGGTAGTCTGCTTGCAGCAGATGATCCAGCGCCTGGGCAGCGATGGGTGCTCGTGCGTCTGCGAGTTCAATGCCGTAGCTGCGCACGTTGGCGTTTTGTTGGCGCAGGTGGTGTGTGATGTGGGCCAGCGCCTCACCCTTCCCTGCGCACGGATCGAGCAGGCGCACAGGGCTGTTGGTGTGAGCAGGGACGGTAAGGGCTTGGGCGATGAGTGAGAGCGTGTGGGCCGGCGTGGGGTAATAGCCGAGCTTCTCCACTGCGGCGATACGCATGGTTGTGATCCTTTCAGATAGGTTAGAGACTAGAGACTTGCGACAGCATTAGGCGTGATGCGCGCTCGTAGCTGTACATCGAAATAAATCCGTGTGGACGTCGATTGCCTGGCGCTCGCACGACATAGCGACGGTAGTGTCCGTTGCGCCACACTTCTACCTCGTACCACCGGGGTGCGCCGTGTGGGTCGGGTAGTGATCGAATCGCGTAGATTGCTTTGGTCATGTCAACCTCAGAGCGTGAGAATGGTCTGCCGGAGCAGGTGGGCGACGAGGGCGGTCCAGTCGTAGGTAAGTTCGACGGTCCAGGCGGCCAGGCAGTCGCCGAAGGTTTCGAGCGGCATGACGGCGTATTCGGCCAGGGCGGCATCCCATAGGTCGGCTGCCCAGTCGAGTAAGACGGGCGTGTCAGTGTGGGCGTTGAGCAGACTGGTGAAGCGCATGAGTAGGTCGGGCATGTGGGCATCGAGCAGCGCCTGACGCTGGGCCGGGTCGCTGATGCCGGCCGCGGTAGGGTCGGTGACGATCAGCAGTTCGGGTGTGCGCGTCATGGCAATCAGGTGTGTGTAGGAGCTACCCGGTAGCGGTTGATAAATGGACTTGATGCCTTCTTTCCCGACCAGGGTGCGCGGCGCCCACGGTGAGCAGTAAATCTTGCTGTTGTTGCCGACGATGGATGCCCACATCGACTTGCAGGCGTTGGGTGCGTCGGCCATCGAAGCATAGTAGAGGTGAGTGGTGTCGCAGGCCAGGCCGAGAGCGTGGGCGCTGGTCTGGCTGTTGGCGAAACGGGGTGTAGTTGGTGGCATGGCAAAGCTCCTGAATGTGGAATGGCAATCTGTGACTTAGCCGGCGAGGGCGGTCCGTGCGGCGGCAACAGTCGGCGTCTCTCCGGTATGGAGATAATGGCTCCACTGGCTCCGTGTCCATGTAGAGCTGGCTGGCGGGATCTGGGCCGGCAAGGGCGCACCGTAGTCAAAGCGATGGGGATCAGGCAGCGGTTCGGCCTTTGCCAGCCAGCAAGCGAAGGTGATGGCATCAGCGTCGCTTGCGAAGGTTTGCCCGCGCTGGGTCCAGCGGGTGTAGAAGTGGGTGCGCCTGTCCTCTGACTTGATCTGGTTGGTCGAGCCTACGCGCAGTAGGTACTGATTGCGCGGGTTCTTGAGCCGGGTGGCTACGCCGTGCTCTGTATCGCTGCCGTTGATGCGTTCGGATAGGTGAATACGCAGGATTTCCATGTAGGCGCTGACGGCCAGCATGTGTGAACAGAACTGCCGCCCCTCGGTGGGGGTGGCGCATTGGTATTCCTCACAGGAGCAGCCACGTTTGTCTGTGTCAGTACAAACTGTGTAGTAGTCCGCACTTGCTGCCTGCTTGTAGACAAACCAGTTGCTGCCGGCAAAGATGTCGCCGTCGATCAGGATTTGCTCAGCTCTTTCGAGTTGGGCGATCAGGTGGGGCCAGCGATTGGCGGCGCGCTGGATGAGAGAGCGAATCTGTTCGGGTTGCGGTTGGTATAGCATGGTGATGATTCTCCAAATAAAAAGCAGGGCGCGGAGACGCGCCCTGCGTGCCGTGTTCTACAGTTATGCGTTGTGGGCGGTCGTTCTGACCACTGTGAGGATCACTGGATCGGCATCCTTGACGGCGCGGCGAACCTCATCGATCAGCTTCTGCCGCGCCTCGTCCTCGCTGTCTGCTTGTACGGTAGTGATGACGGTCATCCCGTCGATGACGAAAGTAATGTCATACATGGTGTGTGTGCTCCTGTGATCTGGCGGTCTTGGTATCGCTGACGTCGTGTTGTCTTATTCCTGGTTGTCGGCGTTGTCGTCCTGGTCGTCGGTGTTATCACCCTCCTCGTTAGTGATGTTGTTCTCCTCGTCGTGGATGTCGGTGTCCTCGACGATATCGCCACCGCTGTCGGTGTCAGCTGTGGTCAGGGTTTGCATCGCGGGCGGACGCACGGGCTTGATGCGCAGGACGGCGCGACGTTGCCATTCGGTGACGTGCAGGGTGATGCGCAGCCCGATAAGTTGCCCGACCTGACGCACGCCAAAGACGTTCTGCAACGTATCGCGGTCGGTCTTGGCCGAGAGCAGGTAAGGCGTTTTGATGCGCTCGAAGTAGAGCACGGGCGCCAGGCGCTTCTGGTCGGGCCGGGGTTCTGTCTCCTCCATGACGATGCTCTTGATTGTGTCGGTGATCTCGCTCATGCCGTTGTCCAGCAGGTGATAGGGTTTGAGGAAGCGAGAAGGCCAGAGTGAGTCAAGCGATTGTGTGGGTTTGAGTTGCTTCATGGTGTGGTCCTTTCAAGGAAAGAAGAGAAAAGGTTGATAGAGAGAGAAAAAAACCATCTCTAAGCAATACCAGCGCCACAGGGGCAAGCCAGCGGTCAAGGCGCATTGCAGGTGGAGACGAGAGGCTCGACGAGACGGGGTCGCAGCGGCCCTACGCATGGATCGTCCAAATGCCTTGACGGCTGGCGCGCCTGTGGCACGCCGGGATAGATGAGATTAGCAAATGTCCGTTTGGCGCCCTGCGCGGTGTGGTATTGTTTATCTACGGGGTGCGACGCAACGCAAACGGGTGTGATTGTCCTCTGCCGTGGTAATGGGCCTTTGGGACTCTGTTGGTCGCACCCGCTATACATTCTGAAGGGGGTGAGCATGAGCATTCGGTCAAAGTTTTTGCAAGCGTTGGGTGTGCGTCGGGGTGAGCAAAAGCCGGCGACAGAGCGGACGATTGCGTTTGAGCAGGTTTGGTCGCAAGTGAACAAAGCAATCAACGAGCGGGACCCGGACGACTGGAATCAATGGCACTGGTTGCAGGACCTGTATTACGACGGCGGGGAGTTGTTCGCCATCACCATCTCGGCGGGGCGTCTGTGGCGGTGGCCGGTGACGGTTGACGGGGATGCCGTGACCGTGGGCGATCCGGTGGCCGTGGTGGTCGAGTTCCAGGATGCCGACGACGGCGAGGACAGCGAATTGCGCGGCTGGAGCGGCGCGGGTGCCCTCCGGGCGCGCCAGACCAGCGACGGGCGTTGGGTGGGCTGCTCGGTGCTCTGCACGGCTACTGTCAATAAGATGGGCATCCTCGACAGCCGGCAGTTGTTTGACAGTTTCGTCGAACGGTTCAAGGGCGACGGTTCGGAGTATGTCAACTTGCTGCACCTGGGCGGCGACAAATCGCAGGTGGGTGTGTTGCGCCACATCTGGCGGGAAGACAAGCTCTTGGTGGGGCTGTACGAATTTACCCAGGGCGATCCGATTGCAGAGGCGGCAGCTCGCACGCTGGCGGCGGATACGGATGGCTTTTGGGGCGGCAGTATCGAGTTCAATCACTTTGGCAAGCCGCAACTTGTCGAGGTGGCTGATGGGGTGAAGTTGCCCATGACGCACGATGGGCAGTTGTTGGGTTACAGCATTGCGCGGAATCAGGATTGTGCGGCCTGGTACACCGGCAATATCGTAATGGGGCGAACCATGACCGAAAAAGACAGGGAGATCGCAAAGGAGTTGTTGGGGGATGATGCGCTTGTGGATGAACTGCAAGAGCGCATCGGAGAGGCGAACCGGGCGTTGGCCGGGGCGGTGACGCGCACCGTTGCGGCTGGCGAGGGCGAAGGCGCCGGTGAGGATGTGGCGGAAGGTGGCGAAGGCGTCCAGGGTGAGGGTGATGATCCCGTTATGTACGAACTGGATGCGGAGGCCATCGAGCAGATTACCGGGCAAGTCGTGAATCATCGAGGAATCACGGATCGCTTTGAGCAGGCGTCGGCGGCCTTTGAGCAGCGGGTGAGTGAGGCGCTGGGGCGGATCGATGCGCTGGCTGCGGATCTCGAAGCGCGGGCGGCGGCACTGAGTGAGCGGCTGGCGAAGCTGGAGCAGGACGACCAGGCTCGTTACCGGCAGTACGATGCGGAGAAGCCAAAGCAACCGGCCAGCACGATCAAGGTGGGCGTGCGCCCGGCTGGCCGTGGGTCTGCCGTGCCCGACGTGCAGAACGAAAGCGCCTTTGCGCGCAAGGCCAGAGAGCAGCGGCTGGGCAAGCAGGGGTAAGAGTGTAGAACGTAGAACGTGGAACGTGGAACGTAGAAGGTGAGGGGGTCTATTATGCGTGGGCAGTGGATGGGGTACGGGTCGGAACCCGTGGCGATGCAGTACAACTACAACGGGCAGGGTGGCAATATCGACAGTCGTGGGCTGCCGCTCTCCGTGTTCGGCAACCAGTGGGGGTGTTGCCCGCCGCTGTTCGACAAGTGTACCGACGACGAGATCATGATGCTCTTTCATGGTCTGGACGCGGTTGAGGCGGCGCTGCGGTGGATCGGCTACCGCAAGGCGACGCACATCAAAGAGAAGCGAGCCTATTTGACCTATGTCGCTCCGGCTGGGACGGCGGCGGGCGAGCCTGTGGACGGGCTGCCGCTGACGATCTGTGGGCCAGGCGTGCCGGTGGAGATGGGCGCGCCGTGCTATATCGAGTGCTGTGGCTTTGGCGAGATTCGCTTGCGCAGCCACGAGCTCAAGAACGGCGGCAACAATATCGCCTACTGCAAGGAACGGGATGTCTACACCGTGGACTTTGGCGAAGGCATCCGGCGCGTGGAGAACGATGAGGAGTGGTGGCTGGCGGTGATGGGCGGCCAGTTGTTGGAGATCCTGGCCCAGCGGCTGGTAGCGGGTGATAGCGCCAACACCTTCACCAACACCACCGTGCCTAACGACAGCGATGGGCTGTACAAGTACCTGACGCGCACGTATGAGGATTGCCCGTGGCTGAACCCGTTTGTGCTGGACTGGGGCGGCAAC
>QEUW01000297.1 GCA_003577005.1 Chloroflexota bacterium | reverse complement strand
CGTGGCTTGCGTGTCCTGCCGGCGGAGCAACGCCTGGTCCTTGTCCTCTGTGACATTCACGGTTACAAATACGAAGAGGCGGCGCAGATCATGGGGGTGCCGGTCGGCACGGTCAAGTCTCGGCTCAACCGCAGCCGGATTCGCCTGCGCGACTTTCTGCTTGAAAACAGTGTCCTAAACTGAAAAATGGCGGTGCGAACTATGATTTTGCGCGATGAGATCTTGATCAACACGACACCCGACCGCATCTTCGACTTTTTTGAGCAGATGGACGAGAACTACCTGCGTTGGCACCCCGACCATCTGCTTTTTCGCTGGGAGCAGGGGCGTGGGCTGAGCAAGGGCGTCGAGTTCTACTTCGAGGAGCGGATTGGCGGGCAGCTGCTCAAGAAGCGGGTGCGCTTCACCCGCATCGAACCAAACCGGCACATCGAGTTTGCCGTGACAAACCCACTGATTCGCCTGATCATGCCGCGGCTGCTCTTTGCCATCGAGCCGCAGGGGGAGCAGTGCCGCTTCATCGCCGAAATTCACATCCGCACCGGCCCGATCGGGGCCCGGCTCAATGCGCGTGAGTTCAACGCTGTGCGCCAGCACATGAAAGAAGAGGGCGAAAATCTGAAACAGATCCTCGAAGCCCAGGGTCAAGCGTAAGAGGCTGTGTGAACAGGGGCGGTGCGTTGCACGCGCAGCGTGCGATGCACCTGGGCCGCCGGGCATTCCTGAGGCGCCACGCACCTTGCAGGTGCATCGCACCGCTTGTCACTCTCTTTCAAACAGCTTCTACGACGACTCATCGGCGACGACAGGCTGTGCCACCGTTGCGTCCTGCCTGTTGGTAGTCAGGGTGCGCGCCCGGAAGCCCGTCTGCACATTCCACAGCGCAGCGTAGATGCCGCCGGTCTCGACCAGTTCCTCGTGCTTGCCCTGCTCGCGCAGCTGCTCATTTTCCAGCACAAAGATATGGTCGGCGTTGCGCATCGTTGAGACGGGATCTGGGTTGTTGGCGAGTTGGCTGTTGAGCAGGCCAACTTGTTCGCGCACATTGGCGTAGCGCGGCGCAAGAAATTGCTGAAACCAGACCATAGCTGATTTTACAACTGCGGACTATATGAGGGCCGGCTACGGAAGCTCGATGATAAAGCGCAGCCCTCGTGGTTCTATATTGGTTGCAAAGGCGTGGCCGCCGTGCGCCTCCACGACCATCCGGCAATAGGCCAACCCTAACCCTACGTGCGATGAACCTTGTTCTTTGAGGGTCATAACTGCAAACTTGTCAAAGAGCCGCTCTAAGTCTTCGGGTGGTAGATGGGCGCCGGCATTGGTCACTTCGATACGCAGCCGAGGCGCTGGTGCATCGGAGTTACTATCCGGGTGGACTTGGGCCGATACTGTGACGGCGGTATGGGGTGGCGCCGACTTGATGGCGTGCGTCAGCATGTTTTCCAATGCACGCTGAAAGAGCACCAGGTCCACCTCCAGACCTTCGACGACCGGCGGCTCTGTGCTTTCGACCGTGACCTTACGGGTAACAGCCAGGCTGTTCGTCTTTTGGTGAACCTCGGCAAACAACCGGCTGAGCTCGAGTGGAGAGCGGGTCAAGGTCAGCGGGCCACGGTCGAGCTTGTTGAGCAATAACATATCTTCGAGAAAGGCGCTCACATGCTGCGCCTCGTTGAAGATCATCTCCAGATAGCGCTCCTGCTCTGACTGCAAATTGCCCCGTCGCCGCAATAACTGGATGTAGAGCATCACGGCGGCCAGCGGATTGCGCATATCATGGACGATCATGTTGGAGAGCAGGTCGCGCGTTTGCAGCATATATTGGAGCGCATCGTACTGCCGCTTAATCCGTAACATGGTGCGCACACGCGCCCGTAGTTCCGGCGAGCGAAAGGGCTTGGAGATAAACTCATCGGCGCCTGAATCCAACCCGCGTACCAGGTCGGCTGTACTGTCGAGGGCGGTGACGAGGATGATGGGGATGTGACGATAGTGCGCCGACGCCTTGAGCCGTAGACAGATGTCAAAGCCATGGATATCCGGCATCATTACATCGAGTAGAATCAGATCAGGCGCGGCCGCAGCCATCTGCTGAAAAAGTTCATTGCCGCTGGCGGCAAAGAGGAGTGTGTATCCCTCTTTGCGTAACACCGCTTCGAGTGTCTCGCGCGCCATTGGGTCATCATCAACGATTAGCACGCGCGCCGGCTCGGGAACAGCAGTCATAAGCAGGGAGACCTCATCGGCATTCATAGAGAAGATACACTTTCGCTGCTGGACCGCTCAATCGTCCATACAGAGTGCCAGCAGCCGTAGGGAGTTGATTGAGCACCAGTTGGGGGACTCTCTATCTATCGTAAGGCCAGCGTTTAGCTAGACCTCGCCGCTGAATTGTACCAGGGTCTTTCTGAAGAGCGAAATACCAGATTGGGAAGAAGCCTTCTCAGCGTCCATACGGCCTAAAGTGTTCTCACCGGTCTTTCGAGTTTGACAAGTTGGCTAGGCCCGTGCTATCTTTCCGCCCATGTGGCGTACTACTCTCCGCCATAGACCTGTATCGTACATATAAGCTGGCCGGCCAGACCGGTAAGTAGACTTGAGTGACCAGACTATGTCTGTTGCTAAACGCATGTTGAGCCATACACAACCAGTTGTTGGCCTTCAGGGTCAGTCAAGTATTTTGCGTTGCCCCGCGTTTCCTGAGAACCCGCGTCCTATGGATCGCGGGTTTTATTTTGGTTATTTTTATTTTTGGTTTAGCGGCGTGTCGCCATCAAGCGCGGGGGGACAGAGGATGCCTGTTTGACTCCAGGTACAGACTGAACTCAACGAGAGCGGATGGCGACACGCCCGCTCTCGTTTTTTTTATCAAGATCTTTGTCATCGTGATCTTTGTTATCGTGATCTTTGTTATCGTGATCTTTGTTATCGTGATCTTTGTTATCGTGGAGGAGCCATGCCGATCGTTGCTTTTCAAGGGGAAGTCGGCGCCTATTCCGAGGAGGCCGCCCGCCAGCAGCTTGGGGATGAGATCGAGACCCTGCCCTGTCACGCCTTTGAGCATATCTTTGCCGCCGTCGAACAGGGGCGCGCTGATCTGGGTGTGCTGCCGGTCGAAAATTCAACGGCGGGCAGTATCAACAAGTCGTTTGACCTGTTGCTGGAGCATGACCTGCGGGTGCAGGGTGAGATCCTTTTGCGCGTCCGTCATTGCCTGCTCACGATCCCCGGTCATGCCCAGGAGATTACCCACGTGCGCAGCCATCCGCAGGCGCTGGCGCAGTGTGAAGGTTTTCTCAACCGGCACAAATATATGGCCGTGCCCTGGTACGACACCGCCGGCAGCGCCAAAGATCTGGCGGCCCACCCAGAACCGGGCGTGGCGGTCATCGCCAGCAGATTGGCGGCCACCAGCTATAATTTGGAGGTGGTGCAAGAGAGCATCGAGGATATTCCCTTCAATTACACCCGCTTTTTTGTCATCGGGGCCGGCGAAGCGCCCCGTACCGAGCGCTCTAAGACCTCGTTGGTCTTTGCCGTACCCGAAATGCCGGGCACACTTTATAATGCGCTGGGCGAATTTGCCACACGGCGTATCAACCTGACCAAGATCGAAAGCCGCCCGCGGCGCAATCGACCCTGGCAGTATGTCTTCTATCTCGACTTCGAGGGTCACTGGCAAGATGAGGCCGCCGGTCAAGCGTTGCTCGGCCTGCTGAACCGGGCGGCATTCGTCAAATTGTTGGGCAGCTATCCGGCGGCCACGCCGCTGGACAATGGGGGAGCCACGGCTCAATCGCAGTTGTTGCAGATATAGGAAGTAGGAAGTAGGAATTAGGCCGGCTGATCTTGCTTAATTCTTAACACCTAATCCCAACAAAACCAAAGGAGCAGACTCATGATCGTCGTGATGAAACCGGGAGCCAGTAAGGCTGAAATCGAGGCTGTGATGCAGCGGGCCGAACAGATGGGGTGCCGGCCCCACCCTATCTACGGCGAGGCGCGCACCGTGATCGCCCTGGTGGGCGATCTGACCAGCGTCTCGCGCGAAGTGTTCGATGAGATGAATGGCGTGGCCAACACCATGCGCATCCAGGAGCAGCACAAGCTCACCAACCGCACTACCCGCCCCGACAACACGATCATCCACCTTGCAGACAGCAACGTCCGCATCGGTGGAATGGAGGTGGTAGTCATGGCCGGGCCGTGTAGCGTCGAGGGGCGTAGCCAGATCATCGAGGCGGCTATTGCTGTCAAAGAGGCGGGCGCTCGCGTGCTGCGTGGTGGCGCCTACAAACCGCGCACCAGCCCGTATGACTTCCAGGGTATGGGCGAAGAGGGCCTCAAATACCTGGCCGAAGCGCGCGAGATCACCGGGTTGCCGGTGATCACCGAAGTCATGACCGTTGAACAGGCGCCGCTTGTCGCCGAGTACGCCGACATCCTCCAGATCGGCGCCCGCAACATGCAGAACTACGGTCTGCTCAACGCCGTGGGCAAACTCGACAAACCAGTAATGCTCAAGCGCGGTATGAGCGGGCTGCTCAAAGAGTTGCTCCTGTGCGCCGAGTACATCGCTAGCAACGGCAATTACAATATCATGCTTTGCGAGCGCGGCATCCGCACTTATGAAACCGCCACGCGCAACACCTTTGACCTCAACGCCATCCCGGTGCTCAAACAGGCATCACACCTGCCCGTTGTGGCCGACCCCTCGCACGGAACTGGCTACCGTGAGTATGTGCCGGCCATGGCGAAAGCAGCGGTCGCCGCCGGCGCCGACGCACTCATCATCGAGGTCCACCCCGACCCCGACAAAGCAGTGAGCGACGGTCGCCAGAGCATCGACATCGAAACCTTTGGCAAGCTCATGCGCGACCTGCGCCGCGTCGCCGAGGCCGTCGATCGCACCATGCCCGAACCAGATGCCGGTGGCGCCGTATTAGATGAATTGGCCGAGTTGGAAGCGCTAGGATAAACGATTTGGATTTTGGAGGGACCTGACCAATCCAAATTCTAAAATCTAAAATGAAAAGGGGGAACTATGATCATCGTCATGAAACATGGCGCCGGCCAGAACCAGGTCGAGGCTGTCGTCAAACGGGTGGAAGAACTGGGGTACAAGGTGCATCTCAGCCGGGGCGAGGCGCGCACGATTGTGGGCATCATTGGCGCCGACGAGCACAAGCTCCAACAAGAGACCTTTGAGGTGATGGACGGTGTCGAAAAGACGATGCGCGTCATGCAGCCGTTCAAGCTCGCCAGCCGCGATTTTGCCCCATCGGATACGATCATTCATGCCAATGGGGTGGCCATCGGCGGCAAGAAGATCGCCGTCATGGCCGGCCCGTGCAGCGTCGAAGGCCGCGAGATGATCATCGAGACGGCGCACAGGGTCAAGGAGGCGGGCGCTACGATCTTGCGCGGGGGCGCCTTCAAGCCGCGCAGCAGCCCCTACAGCTTCCAGGGGCTGGGCGAGGAGGGTCTCAAATATCTGGCCGAGGCGCGCGAACAGACCGGCCTCGCCATCATCACCGAAGTGATGAGCGTGGATGAGATCGAACTCGTGGGCGAGTACACCGACATCTTCCAGGTGGGCGCACGCAACAATCAGAACTACTCGCTGCTCAAGGCGCTGGGCAAGACCAATAAGCCTGTCTTCCTCAAGCGCGGCGTCAGCGGCACGATCAACGAACTGCTCATGGGCGCCGAATACATCATGAGCGGCGGCAACATGCAGGTGATCGTCTGCGAGCGCGGCATCCGTACTTACGAAACGGCCACACGTAACACCTTTGACGTCAACGCGCTCCCGCTGCTCAAACAGTTAACACATCTGCCTGTCGCCGCCGACCCAGCTCACGGCACCGGCATGGCCAGGCTCGTGCCTGCCATCGCCAAAGCTGCCGTCGCCGCCGGCGCCGACACGCTGATGCTCGAGGTCCACCCCGACCCGGCGCGCGCCTGGAGCGATGGCGCACAAAGCCTCAATCTGGACCAGTTCAAACAACTGGTCGAGGAACTGCGTCCAATCGCCGCGGCGGTGGGAAGAGAGATATAGGGATGAAGGACTTGGGGATGAAGGAGATTGAGGAGATTGAAGGCGAATCTCTGAATCTCTCCAATCTCTTTAATCTCCCGACCTCCTTCAACTTCAGTCCAGAGTGATGCAACCATGACTAAACGTCTTGCCGATTGTCATGTGGCCGTAGTTGGTCTCGGCCTGATGGGCGCCAGCCTGTGTATGGATCTGGTGCAGGGGAAGCTTTGCCGCGAGGTGCGCGGGGTGGCGCGGCGCACGGAGACGGTGCTCGACGCCTTCTTTGGCGGCGCCGTGGACCTGGCTACGAATGACCTTCCCACCGGCGTCATAGGGGCAGACATCGTGATCCTGGCGACACCTGTGCGCACCATCGTAGAAATGCTGCGCGAGCTAGGGCCGCATCTCTGGCCGGGGACGTTGGTCATGGATATGGGCAGCACCAAAAGTGAAATCTGCGCCGCCATGAACTTGTTGCCGCCGGGTGTCCAGCCGGTAGGCGGCCACCCCATGTGCGGCAAGGAGACGGCTGGTTTTGGCTCCGCCGAGACGGGTCTCTATCGCCAGGCGCCCTGGGTGCTCTCGCCGTTGCCCCGCACCAGCCCCGATGCGCTCCAACTGGCCACCGAACTGGCCGAGGCAGTGGGCGCACGACCCGTCGTCCTCGAAGCGGAGCGCCACGACCGGTTGGTGGCGAGTATCAGCCATCTGCCCTTCTTGCTGGCCAGCGCCCTGATCCACGCCGTGGATGAGGTGGGTCAGGCAGATGAACTCGTCTGGCGGCTGGCCGCGGGTGGCTTCCGCGATACCAGCCGCGTCGCCGCCAGCGATACGCGGATGTTTCTCGATATCTTGCTGACCAATCGCAGCGCGGTGCTGGAACAAGTGGACAATTTTGCCGCCCAGCTTGCGTGTCTGCGCACATTGCTGGCAGAGGGCAACGAGGAGCAGTTGCGGGTAAAGCTGGCTGTCTCTCAAGAGAAACGATCAAACTGGCAGCGCGCCTCCACTCAGAAAACAAGGTGAGCAGATGCCGCGAACAGGTGTAGAAGACAAACCGCCCTGGCGACGCGTCCCGCTGGCGATCCGCCGCCAAGTTGAATCCGTGATCGGCGCACCGGTGCGCCGCGCCGCCCGTGTCTGGGGAGGCTATGCACCGACACCCACCTTCCGGCTGGCGTTCGCCGATGGGCGGCGCGCCTTTTTCAAGGCTACCAATCAAAGCTCGAATGAGTTTGCAATAGCGGCGCTGCAATACGAGGAACGGGTCTACTGCGACCTGGTGCCGCTGCTAGGGGATTGGATGCCAAGGCCCCTCGCCGTCTTTCGCTGCGAGGATTGGCATGTGCTCTTGCTGGAGGACCTGGGGCCAAAGAGCGTTCCCCCCTGGACATCTAGCAAAGCGCGCGCCATCACCTATGCCCTCGCCGACTTTCATCGCGCATCGGTTGGCTCCCAGCCCCCTGCGTGGCTCTCACGCCCTGAGGAAAGGCTGCCAAAAGAGGATTGGGCGCGCACAGCCCGTGAATCAGAAGGCTTCCACCGGCTTGCCGCGCTCGCCGGCGACGCAGCGGATGAGGCGCTCGCTTGGTTTCAAAACCTATCACCCACCATCGAGTCGTTGATGAGGAGCTCAGCCCTCACGGCAGAGCCATTTTCGATCCTGCACGGCGATCTGCGCTCGGACAACCTGCGTTTCTCCAACGGGAGGCTCTATTTGTTCGACTGGCCGGCCATCACCGTCGGGCGACCGGAGTGGGATATGGTGGCCTTTGCCCAAAGCGTTGCGGTCGAGGGGGGGCCTTCTCCCGAACGAGTAATGGCCTGGCATAGGGAGAAATTCCCGCTAGATTCTGCCGCCGTCGAGGGTGCGTTGGCTTGGGTGCTCACCTTCTTTGCGGACCGCGCCTGGCGGCCCGAAATCCCCGGGTTGCCGCGGGTGCGGCGTTTTCAACGCCAGCAACTGGGGGTCATGGTGCTGTGGGCCTCCCGGCAGTGGGGAGTGGCGGAGCCAGGATGGGCGGAGATGCTGCTAAAATACGGGATGGTTGGAAAAGAAGTTGTAATCGGTAATCGGTAATTTGTAATGGCGCGGCCGATGGACAGTGGAGGGGCAAAGACGATGGCAAAGGGCGATGATTTGGAAGAGCGGTTGATCAACTTTGCAGTTCGGATCGTCAAGATGTGCAACCAGTTGCCGAGGAGAGCCAGCCCCCGGCACATCTCCGATCAGGTGCTGCGCAGCGGAACATCGCCTGCGGCCAATTATGCCGAAGCGCGCCGGGCTGAAAGCACACGCGACTTTATTCATAAGCTCAAGATCGCCCTCAAAGAGTTAAACGAGACGCGCATCTGGCTACACATCCTCGCCCGCAGCGACATTGTGCTTCCTCGACAGATGCAGCCTCTAATAGGCGAGTGCGACGAACTCTGCCGCATCCTCAGTTCAAGCATCAAAACAACAACCGAGCGCCAACCAAACAAGCAACCCCCGCCTTCTGAGTAATACCTTGATCGGACAGCGGACAAATTCACAATTACCGATTACCGATTACTAATTGATTCTTGTTCTTTCACCAGGAGTACAACCATGACCGAGATCTACCTCCAATCTGGCTCCCCCCTCACCGGCCAGTGTAGCGTCCCCGGTGACAAGTCTATCAGCCACCGCGCCGTGATGTTTGCCAGCATCGCCGAGGGGGTGAGCAAGATACGCAACTTTCTCGATGGCGGCGACTGCCGCTCTACCATTCAGGTCATGCGCGACCTGGGCGTCGAGATCGAAGTGGTCACGCCCACCGAGTTGATCGTCCACGGTCGTGGTGTGAATGGTCTCCAGGAGCCAAACAGCGTGCTCGACTGCGGCAACTCCGGCACGACGATCCGGCTGCTGACCGGATTGCTAGCCGGGCAGAAGTTCACCAGCATCCTCAACGGCACGGCGCAGATCCGCCGCCGGCCTATGGGGCGCATCGTCCAGCCGTTGCGCGGCATGGGTGCGCAGATCATTGGCCGGCAGAACGGCCAGTACGCCCCGTTAGGTATCGCCCCCGTGCGGCTGCGCGGGATGGAATATGACATGCCTGTAGCCAGCGCCCAGGTCAAGAGCTGCCTGTTATTGGCCGGCCTTTACGCCGAAGGGTTGACCATCGTTCGTGAGCCAGGTCCGGCCCGCGACCACACCGAACGCATGTTGCGCGCGATGGGTGCGCCGGTCCAGGTGATAGGGCACACCGTCTCCAGCGAACGTCCGACTTCGCCCCTCCAGCCCATCGACATCACGGTCCCTGGCGACATCTCGTCGGCGGCGTTTCTGCTCGTCGCTGGCGCCATCGTGCCGGACAGCCGTCTGACCATCACCGGTGTGGGTGTCAACCCGACGCGGACGGGGATTGTCGAAGCGTTGTCGGAGATGGGCACCCACATCGTCTACAAGAATGAGCGAGATCAGGCCGGCGAACCGGTGGCCGATCTCGAAGTGCGCCACAGCGAGCTGCGCGGCGCCACCTTTGGCGGCGAACTGATCGTTACCATGATCGATGAACTCATGGTGTTGGCGGTGGCCGCCACCCAGGCCCACGGCCGCACCGTCATCCGCGATGCCGGCGAACTGCGCGTCAAAGAGACCGACCGTATCGCCTCCACCGTCACCGAGTTACGCAAATTGGGTGCCAGGATCGAGCCGACCGAAGATGGCTTTATCATCGACGGCCCCACCCCGCTCACCGGCGCACCGGTGGAGAGCCAGGATGACCATCCGATGACGGTGGCTGGCCTCGTCGCCAAGGGAGCCACGACCGTTTACGGCGCCGAGGTTACGGCGGACAGTTTTCCGGGGTTTGAGGTGACATTACAGGCGTTGGGGGCGAGGTTAACAGTCGAGTAACCACCACTGTCAACGGATTTTGGGGACAGATTTCACGGATTGTGCTTTGCGAATCCGTTCGGTAAACCACTTTTGGGAACAGATTCTTGTGGAAAAAAATCTGTTTAATCCGTTCCCAGAATCCGCTGACAGTGAATATCGCACTACCAGCGAAACGATGGAGTCAGCACAATCATGACCCACTTGACCGGAAAAACCCACATCGTCGGCGTGATCGGCTGGCCGGTGAGCCACAGTGTGAGCCCGGCGATGCATAATGCCGCATTTGCCCAACTTGGGTTGGAGTGGTGCTATGTGCCGCTGCCCGTTCCCGTAGAACCGCCTGACCGCATTGGCGAGGCGGTGCGCGGGCTGCGGGCGCTGGGGTTGCGCGGGGCCAACGTGACCGTGCCGCACAAGCAGGCAGTAATCCTGCATTTGGATCGCCTCTCACCTGCCGCG
>QEUW01000296.1 GCA_003577005.1 Chloroflexota bacterium | reverse complement strand
TTCGGGCAGCCCGCGATAGAGATCGGCAGGGGTAAAGGGATAGTTGGGGTCACGGAAGGCATGTAGCTCGGCAAATTGCGCCGGCGGATCGTAGCGGGCCAGGGTGAAGGGGCCGTTGCCGATGATCAGGTGGCCACGTTCATCGAACCATTCGAGCGCAGCCTCGTAGCGGGCGACGGCGGATTCGGCATCCACCAGGGTCATGCTTTCGCTGCCGGGCACAGTGAAAATGTTCTCAGGGAAGGTCTGCCCGTTTTGCAAGTCGAGCAGCACACGGCGCACCAGGCGGGCGTCACGGTCGAGCACCAGGCTCAGCCAGGGTACGCTGTAGCGGGCGGCAGCGGTATCGCTGTAGGCGGCGCGCCGTTGCTCGAAGACCAACGTATCCATAGCGTACAGCAGCTCCCACGGCGTGCCCACGCTGGAGGGAACGGCGTAGGATGCAATCAGATTGGGCTCAAAGTGCCAGAAGTCGACATACGCTTCGACGGTGTGGTCATCGACGAAGCGATAGCCCTTGATGGTCTGCAACAGCGGGCGCGAGGTAGTAGCGATCACCGTCTCGATGCGCGCTTTGTCGGGATTGTACGAGATGTCAAAGCTCTGTTGGATGGCGTAGAGCACATCAGCCATCGTAATGGGCTGGCCGTGGTGCCAGGGCGCCTGGAAGAACTTGCTGTAATCGTAGGTGACTTTGCTCACTGCTTGAGCGCCATCGCCCACGGGCTTCCAGCCAGAGCTGGAAGCATCCCACAAGATAGCATCGGTAGGGATGTCGAGTGTGCCGGTGGGGCCGGCGGTCTCCACTTCATAGCCAATGCGGAACGGCTCTGGGATGCCGGTGAAGGGGTTGTTGACCACGGCAGGGTCGTTGAGCTGGCGGAAAATGTCCGACGTGTAGACATCCCCGATCCCGCCGACCGGGTTCCAGGTGCTGCGTTCGGTCCAGACCCAGAGGTGGCCCACTGTGAGCTCGTCGCTGCCCGGCTTGTAGGCGGTGCGCAAGGTCCAGAGACCGCGCGGACCGGCAGCAATGTCCTGGGTGATGCCCTCGACCTCGGCCTGCACGGGGTAGGCGCTGTTGACCGTCGCCACCCAAATGCGCACCGATTCTTCTAGCCCCATGCGCGTCATCTGGCGGTACATCTCGTCGCGCTCGGCCTGGTCCTGGAATTCGCCGCGGAAGAGCCGCTGGCCGAGTTCGTCCAGTTCAGCATTTTCGTATTGCCAGAAGCCGACCTCGCGCCAGCCGGGCATGTTGCCCAGCCAGGGGGCCGTATAGGAGTTGATGGCGCCAAAGTCGTATCGTTGCGCCGAGCCGCGGCCCCACCCTTCGGTGTAGATGTGCCAGCCAAAGGTCTTGGGGTCTGTGGAATAGACGGTCTGGATGGCCGGAGCAAAGGGCTGGTAGTTGGCATCCACCTGGAAGCCGGCCTCGGTGAGCGCCGTCCGCAGCAGGTCGCCCAGGTCGCGGCGTTCATCCTCGACGCGGATGATCAGTTTGATGCGCACTGGCCGGCCCTCATAGTTCCAGACGCCATCGACCAGTTCGGCGCCGGCCGCGGTCATGGCGTCGGCGATCTGCGCTCTGGCAAACTCGGGGTCGTAGCGGAGATCGGCCTCCTGTACGACATCAAAGACCGTCAGGTAGTCAAAGTCGGTGGGGCTGGCCGGTGTGTACATGGGCATGGCCTGGCCCTGATAAATTTCACGCGCCACGTATTCGCGGTCGATCAGCCGCTGCATGGCCTGGCGCACTTCTAAAATGGCAAAGGGGTTGAGTTGCCCTTCGGGTGCCGGCGCCGGGTTGAGGATCAGCGACAGCGTATTGGCCGGCGCCTCGTACAGCCGGATGCCCTGTTGGTCGCGCAACTGGCGGGCGGCGGCGATCTTCAGGTTGTAGTAGTAGAGGTCCATCTCACCGGCGGCCAGGTCGAGCGGCGCCCGATCGACATTGAAGGCGCGGAAATAGAGCTTTTCCACCGCCGGGCCAGGCTCGTTGGTAGGGGGTGTATAGTCCGGCTGGGCCACAGCTGCGCCGGCCATTCCCCACAAGAGGCCGGTGATGAGGAAGAGGTGCAAGAACGTAAAAAGAGATCGTTTGACCATCGAACGCCATCCTTTGTTGATGATTCAATCGACGTAGTATCTTGATGTCAGAGGGGGCAGACACGTGGATCTGCCCCTACCGGTTGCAGAACGGGATACGCCGGACAGACCGATGGCGAATGTCCCTACCGGTTGCGGCGCAATGTACTGACATACATCAAGGCAGCGCCCATCACAAGACCGCCAAAGGCAGCGACACCCCAGGGCCAGGTAGAGGCAGCCCCATGGGCCTGTCCACCCAACCCGCTAACAACCAGCTCCGGCTCGGTAGCGCCGGTAGCAGATGGGGAGGCCGCCAAATTCTGTACCAGCAGCTTTAGCTCCTGCACCTCGGCTGCTAGTTGGCCGACGTTGTCCACCGGGAAGCTCGCCTGGTGGGTGGCAACGCTGCCGGCGCCGCTTGTTGGCGTGGTAGTCAGTATGTTGGCTGCAGCCAGCGCCTGGATCTGTCTGTCGAGTTCGCTGAGCGATGTCTGCACGTTGTCAAAGCCAAACTCCATGTAAAACGAAGTGCCGGCCACGTTGCCAGACTCATCGACAAGACTCACCTGGTGGGCACCCTCGCCGGAGATGGGGACAAAGACCTGGGCTGTCATCACGCCATCAGCGCCGGTGCGACCGGTAGTAACGGTGCTGCCACCGACCCGAAGATAATAGGTCATGTCGGGTTGGAAGCCAAAGCCCTGCACCGTAATCGTTTCACCGCCGGGGCCGGCATTGGGGCTCAGGAAGATCTCGGGCGAGGGCATGGCGCGACGGCGGGCAAAACCGATCTTTTGGTTGATGGCCCCATACTCGCCCAGGCGGCCATCGGCCCAGACCATATAGACTTCCTCTTCGGTGGCGGCGATGCCAAAGTAGTCGCCAATAAAGACGCCCGATGGGAATGCCTTATTGGGGTTGCTGGCAAAGTCAGTCACCCGTGTTTCCGGCACGGGCAGGTCGATCTCGGTGTTGACAAAACCCCAGGTGTCACCCTGGTCTTCCGACGAACTGTAATAGATGTGGTAACGGGTGCCCACCGGGTCGTCGCGCATATCGCCCCACATGACGTGGATCTTGCCATCGGGCCCGACATCGATGTCGGGGAAAAACTGGACGTTGGAAGTCTCATCCTGGTTGAGCCGTTTGGGACGTGTCCAGCGAGTGCCACCGTTGGTGGAGCGGATAAAGTAGATGTCACCCTCATCATTAGGGTCGTTGGGGGGCAGCGCGCCGTAGACCACATAGAGTTCATCGTTGGGACCGACCGCGACCTTGGGGAAGGCCGACGCCCAGTAGCGGAAGAAGGCGTTGCGCGGTCGGAAGGGGATCTCCAAGAAGCTGGCAATGCGGGTGGGCTTGTCAAAGGTCATTCCACCATCTTCAGATTTTGCCATGTAGAGCTCGCCGAGCCCGTGCATCGCCTCGTCGTCGGTGCTGTCGAGCCAGGTAACATAGAGATTGCCCTGCGAGTCCACCACGGGCGCGGGTCCCTGGACTGTGCGTTTGGTGCCCTGTTCCTGAATCTCGTTTTGCATTTGGGGCGAGCGGGCGTTGCGGGCGGCCAGCTCAGCCAAAATCTCTTCACGATAGCCTGGGTCGTCGCCAGCGTTGACAATAACTGGTTCGGCCAGTTCATCGAGCACCCGGTCGGTCACCTCGCTGGCGCCGGCACCGACCCCTTCCTGCTCGCCAAAGGTGCTGCGGACGGTCGGCCCCACCGCCACCGGCTCCGACCAGGTGAGGGCGCCGTCCGAAGAGGCGACCAGTTTGGGGGTGGTCAACACTTCTGGGACCCCCAAGACCGGCAGTTCACCGATGTAGAGGATACCGTAGCGCGTCACAAACTCGGTGTAAGTGACGTAGATCATCTCCTGGTCTTCGATCGTGGGGTGGGGGCCGATGGTGAGCCAGGGCTTATCGAGAAAGCCAAAACTGATGGTGCCGCGGAGCCGCCCGCTAGGGTCAAGCGTCACATCGGTATCAACGGTGGACCGTGCAGTGGAGACCGGGTCATTCCAAGTGTAGCCGCCGTCGGTGGAGGAAGCGATGGCGATACTGGAGACCAGCGCCTCACCGGCAGCCGAACCGACCCCATAATCTTCCACGCCGATGGAGATTGAGACGGCGTAGACGTTGCCCTTGCTGTCAAAGGCGAGCACGGGGTCGCCGCCGGAGCCGAGGTCATCGCGCAGATACTTGGTCTGTTTGGGGCCTTCCCAAGTGGAGCCGCCATCGATGCTGATATAAATGCTGTTACTGGGGAAGTTGTAATCGATGGCGGCGATGACCACATGGTCGGGGTCTAGCGGGTTGACGGCCAGGTGGGGCTCGGTCTGGAGTGTGCGGGCGCTAAAGTCACGCGTCACCAAGAGGTTGCGGCTAAAGGCCGGCGCCGGGTCGCGATAGGGCACCAGCACACCGGCGCCCCCTTGTGCAACCGGCGCCTGGCTCCCTACGGCCAGCGGGCTATTGAGCGTGGAGAGATCGTAGCGGTTGAGCGCGTTCCAATCGGGACGCTTCATCCACATGCGGTTGTCGATACCCTGTGCGACCAGCCATGTTGAGCCGGAGAGTACATCGCGATATGGCTCCATCATGCGCAACATGTCGGGGTGAAACTCGATACCTTCGGGTTCTTTGCTGCGGTCGGGCTGCGCTGGCCCCGGATACTGCGCAAAGACACCGACCGGTGGGGCCAGCAGCCCACACGCCAACAGCAGAGCAATACAGAGACGCATGATGTTCATCGGAATTCAGCCTCCATCAATTACACGAACCATCGAACCACCTACCAGGTTTGGGTAAACAGGTAGATAGGGAAATCATATGCACGACCTGTCTACCTACCTGCTTCCTATCTACCAAGAGCTCTTTTATCCAATAACAGCCGCTGGATAACGGCCATGTCACCCACTATGATAAAATGGTCTGGATGAAGATCTTGTCTGCAAAACATCGGATAATTCTCACCACGTGGTGTATGCTCCTGCCCTATTTGCTGGGCCTGGTTGTGCTCATCGCCCTGCCGTCGGGCTTGGCGTTGGGGCTGGCCTTCACCCGTTTTGACGCCTTGACGCCACCCGATTGGATCGGGATCACCAACTTTGAGCGGCTTTGGAACGACCGTCTCTTCTGGGTGGCGTTGAGCAACACGTTGATTTACCTAACGCTGGCCGTGCCGTTGCGGATTGGCGGGGCCTTTCTCTTTGCGCTGATCTTCAAGCCGCAGCGACGCGGCGTTCATCTTGCGCGCGCCGCTATCTATCTTCCTACCGTTATTCCTGATATCGCCTATGCCACCATCTGGTTGATCTCGTTCAATCCCCTGTACGGGCCGGTCAACCTGTTGTTGAACCGTCTATTTCTTCCCACGCCGGCGTGGACGGTGGAGCCCTGGCCGGCGATGTGGGCACTGGTAATCATGGCGACATGGCAACTGGGCGAGAGCTTTGTCGTGCTACTGGCCGCTACTCGCACTATCCCCGCCGAACTCTACGAGGCCAGCGAGATGGATGGCGCTGGCGCGTTGGCCCGTTACCGGTTTATCACACTGCCCATGTTGATCCCAAGCCTGGTGCTGCTCACCGCGCGTGACCTGATCGTCAGCCTCCAGGCGAACTTTGTGCCATCGATGGTGGTGACAAAGGGAGGGCCAGGGTATGCCACGTTGTTTATCCCATTGTACACCTATTGGCTGGCGTTTGACGATTTGTACTTTGGCTATGCAGCAGCAGTGGTCTGGACGCTCTATGGAATCACCTTTATTGTGGTGGCGGTGCAATCTCTGTTGCTCCGTCGCTGGCACTATACGGGGAGTTATTGAAGAGCTTAAGGAGATTTGGGAAGGTTTGACGGGATTGATCGCATCGCTCCTTGACGATCTCCCTTATCTCTGTAAATCTCTACAAATCTCCCAAATCCAATGCCCACCGACTCATGATCAATCGCTTTCGTCTCCAACACCTGACCCTGTTGCTGGCGCTACCGTTTGTCTACCCGCTCGTCTGGCTGGTGATCGGTGCGCTCTGGCCCGACCATCAACCGCTGGCGATCATCTGGCTCGACCCGGCTAGCTTCCGCCCATCGTTTGCGAACTTTGCCACGGCGATGGAGGTTGTGCCCATGGCGCGCTTTGCATTCAACTCACTCCGGGTGGTAGCGCTGGCTGTTCCCCTAACCCTTTTGATCGCGTCGTTGACTGCCTTTGCCATGACCCAATTGCCGGCTCGTCCCCAAACGATGCTGGTTTGGCTCTCTATGGCGGCACTCCTGGCCCCACAGAAGGCGTTGTGGCTGGCCCGCTTCCCTATCTTCAAGACGCTGGAACTGGTCAACACACCCTGGCCGCTGGTGGCCCCCGCACTGATTGGCGGCAGCCCCTTCTATGTGCTGCTCCTCTATTGGACCTTCCGCCGGATGCCCGCTGAGTTTTACGAGGCAGCCCGCCTGGATGGCGCAACATCGTGGCAGATATGGCGCCGCATTGCCCTACCCTCGGCCCGCGAGGCGCTCATTGCCGTGGGGGTCTTGCACTTCCTCCATGTCTGGGGCGACTTCGCCGATCCACTCCTCTATCTGCGCTCCACTGCTCAGATGACCTTGCCGGTTGGGCTGCGGCTCCTCTCTGAAATCGACATCACCCGCTGGCCGGTTGTTATGGCCGGCGCCTTGATCCTCACCGCCCCCGCCGTGCTTGTTTTCTTGCTGGGGCAACGCTATGTCCAGCAGTTTACAATTTGGGTGCGAGAATAGGCAATAGGGAGTGAGAACAGCTCCACCGCCGATTCTCTACTCACCACTCCCTATCCCTATTTGATCGGCACGAATCCCTCCGCTGCCGTAGCTTCGATGCCGGCAAGCAACCCTTCTAAGGATTGGAAACCCAGGTACGCCTGTTCGAGTTCGATAGCGGCAGTGCGCTCGATTGCATTCCAGTTTTCGAGTCTGGGCATGGCGCGCATGTTTTGCTCCATATTGTCAAGCCAGACGTGCGCCGACGCCGGTGGCTGGGCCGGGTCGAGAAAGGCTTCGCTCTCGGCTACTTTGCGCATAGAGGGGACGGTTCGTCCCAACCTGGCGGCGATGGTCTGCCCTTCTTCGCTCAGTGCAAACTCAACAAAGACCCAGGCAGCGTCCTTGACAGTGGAGGCGGAGGCCATACAGTAGGCATCGCTGTGCAGCACATTGGCAACCTGTTTGCCGCGCGGTAGCGGCGCTACATCCCAACGGAAGGTGACGGTTTCGCGCAGGGTGGGGGTGAAGACGCGGCTGTCTACGTACATGGCAATGTTGCCGGCCAGGAAGCGGTCCGGGTGCGACGCCACCGCTTCGGCGCTGTAATTAGGGACCACACCATCTTTCTGTGCCAGGTCGAGCACAAACTGGATTGCCTCGCGCGCCGCCGGTTCGTTGAGCGCCAAGTGCGTGGGGTTGGCCGGGTCATCCACCAGCTCGCCGCCGTTTTGCCAGATGAATGCGGCCATGCGGATCAGCACAGGCTCCAACCCCAGGCCGTACTGGTCAGGATAAGTGTCATCGTTCTCGTCGGGCAGCGTCAAGGTAATCGCCGTCTGGCGAAACTCTTCCCACGTCCAATCAGCTTTGGGATAGGGCAGGCCGGCCTGGTCAAAGAGGTCCTGGTTAAAATAGACGACCTGGCTCGAAACGTTCTGTGGCATACAGATCAGTTCGCCAGCGGCATTGCGGAAGGCGTCCAACGCCTCTGGATAGAAATCAGCTTCGTTGAGCGTGGAGCCGGCTTTCAGGTAGGGGTCGAGCAGTTCGATGGCGCCGCGGTTGTAAAATTGCGCCATCCGCCGATAGTTGAGCATAAAGAGATCGGGCGGAGCGCCGGCGGCAAAATCGGTGGTGAGGCGAGTGATAAAATCGGACATGCGTGGCACGCCAATGATTTCCACGTGAATCTCAGTATACAGGGTGTTGAACCGGTCGACCACTGCCTGGTAGGCAGCCTGTTCCGCCGGCCCACCCGACACAAGAAAGGTCACAGTCACCGGTTCGCCGGCGCCTGCGCCGCTGGGCTCCGACCGTGGAAGCACAGCGCAGCCCGTCGCCATCAAGATGACGATGCCAAACAGTAAGCGTAACAGGTGCCTGGTTGATGGTGGCATAGAGCGTTTCTTTCCAGCATTCAGTAGGTGTTCAAGAACAACATCTGGTCTGCATAGGGCGCATCAGGGAGGTGCATATACCCAATAGGAGGATACTTCACCGATAAAGATAACAGGCCACAAAATGACCTGGTTCCGCTTCAATCAGCTGCGGTCTGCTTACCTCACACTCTCCTCGCATCCACTGAGGGCAGCGCGGGTGAAAGGCACAACCGGTGGGCAAATGGCTGGGGTTGGGCGGTTCACCCGGCAAGACCGGACGCATCCGCAGACGATTGGCCGGGTCTGGTGCGGGCACGGCGGCGACGAGCGTCCGTGTATAAGGGTGGAGCGGATTGCCCACCACGGCAGTTGCGGGGCCACTCTCCACAATCCGCCCCAAATACATGACCACAATACGGTGGGCAAAGTGGCGGGCCGTGGCGATATCGTGGGTGATGTAGAGAAAAGCGATTTGGAAACGGTCACGCAGGTCGCGCAACAGATAGAGCAATTCGGCGCGGCTCGACGCATCGACCATCGAGACCGGTTCGTCGGCCAGGATGAACTCGGGCTGCAACACCAATGCTCGCGCAATCCCGGCGCGCTGGCGCTGGCCGCCAGAGAGCATGTGCGGATAGCGGTCGCCCATCTCTTCTGGGGGCGTCAGCCGCACATCGCGCAACGCCTGATAGACGCGCGTGCGACGGTCAGCGTCATCGCCAATGCCGTGGATGACCAGCGGCTCCGCCACCGAATCATAGATCGTCATGTAGGGGTCGATGCTGGCAAACGGATCTTGAAAAATGGCCTGTGCACGCCGCCGAAAAGTTTTACGCTCGCGGTCGCGTAGTTGGGCCAGTTCCTGGCCAGCAAAGCGCACCGACCCACCGGTCGGCTTGAGTAACCCAAGCGTGGCGCGGCCAAGCGTTGTCTTACCGCTGCCAGATTCACCCACGACTGCCACCACTTCGCCCGCCTGCAACGACAGGCTCACGCCATCCACCGCCTTGACTGTCTGCGAGCCAAAGAATCCGCTGCGAACCGTAAAGTAAATCTGAACGTTCTCTAGTTGAACAAGTGGCTGTTCGTTGATCATGGATGTCTATCAGACCGGTGGATTTCGTAGTAGTATAGCACAGCCATCCCGAAATTCAGTATCTTTCCGTACTCGCCAGAAGTTCAAAAAACCGCTATACTAAGGGTTAATACTCAATGCTCAATGGTTGATGGTTGATGGTCAATGGTTAATGTTCAATTGAGCATTGAGCATTAACCATTGACCATTGACCGTTGTACTGAGGTCTGGAGGTTCCCCATGCGTCTCTTGAAGGCTGGCCGTTGGCCGCTCGTGCCCCTCTTGTTTGTCTTGATGCTCTTGCTCACGGCCTGCCCGCCTGTGTCCTCGGTTGGAAGCACGACGCGGAATCGTGACACCAAACCGACCGCGGCTACCCGTGACGCAAGCACGCGGGGAACATCCGTGGGCGTGGCCGAGCCAACCGCCACAGCCACTCCATTTGACACCCCGACCCCCGGCCCAACCGCCACCGCAACGCCGACCCCGCTGGCCACGCCCGATCCGGACCAGTCTGCAACGTTGAGCGAAGAAGCACGGGAACTGCTTCTCCAAAGCGATCTCGCAGGCGCTGAGGCCAAAGCCATCGAAGCAATTGCCGCCGACCCTGGCTATCTGCCGGCCCATCTGCAACTTGCCGAGATCTATCTCCTGCTCCCC
>QEUW01000295.1 GCA_003577005.1 Chloroflexota bacterium | reverse complement strand
TTCTTTGACTACTTGCACAGACGAACTTCACCATCCTTTGCCTGTTTGATAGTTTGGCCGAAGCCGATTCTATCACTGACTTTTATCATACCAGAGCACAGAGAGAAACGACCAAGCTCGTCTGTATCTCGGTGCGCTCGGTGCATCCTCTGTGGCCTCTGTGTTCCTGCTTTGTGTTGCTACTTTTTTCTTGTTGCCACTGGGGAATGATTGGTTATCTTCCCTGAAAGTGCGGTTTCCGCTTCTCGATAAAGGCGCGGTAGCCTTCCAAATAATCCTCAGTGGCGGCGTTGGCGAAGCCTTCGTCGAACTCTTCCGGCGTGAGCGGGCGCGGGTCGAGCAGACGGCGGGCGAATTTTTTGTGTAGCCGGTTGGAAATGGGGGCCCCATCGGCGATCCGACGGGCGGCAGCGTAGGTCTCTTCTTCCACCTTGTCGTCGGGAACGACACGGGTAACCAACCCCTTCTCCTTCGCCTCTTGGGCATCAAAGACGCGGCCTTCGAGCAATATCTCCAATGCTGTCGCCCGCCCGACCAGATCGATGAGCGCCGCGATCTCCGGGTAGGCCATGATCACCCCGATGCGGTTGATGGGCACGCCAAAACGGCTCGATTCGCCGCAGATGCGCAGATCGCACATGCTCGCCAGTTCCAACCCACCGCCGACGCAGATCCCTTTGATCAGGGCAATGGTCGGATGGCGGCAGTCGCGGATGGCGCCCATGGCCTCATGCATGTACCCGCCATAGCGCCGCGCCTGCTCCAGGTTGGAGCGCTCGGTTTCGAACTCGGAAATATCGGCGCCGGGCGAAAAGGCTTTGTCACCAGCCCCGCGCAAGACGATGCAGTGCAGCTCATCATCGGCCGAGAGTTGGCGCAGCGCCTCGCCCACGCCCTGCCAGAGCGCCCGGTTGAGCGCGTTGAGCTTTTCAGGGCGATTGAGAACTACGGTCGCAATGTCACCCTCGCGTTGGACAAGGAGAATGTCATTCCTCATGGCATGGCTTTTCCTTTCAAAAGACTGTCTTTCAAGTTTGTGGCGAGCCACCAGTATATCATGCCAGGAAAGCGATAGACCAACGGGTGGACTGGCAAAACAAGCCCGAAAGTTTCAGAGCTTTCGGGCTTGTATTACCAGTTCGTTTTCAAAGCCACAACAGCTTATCGCCTGGTTACGGCTGGATTGGACACTTGAAATCATTCTCCGGAATGCGTGTGACGGTCACATGGCCAGCGGCCTCAGCCTCACGCACAGCCTGCGCGGAAGTGAGCAGATAGGGCTCAACTTGCCAGGTCACGCTGTAAAACGCCCAGCGACCGCCGTGATAATCCCGATCCCCTGGCGCTACAGCCGCGATGCCCAGTTGGCCCGGTGCGCCATCGCTGACCACAAAGAGCGGATCGACACCCTGCTGAGGGGAAGCGGCCGGCGGAACAAGAGTACGAACAACGTTGCCCTCATAGTAGAGCGCGCCAAGGCCTGGTTTCGCCGCCAGCGCGACCGTCGCTGTTGCTGCCAGCAACATGGCAGTACAGACTGCCACGAACAATGGTTTCAACTGCTTCATGTTCTTCTCCTTTTCTGCATTTAATCAACTGGTCGTTTGAAACAGCATGCACAGCCACTGTAGGCGACGCAGCTTGCCCCACGGTTACACAACGATTACAAATATCTTACTCTGTAAAACTTGCCGAGTGGAGGAGAATACAGGCCGGACACCGTGCCCGCAGATCGTTGGCGCCGGTTCTGCTCGTAAAAAGCATGAGACGGGGCAGTTTGCCCCGTCTCATGTTGCACCCTGTGGTGCTGATGATGCCCGAATCATCGGCGCCGCCGCTCCTGGCGAAGCTATCGGCGCGGCTGGCCGGCTGTGGCAGCCCGGCTAGGGAATCGTCAGCACCTGCCCGACATAGATCAGATCCCAGTTCGTAATACCGTTGATCTCAGCCAGGGCATAGGGATCGGTGCCAAACTTCTGGCAGATTTGGCTGAACGTGTCACCCGGTTTGACCACGTAGGTTTGCGGCGCATAGGGGGCCGGCGCCGGGTCAGGGTGATCACAGCATGGGTCCGGCGGGTACGGCTTGACCGCCGCACAACCGGGGAGCGTCAAGACTTGACCCACAAAGATAAAGTTCGGGTTGTGGATGCCGTTGAGATACATCAGTTCCTTGACCGAAACGCCAAACCGTTGGGCAATTTCGCTCAGCGTATCACCTGGCCGGATGACATACTCGCACACTGGGATGGGGTCGATAACCGGGGGGGCCGGCTTGTGCGGATACGGGTAGGATGGGTACGGCTCGGGATAGGGCGGGTACGGATAGACTGGGCCACCGATGCCGCCACAGCCGCGCAGGCTGATGGTGTCCAGGTTGAAGTCCATCTCCACATTGGTGACGCCCCACTTCATCCACCCACGGATAAAGAGGACAATCTCGCTCGCCGGCGCCGTAAAGCGAACCTTGTAGCTCCCCAAGGGGCCGGGCTCGGTGCGTGGATAGATCTTGCCCAGATCCATCCCCTGCCAGTTGGAAACCCGCGTCCAATCGGTGTCGTAGCCGGGGTTGAAGCCCCACTGCGCCTCGAAACGATAGGGGTCTTCCTCACCGCCCTCGCCGCGTAACAGGCCGCGCAGGCTCAACTCGTAGGTAGCACCGGGGTGGAGATGGCCGATCCGCTGGTAGATGCCGGCGTAGCGGTCCGGGTCTGCCGGGAAGATGTCGATGGTGTTGATTTCGATCAACTGGCCGTGCCCCCCCTCGGCGACGACTGCCTGCCACTGCTCATCGTAATAGCCGTAGTTGGCCGCGCCACCGCTGGTGAAGTACCCCCAGCCACGCCCCACATGGCCCACGCCGGTGGGGATAAATCCGTGCTCAAAGCCGCCGTTGTAGACCAGTTCCGGCCCGGCACAGACATCAGGCTCCGGCGCGGGATAGACCGGCTTACCCGGGTGCGCTGGCGGCGGATAGGGTTTTGCCTCCGGCTTGTGATAAACGGGCGGTTCGGCCGGTTTGTGCGGCGACGGTTTCCAGAAAGGAGCGTACGGCGCCGGGCCGGTCAGCGAAATGGCGTCCACATTGATGTCAATCTCTTCTTCGGGTACTCCCCACTTCTTCCAGACCCGGATATAGATCGTGATGTGATCCGCTTCTGCTTTGAGACCGGTGGAGAAATCCAACATACCACCTGGAGACGTGCGTTCATAATAGGTGTCCCACCCCACATCGATCCAGTTGTTGACCGCGCTCCATTTGGGATGTGGTCCGGCGCTCCAGCCAACCTGGACGCGATACCGCCACGGGTCGCCCTCCATGTTTGTCGTTCGGATCATTCCGCGCAGGCTAAGCGTGTAGTGCTCCCAATCCACCACCTTCACCGTCTGGTAGATGCCGGCATACCGGTCGTGGTCGGGCGCGCCGACCCCTTTGGTGTTGATTTCGATCAGCTGGCTATGAACGCCATCGGCCACTACACGGTCCCACTGGTCATCATAATAGCCGTAGACGGCGGCGCCCCCGTTGGTGAAACAGCCCCAACCGTTGCCCACCATGCCACATTCAGGTTGATGATAGAAACCTTGCTCAAAACTGCCATTGACTAAAACATTGGTATACGAGGCCTGCGTTGTGCTCGCCACCAGAAACGTACTGGCCACGAGCGCCAGCGCACAAAGGAACGTAAAGATGCGCCGCACCTGAACAGGCGGGCGGCCTAGTCCTCTATACCAGTGATGCAGCAGAACTTGCTGCACTATGTTGTGAAATCGGCTACGCATCGATCTGCCCTCCTTGCTGCAACGGAACACGAACTGGGAACCTGCGCCTGCCGCCAGGTCAGGCGTCTGATCTCTGATGCGAGCATAGCACAACAGATTTCTATGCGCAAGAGGCAATTTTTTCAACAATTATTTATAATCAATGGCTATCCGAACTCGCCTTCTGTTTCCGATTGGCCGGTTTTGTGGCAAACGATGAATATACGAAAAACCAGGAGGGGAATCGGGTCTGATAAGACATAGGTTGAAGTCGTATAGGTCCGCAAGATGCCGCCTATCGTGGGAACAGGAAGGTCAACGAGAGGCAACAGCAATACTCTATCCTGATCTCTACACGAAGACAATGCACGTTTCCCCCTTTCTGGAAGCAATATCACAGCGATCTTTGTCTTCACTTGGATAATGAGCTGTAGGTGAGGGTTGGGGGTCGTGGCGCCCGCTGCCCTGTCGCTATGAAAGCGCAAGGACGCTACAGGATCGTACAGGGTGATCGCCCTTCACCAGAGTCGTTGCAAACACCATCCCCTACTATGCGAAGTTTTGCCCGCTTTTAGTAAAGGAGATTCCGCAACCAGCGGCTTGCGGCCCGTCTGATTGCGCCTGGCATAGGGCCAGACGAACGATGAAGCTTTTCGCAATGTGGTACACCGTCGGGTAATCTGGCTATGGCTACCACGCCCGCAACCGCCCAGATAAACATACAGAAGGAGGTTACTGATGAAAACCGTTGTCGCTGGCGCACTGGGCGAATGTGTCCACGTGGCCGGGGTGACCAACTTTTTGCGGCTGGCCGAGCAGGCTGGCTGGCGCACCGTCTTTCTTGGCCCAGCCGTGCCGGTGGATGAATTTCTCGCCGCCGTGCGCCGCGAAGGGGCCGACCTGGCCGCCGTCTCGTACCGGCTGACGCCAGAGACCGGCGCCCGTTTGTTGGGCGATTTTGCCGAGGCTGCTGATGAACTGCGTGCGCAGGGCGTCCAGTTTGCCTTTGGCGGCACACCCCCCGTCGTCGAACAGGCCGAGGCCATCGGCTTTTTTGATCGCTGTTTTGATGGCAGCGAACCCACCGAAGCGCTCCTCGCCTTTCTCAAAGGCCAGACCCACACGGAACTGACGGCAGACGATTACCCGCAGACAACCGTCGAGCGGATCCGCTGGAAGGCGCCCTATCCGCTGCTGCGCCATCACTTTGGCTTGCCCACAATGGCCGCTACGGCGGATGGGATTGCCCAGATCGCCGAAGCGCAGGTGCTCGATGTGATCTCGCTGGGCACCGACCAGGACGCCCAGGAGAACTTCTTCCACCCCGAACGGCAAGACCCACGGCGCACGGGTGCGGGTGGTGTCCCCGTCCGCACGGCGGATGACTACCGGGCGCTCTATCAGGCCAGCCGCCGCGGCAACTACCCGCTGTTGCGCACCTATTCGGGCACCGATGATTTTATCCGCCAGGCCGAACTCTTTGTGGAGACGATCAACATTGCCTGGTGCGCCATCCCGCTCTTCTGGTTCAATGCCATGGACGGCCGCGGCCCGTGGGACCTGGAAGGTTCTATCTGCGAGCACCAACAGGTGATGGCGTGGTACGGCGAACGGCGCATTCCCGTCGAACTCAACGAGCCTCATCACTGGGGAATGCGCGATGCGCCGGATGTGGTGTCGGTGGTAGCTGCCTACCTTTCGGCTTATAACGCCCGGGCATACGGCGTGCGCGACTACATTGCCCAACTCATGTTCAACAGCCCACCCGGTCTGACCGACGCCATGGACCTGGCCAAAATGCTGGCGGTGATCGATCTGATCGAACCGCTGGCTAGCTCTGATTTCCGCATCTGGAAGCAGACGCGCACCGGGCTGCTCAGCTACCCGCTGGATCTCGATGCGGCGCGCGGCCATCTCGCTGCCAGCGTCTATCTGCAGATGGCGCTGCGACCGCACATCGTCCACATTGTGGGCCACACCGAGGCCGACCACGCCGCCACCGCGGATGACGTGATCGAGGCAGCCAGGATTGCCCGCCGTGCTATCGAGAATGCGCTGCGCGGCGCCCCCAACATGACCCACGACCCGGCTATCCAGGCGCGCAAGGCAGAATTGGTGTCAGAGGCTGGTATAACCCTCGCGGCCATTCGCAACCTGGCCGGCCCCGCAGTGGATAACCCGCTGGCCGATGCAGCTACGCTGGCGCGCGCGGTAGAAGTGGGGATCCTCGATGCGCCTCAATTGCGCAACAACCGCTTTGCCGCCGGCCGCGTGGTCACGCAGATCGACGAGCGGGGTGCGTGTGTGGCGGTCGACCCGGAGACGGGGGACCTCTTGCCTGAAGGCGAACGCCTCGGGCGATTGCGTGCTTTGCAGAAGGCTTGATGGTGTGGTTGATCAGTGTGAGAACAGGGGGCTTTGTATGGAATCCTTCAAGATTGCGGTGGTGCAGGATGCTCCCGTTTTCTTGGATCGGGCGGCAACTGTTGCCAAGTCATGCAATCTGATCGCTGAAGCGGGCCAGAATGGCGCACGCCTGGTGCTCTTTCCCGAAGCCTTTATTCCAGCGTACCCGGACTGGGTCTGGGCGACGCCACCCGGTCAGGACCAGCTCCTGGCCGGGCTATATGCCGAATTGTTGGATCAGGCGGTTGACATCCCCGGGCCGGTGACCAAGGAATTGGGCCGGGCTGCGCGGCAAGCCGGTGTCTACGTCGCCATCGGCGTGAACGAACGCAATAACGAGGGCAGCAACGGCAGTCTGTACAACACATTGCTCTATTTGAACCCGTCCGGCGAGGTGTTGGGAAAACATCGCAAGCTCGTGCCGACGGCGGCCGAGCGACTAGTGTGGGCGCAGGGCGATGGAAGCACGTTGGCGGTCTATGACACACCGTTGGGGAAGCTAGGCGGTCTGATCTGTTGGGAAAACTATATGCCGTTGGCGCGCTATGCCTTATACGCCTGGGGCGTTCAAATCTACCTTGCGCCAACCTGGGATCGCGGTGCACCCTGGCTAGCCACCCTCCAGCACATTGCACGAGAAGGCCGTGTCTACGTGGCCGGCTGTTGTATGGCGCTCCAGTTGTCCGATATTCCCGACCATTACTCCTTCAAAGCCCAGTATGATGGTGATGCAGAGATGTGGATCAACCACGGGGAGAGCGCGATCGTAGCGCCCAGTGGCGAAATGATAGCGGGACCACTCCACCACCAGAAAGGGATCTTGTATGGCGAGGTGGATGGGCGAGAAATCAGCGGTTCCAAGTGGATGTTTGACGCAGCGGGCCATTACGCCCGGCCCGATGTCTTTCAACTCTCTGTGGCCACCACCGGCCATCCCTTGCTGACCGTCACCCGTGAGCCGACGGACGTCTCTCTGCTCCGTCCAAAGTTGTAATGGAGCTTGCACGGTGATAGTTCCGCCAACGATGCCACCTACCCTGTACGGCAGGAGCCAAAAAGGAAGAAAAATTACAAGTCAGACTCACAAGGTACGTTATAGTGTATAAGGTTACACCACTTTTGGTTTTGATGAAACAGGTAGCATTGCCCACGATCGGAGTCTCCCGTTATAGTTGGGGGCTGATTGAGGCATGAGCGCCGGGGCTGCCAACGGCGGCCATTGCTCACCCGCCGGGTGGAGTCAGCACCAGACCGATTGAATAGTCACCGATGTGTTGATCACAACCCTGGCGGGCATCCGTCGGGGTTTTCTATTGGAAAGGAGAGGCGAAAAACGAGCGGCTGTCCTGACGAGCCGTCGCTGTCTGGAGTAAGTACATTTATTCCAGATTCTATCTTTTCGTCACACCAATTGTATCTGCCTAGCTGATGTAGGGTGATACAGCCCTTCTCTCAGTTTTGCGCAGCAGCCCTAGTGTTTCCCTTCTCTGGCTGGCTGGTTTGCCGGCTATGACCCGGCAAAGGCCAGACACGCCGCTGTTTTCAGCAGTAACGGCCTGTTGCATCCCTGGCGTAAAAATCTCTCTCGCCCTGGGTTTGCATGGAAAGACCCCGGCAAATTGAATTGTTCGCCAACGGCCGGTAGCAAGGCTCTAAGCCAAAGCTGCCTACCGCTCGACGGGATCAGGCATCTTCTATGGTGGCGTGTCCCGTGCTGATTGCCCCTGTCCAGTCGCTGGCCCGGCGACGCCAACGCTGGAACCAAGAAAAGGAGGAGACTTTAGCATGTTCAATCGACCCCTATTGCGACCACTCTTTCAAACCGGGATCGGTGTCCTCTGCGCCGCGCTGCTGACCGTGGCCTGTGTGCCCGTACCTGCTGCCGACGCCCCGGCCGCACCCGCAGCGCAAACAGGCGAGTCTCTGATTGTGGTAGGTCTTGCCGAAGCGCCGCCCTCGATCGACCCGGCCGACCATCGCTCCCGCGCCGCCGAAACGGTAATCCGCAACTTTGCCGACGGTCTGGTGACGCGCGATACCCGCAGCGGTGTCCACTTGGAGGGGGCCGAGGAGATGAACTGGCTGGATGATGTCACGCTCGAAGTCAAGCTCCGCCAGGGGGTTCTCTTCCACGACGGCGAAGAGATGACCGCTGATGATGTCGTTTTTACCTTCAACCGTATCATCCAAGAGAACTTTATCGAATACCCGGAACTGCACACGTCGCCGCGTAAGGGGCTGATTGCACCGCTCGAAGCGGTGGAATGGGTCGATGACTACACCGTCCACATGCATTTCAGCGGGCCGTGGCCGCCGGCCATGCAGTTGCTGGTACATCAGCAGATTGTGCCGCAACACTATCTGGAGGAGGTGGGAACCGAAGGCTTTATCAATGCGCCCATCGCCACCGGCCCCTTCCGCTTTATCTCGGCCAGCGCCGGGCTCGAGGAGATCGTTTTGGAACGGTTTGACGACTATTACGGCGGTGCGCCAGAACTGGCTCCCGTCGGGGCGGCCTGTGTCGAGCGGGTGGTCTTCCAGGTCATCCCCGAAGCGTCGACCCGCATTGCGGCGCTGCTGGCCGGTGAGGTCCATATCATCCAGGCTGTACCGCCCGAACTGATCGCCACACTCGAGGCCGACCCCAACGTGCAGGTTTTGACCGCTCCCGGCACCCAGCCCATCTGGCTGGAACTCAATGTCAACCAGCCGCCTTTTGACGATGTGCGCGTCCGCCAGGCCTTAAATCACGCCATCGACAAGCAATTGCTCGTCGATACCATTTATGAAGGCCGGGCTGAGGTGCTCTCCGGGCCGCTCTCACCCTACAACAATTTTGTCAACCAGGCGCTCGAACCGTACGCCTACGACCCCGACCTGGCGCTGGAGATGCTGGCCGAAGCGGGTTGGAGCGATTCGGACGGCGATGGGGTGCTCGACCGCGATGGCCAACCCCTTGCCTTTACCATCGACACGCTGGAGGAATTCCGTAACCTGGCTGAGGCATTGGTAACCGAATTCCAGGCGTTTGGCATCAATGCGACGGTGCGTTTCTGGGAGTACAGCGTCATCCAGCCACAACTGTTAGCCGGCGAACGGCAGGCTTACCTGGACGACTGGGGCGACTCGGCCTTTGACCCGGTGGGCCACTTCGAGGCCAAATGGCACGGTCTGGTGGAAGGTTCCCCGTACGGGCGCGGCAACTTCTCTGGCTACAACAACGAACGGGTGAACGAGTTGGTCCAAGAAGCAGAAACCATTGCCGATCCGGCCCAACGGCAGGTGCTCTATGATGAGGCGCAACAGCTCGTCTACGACGAAGCGCCAGCCATCTTCCTGATCCTGCCAGAGGTTGCCGAGGCTGCCTCTGTGCGCGTGCAAAATTGGGAGCCGGCCTCCGATAGCCGGATCAATTTGCACGACGTCTGTTTGGAGTAGTAATCTCCGTCATCTCCGCCATCTCCAGAATCTCGGTTCATCCAGGAGATTAGGGAGATTGTGGAGATGCTGGAGATCGTCCGTAATCACATCAGCCTATGCGAACGATCCGCATCTTAGAACGAATTCTCACCGCCATCCCTTTAATGCTGGGGGTGGCGGTCTTAGTCTTTTTTTTCATGCGTCTATCTCCTGGCGACCCGGTGGACATCATCATGGGGCAAGGCGGCGCTGTTTCTGCCGGCGAGATGGAGCAACTGCGCCGTGAGTTTAACCTGGACCGGCCGCTGCATATCCAACTGGCGATCTTTCTTCAGGAGCTGGCACGGGGCGATCTGGG
>QEUW01000294.1 GCA_003577005.1 Chloroflexota bacterium | reverse complement strand
GGCGAGTATTCGGGCCGCAGAAGCTACGCGTGATCACCGAGCAGCACCGCGAGTTGGGCGGCCTGTCCGGCGTGGATTACAGCGAGCACTTCGTCGTCGGGCTGGAGCACCAGGTCGCCATGCGGAATCAGGAGCTGCCCCGCGCGGATCACGGCAGCCAAGGCACATTCGGCCGGCAAGGTGAGTTCACGGATGGCGTGTCCGGCCGCTGCTGCCGCCGGGTGGACACGCTCTTCCACCAGCGAGTAGTCACCTTTGTGCAGCTTGAGCAAGGTCATCATATCGCCCAGCGACATCTCCTCCGCAATGAGGTGCGCCAACAGGTCGGCCTGATTCACGGCCACATCCACCCCCATAACGGGCGTGAACATCCAGGCATTTTTGGCATTGTTGACGCGCGCAATCGTGCGCGGCACGTTGAACTCAAAGCGGGCGAGCGTGGTCACAACGAGGTTGGTTTCATCATCGCCCGTAACCGCCGCCACCACATCTACCTGGCGGATACCGGCCGATTCGAGCAGCACCGGATCGACCCCGTTGCCGGCGATCACTATCTCTTTTGGCAAATCATGGAGCAGACGGGCGGCCACCTCAGGCCGCTGCTCGATCAATCGCACCTGGTGTTCTCCAGCCAGCAGCATTGTCGCAAGATGCGTTCCCACCTTGCCGCCACCGACGATCAGGATGTTCGTCATGTTTCCTCCTTCGTCACTCCCCGCGCAGCAAAGCCTTGAACCGGTCCGCCGAGGCGGTCAGCACGGCGCAGTAGAGCAGATCGCCGGCCTGAAAGGTCGCTCCGCTGGTGGGCAAAAAGGTCTGCCCACCGCGATTGACCGCAACGACATGAGCTTCGCCGGGGATGGTCATGTTGTAGACGGTGCGCCCGACCAGGCCCGGCCCCGCCTCGACCTCCACCAGTTCCACATCGCTCCCCAGGTCGACCAGGGTATTGAGCTCGGCATAGCTCAGCAGGTTAGCGATACGGTTGACACCCCAGGTCGTGGTGGAGATCGTCTGCAGACCCAGCCGCCGGTAGATTTCGGCTTTGCGCGGCTCGACGACCCGCGCCACCACGCGCGGCACGCGAAACTGTGCGCGTGCCAGGCGCGCCACGACAAAATTGGCTTCGTCACTGTCAGTCACCGAGGCCAATCCATCGGCCCGCTCGATGCCAGCTTGGAGCAACACCGCCCGGTCAAAGCCGACGCCGACCACGGTCTGGCCCGTAAAGGCCCGCCCCAAACGCCCAAAGGCGGCGGCATCCTTATCGATGACCGTCACCGCATGGCCGCGCAGGCTCAAGGTTTGCGCCAGACCGGCCCCCATTTGTCCACATCCAATCACGATGATCTTCATCGCGCCTCTCCTCTTGTGCGGCGTTGCAACCTGGACACCAGAAACTTGCGAGCTTCATCGGCTACTAGCAGCGTTGGTGTCCAGGCGAACAAAAAGATCCAATCGCGCAGGCCCAGGGGCGCCGTGCCAAAAACAGCCTGCAAAAAGGGCGTATAGACAACCAGCACGATGATGACGAGCTCGGTTGCAATGCCTATCCAGACCAGCCGGTTGGTAAAGAAGCCAATGCGCATTATTGATGTGTTGGCGGCGCGCTGAGCAAAAAGGTTGCCGATCTGTGTCGTCACCACGGCCCCCAAAGTCATGGTGGTGGCAGCCTGGTAGAGCAGACCGCTGTCCGGCAGATCGAGCCATTGGCCGGCGTAGCCGTTGGTCCAATACATAAAATAGAACGCAGCCATCGCCGCCAGGCTTTGTAACGGCCCCAACCACAGATAAGCTCGCACCAGCAGCCCTGGCGTAATCACATGTTCATCCAGCCGGCGCGGCGGGCGCTCCATGACACCCGGCTCAGGCGGTTCTGCGCCCAGGGCCAGCGCCGGGGCCAGGTCAGTGCCCAGGTCTACAGCGAGGATCTGCATGATAGTCAGCGCCAGCGGAATCCGCCCACCGCTAAAGGCAAAGAGGATAAAAGGCACGGCTTCGGGCGTGTTCGAGGTAAAAATGTAACTGGTAAACTTCTTGATATTGGCATAGACCGTCCGCCCCTCTTCGATGGCGCCGACAATGGAGGCAAAATTGTCATCCGTGAGGATCATGTCGGCGGCCTCCTTGGCCACATCGGTGCCGGTGATGCCCATCGCCACGCCGATATCGGCCTGTTTGAGCGCCGGTGCATCGTTGACGCCGTCGCCGGTGACGGCCACCACCCGGCCCTGAGCCTGAAGAGCGCGCACGACACGCAGCTTGTGTTCGGGAGCGACCCGGGCAAAGATTACCTCATCGCGCAAAACTGTGTCTAGCGCCTGGTCGTCGAGCGTCTCCAACTCGCTGCCGCTGACAATCCGCGGCTGCGCCCCCCGCACAATGCCAATCCGGCGGGCGATGCTCTCGGCGGTGAGGCCATAATCCCCGGTGATCATGACGATGCGGATGCCCGCCTGGTGACACTGTGCCACCGCCGCAGCCACCTCTGGACGGGGCGGGTCGACCATGGCTACCAATCCCAGCAAGGTCAGGTCGCGCTCGACAGCTTCGAAGGTATATTCGCTGAATCCAACTGGCAAGGTGCGCATGGCGACGGCTAGCACGCGCAGCCCGTCGCGCGCATACGCATCATTTATCTGTGCAACAGTTGTGCGCCGGGCGTCGTCAAACGGTTGCACCTGCCCGCCGACCTGGATGTGAGTGCAAAGCGCAAACACCTCTTTGGGGGCGCCTTTGACGTACGCAACGCGCGCAGGGCCGATCTGGTGGATCGTCGCCATCCGTTTGCGCCGGGAATCAAAAGGCAATTCACGCACGCGCGGCGCGGCCTGGGCTTCTGTCGCCAGATCAAGCCCGCCTTTGGCGGCAACCACGCAGAGCGCCGCCTCGGTTGGATCACCCAACACCGTCCAACGGGGCGACTCATGGTTGGGCGGCAGGATGCGCGCATTGTTGCAGAGACTGGCTGCTAGCAAAAGCAAGCGCAGGTCGGCATCGTCCAGGGCAGAGACCGGTTGCGCCTGGCTGGTGATCTGGCCGGTGGGGCTGTAGCCGACGCCGCTGACGTTAAAGGAGCGATCCACTGCCCACAGCCGGCTCACCGTCATCTCGTTCTGCGTGAGAGTGCCGGTCTTGTCGGAAAGGATGACGCTTGTACAGCCCAGGGTTTCGACCGCCGAAAGTCGCTTGATCAGCGCATGGCGGCGCGCCATGCGCTGCACACCCATCGCCAATGCCAGGGTGACCGTGGGCAAAAGCCCTTCGGGCACAAAGGCGACGATCATGCCAAGGCCAAAGATAAAGCCGGCGGCTAACGGCATTCCCCCCAACGCCACCGCTAGTCCGAAGAAGAGGAGGCCAATGCCCACGGCGATCATCGTGACCATCTTGGTCACCACGGCGATCTCGCGCTGCAACGGGCTGAGTTCGTCGCCGATGCTCTGGGTCAAATGGGCGATGCGACCAAACTCGGTGTTCATGCCCGTGGCATAGACCACGGCCATCCCCGCGCCTGCGGCGACATTGGTTCCGGCAAAGACCAGATTGGATATTTCCGCGCTCGTCAGCCCGTTCCTGTGGATGGTCTCGGCCGCTTTGCGCACCGGGCGCGACTCACCGGTCAACGTGGACTGGTCGATCTGTAACTCGGCGTCCCGCACGAGACGGCCATCGGCCGAAATGTGGTCGCCTTCAGCCAACAACATCAGGTCACCAGGAACCAGCTCTTCGGCGGCGATGCGCTGTTCAACGCCGTCGCGCAAGACGCGAGCGTAGACCGGCAAGAGACGGCGCAGCGCAGCGGTGGCCTGCTCGGCCTTGTATTCCTGCCAAAAGCTAAACGAGCCGTTGATCAAGTTGACCAGCCAGATGGCAATGCCCAGCTCGGGCATCTGCGCAGCAAAGGCAATCAGACCACCCACCCACAGCAGCAACGCCATGAGATGGGTGAAATTTATCAGAAATTTGACCAGTAGCGGCTGGCCTTTGATTTCGACCAGGCTGTTGCGGCCATAGCTTTGCAGACGGAGGGTCGCCTCTTCTTGGCTCAGACCGCGCGGCTGGCTTGCCAGCGTCTGAAAGACCTGTGTAATGGGCTGTTGGGCAAGCTCCGCGACAGATGGGCTACATTCTGCCGCTGGCGAATTTTTACTGCTCGACCATTGTTGCCGGTTCCGCTCTTCTTGCCGATTGCGCCCCGATCTCTGCTCGCGCATATGCTTCCCAATCCGATCCAGTGCCGCGTCAGTAACCCTTACTGGCCTGCTTTGCGGCTAACGCGGCCATTGATCAGCCTAAAACAAAAGCTCCCTGCACACATCCGGCACGGAGGGAGATGTGTTCCTGGTCAAGTGGACAGTCTTGGTGTGTTCTGTTTTGTATTCATGATGCATTTCTTTCCACAAATTCACCCTGCATTACAATCCCTTTGCCCGGATGTATTCCTGCACGTCCACGTTGTAGACTATCTCCTCGACGGTGAAGACCGCCCAAGGTTTGCCATCATCCATCCAGATGAGCGCGCCCGTGCGCGCAAAAGGCTTGCCATCGCGGACAGTCCAGTCCTCCATGTGGTTGAGCCACAGCGTTTTGGAAGCACTATCCGCACTTTGATAGCGCATGGATTCGTACCAGGTGATCAGCCCGGTGTCGGGGTCAAAGCGGACGACAAAACGCTCTTGCGCGCCCTTGAAGGGCACGACAAGCAGCGCGGTAACATCGTCTACCGCTTCCCAATGGACGCGCGGGTCGGTGAGATAGATCGACGGCAGCCAGACCGATTCGGCCCAGAGCCCCAGGTTGGCGCCCTGGTCGATTTTCTCACCTTCGAATACGCCAAAGGGCAATTCCATGAGGCCCTGGCCATCCAGATAGCGTTCGTTGACCTTCATGATGGGGATGCCAAAGAAGGTGGCCTCGATATAATGGCGGTACCCCTGCCCTGCCTCATGGGTAAAACGAAAGCGCGCCGGCAAGTTGATGGGACCGACCGGCCGCATGGTGGCGCGGCCCGTGATCACCACCGATGTGATGACCGGGATCTCATCCCCATAAAGCTGGCGATAGAAGCGCTCCACCGGCGCCGGCAGACCCGCAGGCAGGGGAACGGTCTCCAACGCCGGGGCCGGCTGAGGGAAGGCTGGAAAGGGCGCGGGTCTGATTTTCAATCCCACCCAGCCTACGAGGATGAGACCTATTATGATGTAAGCCAGGATCAGAAGCACCTTCATAACGGCTATCCTTTCAAGTGAGTTGCCTTTACCCTTCGTAAGCTTAAAACAAGATCTCCCTGGGCGCCCGATGCACGCAGGGAGATTTGTTCCCGGCCAGGTGGACAGTCTGGGATGCGCACGCCTTTGTGCGATCTCTCTAGAACCACAGAAGACCAGGGCCTGTTGACATTTTCGAGCGCCCTCCGGGAGGGCTGTTGTACGGCGGCGAAAGGGCAGCCAGCCTAGCGCCGGCTGATAGACGAAGCGCCGCTGGTCGATACATCTCCCAGGGTCGGGTCACCGCTGTAATAGATATTGGATGCGCCGCTGGCCTCGACATCGAGTGTCCCGCTGAGCTGCACGTAGATAGTGCTGGCGCCGGAGGCATCGAGCCTGGCATCCACTACCGGCAGATTGGCTAGATCGACTTCGCTGCCACCTGAGGCATTGGCGCGCAGATTTTGCCCGCTGCCATCCAGGGTGACATCGCTGGCGCCGGAAGCTTCGACCGCCAGATCTTGATAGGTTCCGCTCAGGTTGATCCGGCTTGCACCCGAAGCCGCAATGGTGGTGTCACCGGCGTCAATCGCCCCCTGCACCACGCTGGCGCCCGAAGCTCTGATCTCCAACGCGCTGGAAGACCTAAAACCGGACAGGTCGACTCTGGCCGCGCCACTGGCGGTCAGACCTGCCAGCGTCGGCATGGTCACCTCAGCGCGCAGGGTCGTGGGGCCTCTAAAGATGCGCCAACCGGGCACGATGCCAATCCGCAGCGTGTTACCCACTCTGTCTACTTGTAGGTGGGGCAGGACCGCCTCATCCACTTCGACGACGACGCGAAACGCCTCTCCTTGACGCACTTCCACTTCAAAAGCGTGGCTGATCTGGAGCCGGTCGAAGTCACGAATCGACATCTCTTGAGTCACCGTCCGTCCTGCCGAGGCGATCGTCTGGAGCGGCCCAACCAGGCAGCCAGTGAGGAGCAGACTACCTGCCAAGAAAAGGCTCAAGATGCCCCACATCGTTCTTTGTTTCATGGATTGTAACCTCCTTATCGCGCAAAGTCAGCATAAAAAGCGGTTCACAGAGAACACAGAGAAGGCACAAAGGACACGGAGAACAGCCTCTGTGTCCTCAATGTTCTGCATTTTACAAACCAACATCTTGCGGCTGTCTCAATCATCCGCCAGATGCTGTACAAACCACTCAACCGTATCTTGCTCCATCTCTGGTGTGATCACGTGCCCAACAGGGTAGATCTTCCACTGGAGCCGGTCTGGGCAGCCGGCATAGGTCTCACGAACTTCGCGCAACCACTCTAACACGTAATGTTTGGGCTGGTCGCTATCAAAATCCCCATTCATGACCAACAACGCACGCGGCGCGACCTCGCGCAATGCATACGCCGGGTCGATCTGTTCGACAAAGGCTGTGCGCTGCGCCGTCTGCGGCTCGACCTGCCGCAGCGCCGCCGCCCATGCAGAGTTGCTCAGCGCACACTCGTCCAGCAAATCCTGCCAGCGGCGGGCAAAGGTGGGGATCCCCATCATCGGCACCGCGGCCCGCAGCGCCGGAAGTTCGGCGAGGGCGAGAAAGCTGGCATAGGCACCCATAGAATGACCCGTCACACCGGCGCGCTGGGTGTCCAGCCGAGGGTCTTTGCCAAAGTGGTCCAGCAAGGTACGTAAGTCCAAACCACACTGGCGGATCACTTGCAGAAAGAGAAAGTAGATGTCCATCCCCGTCTCAGGCGGGTAGATGCCGCCGTAGGCCGGGTCGGCTGCTTGCTCCAGCCGCGGATCGCCGCGCTCGCCGTGGTAGAGCGGGTCGAAGCTGATGCAGGCCAGCCCGCGCTGCGCCAGTCGATAGTGCAAGCTGAGATTCCAGACCTTATTCCCCCCATAGCCAGGAACGGAAAAGACGACGGGGCAGGGCTCGGTGTGTTCGGGAATCAGCGCCAGATAGGGGATCTTGTCGACTCGGCCTGTTTCCAGTGATATTCGTGGCCCCACCCAAGCGGACTTTGCGCTCTTGATTTTCGCGTCCAATCTTCTCTATCCTATCCCGGCACAACCTGGTCGCCAGCCACACCCGCTCTGATGGCCCACTCACTTCAACACCCTGATACTGAACAGAGAACGCCGTAGGAAAATTGCCAGTACGCTTTATAGTTCCTGCCTTGTCCAGCCAGTGACCGAACCTATGCACTCACCAGGTTACTTAGAAGCTCTTCCGCCAGATATAGCCCTTGCACACTTCAGTGAAACCAACGCTCTCATACAGGCGATTGGCCGGGATCATGTCGCCGGTTTCCACCGTAACCTCTGTGGCATCCAGGGTACGCAGCCGGTGCAGTCCCTCCAACATCAGCGCACGCGCCAGGCCGCGGCGCCGATGTTCCGGGTGCGTGCAGACCGGCTCGAAGATGCCGCGCCGGTTGGCCTCGTCGTAAGGAATCCCCACGTAGGCGGCAAAGGTTTCGTCGGATGCTACGGCCACCAGATCTAGCTGGGGCCGAAAACTGGGTGCCAGCCGGGTAAAGTTCTGATACTCCAGCGCGTTGTGAAAGTTTCGCTCGAAGGCGGCGTTGAGCAGGTCGGCAATGCGCTGGCAATCGGTCAGATCGTCGGGCCGGGTTGTGCGTAGCATGTAGCCGGGGGCGATCACCGGCACTGCAAGCGGCTGATTGGTACAGTACAGCCGGCGGGCTACACCCCCAAATGGCATTTTCTGGTACCCGAGTTTAGTGAGAAGACGCTGGCGTGGCTCATCGTATTCGTAGACAAAGAGATCGAGTTGGCACTGCGTTTTGTTCTCCGCCAAAACCGCCAGATTCGTCTCAGCCCAGGCGACCATCTCCGGCTCAATGTACCGAAACGCCGGATGGACTTGTAGATGCGCCTCTCCCTTGTCGCCCTCTGGATTGACTGCGCCCACCAGCCGGCCATCGCCTGTCTCCCAAAGCTGCACCCGCCCTGCCAGCCGAGATTCCCAATCCGGCTCTGCAGCATAAAAGCGCTGGCCTTCCCAGCGCCGGGTGTCCCAGTTAAAGCCGAGAGGCGTTATCGGGTAGGTTTCAACGAGCAAACTACGCACGCGCCAGAAATCCAGGTCTCCTTCAGCCGGGGGTGTGGTGAGTGAGTGAAACGGGGTATTCATGACAGTACGGTCTCTTTCTCAACCGACGCCGCAATGTCGGGGACACTGGTAGCCGGCGGCGTAGTCGTGCGAAACGGATGACCGTCGGCGTGGCAGATCAACTGGATCACATTCCGCCCGGACATGGCGACGATGGGCACGCTGCCACCCGGTTCTACCCACTGACCGGCCATGTAAAAGTTGCGCAGGCCGGGCAGCGTCTTGTCCAGCCCCAGGATCATCATGGGCATGGTTTGTTTGGTCAGCAGCCAGCCGCAGCTCGACCCTTGCCAGTTACCGGTAAACCGCTCATAGCTCAGCGGCGTCGCCTCGTCGATCACCTCGATCTCCTGCCGCAAACCGGAGTAGAGGTTATCATCCAAATAATCGATGATCAGATCCGACACCTGGTCTTGCTCGGTGTCATAGAGCTTGTGGCCGTAGATACGTTGCCAATACTGATATTGAGTGGTCACGGTGGCAATCAATACCGATCTACCCGGCGGGGCTAAACTGGGGTCGAAACAGTAATGCTTGACGCCGATTTCATGGCGATCCTCACCGGCGAGCGTGACTGGCTGGCGCAACAGGTAGGTGATCCAGTGCGGCTCGTGTGAGAGATCGCGCTTGACACCGAGCGAGATCTGTACCTGAGAATGGAGCGGCAAGTGCCCATCATAGCGGCGTCTGAGCGTGCGGTTGGCAAACTCGCCCCCTAGCATGTCAAAAATCGTGGCCCTCCCATCGGCGGCGGAGATGACATAGTCGGCGCGGATGATATCATCGTTGTAAAGCCGGATGCCTACGGCCCGGCGTCCGCCACCCGGTGCATCCTCGACCAGAATTTTCTCCACCGGCGCCCGGTAGTGAATCTGGCCGCCGAGATCGAGGTAACGCCGCTCGATAGCGCGAGCAAATTCCAACGAACCACCGGCTGGGAAACCGGCATTGCCGTTTTGCATATAGGCCAGCAACGACATCCCCACCAGCATGGGGATGTCGGGCCAGCCAAACATCTGGGGGATCGCGATGCGCAGAAACGGGTCCTGGCAACGTTGCGCAAAATCTCGGGCCGAGACCATCCCCCAGCGCGCCAGGGGCACGATATAGGGCAACATAGAACGGCCCATATGAGCCCAGTCCAGCCCGGTCATAAGCGGCTTGGGTTTCTGCTGCATGATCGACAGGTCGAATGTCATCAACCGGCGGATGCCCTGGCAAAGTTCGTCGATGGTACGCACATCGTCCGGCGCAATCTCCTTCATGTGGCCGGCCAGCCGATCCGGGTCGCAGTAGACAGTAAGCGTGTCGCCGTGTGGGTCGCAGACGCGGGTCAACTCGTCGTGGTTGATCATGCGCCGGCCCTGAACAGCCCCCAACTCTTCCCACAACTGGTGATAAGGCTGCCCCGGCCCAGAGCCAAAGAGATAATGGATGTCAAAAATCTGCGAGTCATAGCCGTTCATCTGGGCGTAACACCCGGCAGCCAAACCGGCGATCCCCGCGCCGACGATGATGATCGATTTGTTCATGAGCTTTCTGTCCTTCTAGCCAGGCGGGTACGCAGCCACTAGCGGCGGAGAGCCGCGCTGCACATTGGACTGCGTTTGCGCGCCCCGCATGTTTTCAGGACCAATCGTAGCCCATTGTGGGAGGGTCGCAAACAGGCGAACGGGGAGTTTGGCAGCCGGCCATCTGACCAGGGGCAAACCGAGCTACTCATACGGACAGTCATGGGCTGGCAAGGCCAGTTCGTGGAGCAAAACATCTCCGGCCCTTCGAAAAATGCCGGAAATGTTATGTAGCTAGGCTAAGTTCAGACAGAAGTCCGGCTTCATAATCTATTTCGTAGCCGGCGCATGAGCGTCACGGTCTCCCATAGAGGTGACTCATAAGTCACCTCTATGGGAGACCGTTGCCGAAGTCCACTAGAGACTATCCAGCCGGACCTACGGTTGAACTCACGGCGCAACTGCCGAGTCGGTTGTGATCGCACCGGTGGGGCCGGCGCTGGTCCAGACCCGCCATGCTAGCGTCCAGACGGTCGAGAAGTAGGCGGTGATGGCGCCGTTGATGATCAAGAGCACCGGCCAGAGCACGCAACAGATCACGGCAACCAACCCTGGCCCCAACAGAACGATTGCCAGC
>QEUW01000838.1 GCA_003577005.1 Chloroflexota bacterium | reverse complement strand
ATGAGGCCATCACGTGATGAAGACAATTGTGATAGGGTAGGGGCATCGGCGCTGGCCGAGGTCTTCGAGGTTAGATACGGTATTCAGGTAGCGGTGCGGGACGGACGCATCTCCCTCTGGGAGCAGAGGCCGCCGAACGGATTCGAGGCTAAAGGGCATAGCGGTGCAACGCGGCCGAACGGAGTTCCTCCTAAAGGAGGAGTCGCGGAAGAGGCATGATCCTGACGTGGGGAACCAAACATGACCACCACGAAACGCCAGTACGACAAAGCCTTCGAGCTCGAAGTCATCCGGCTCTGCGAGACGAGCGGCAAGTCGCCAGGGCAGATCGAGCCTGATCGGGAATGTCAAGATTCGTGTGTAAATAGCTTGCCCCTAGACCGGAAACCGGCCTGCAAAGGGAATGTCAAGATTCGTGTGTAAATAGCTTGCCCCTAGACCGGAAACCGGCCTGCAAACCGGATCGCCAACTGATTCAAGATGCGCGCCCAGTTCGGCACCGGCGCCGTCCACTTCTTTGTGATGTCCCGGTGTACCAGGAAGAGCAACTTCCGGGCTGCCTCCGCCGCCGGCAACGCTCCCTTGCTCTTGGTCACCTTGCGCAACTGCCGGTGATACCCCTCCACCCGGTTCGTGGTGTAGATCAGCCGCCGAATCTCGGACGGGTAGTCGAACATCGTCGCCAGGTCGCCCCAGTTGTTCTCCCACGACCGCACGGCGATGGCATACTTGCCGCCCCACTTCTCTGCCAACTGGCCCAGGTTCATCTCCCCTGCCTCCCGCGTCGCCGCCTGGTAGATCGCTTTGAGATCAGTGGCAAAGGCCTTGCGGTCTTGCCAGCTGACGTAGCGCAGGCTGTGGCGGATCTGGTGGATCACACAGCGCTGGATCACCGTCTGTGGAAACACCGCCTGCACGGCTTCCTTGAAGCCCGTCAGCCCGTCCATACAGGCGATGAAGACATCCTGCACGCCCCGCGCCTGCAAGTCACTGACCACGCTCAGCCAGAAGTTCGCTCCTTCGGCGCCATCGCCCACCCAGTGGCCCAGGACATCCCGATGTCCTTCCATGTCCACCCCCAGCACGACGTACACCGCCACCGTCGCCACCTTGCCCTCCCGCCGCAGCTGGAGGTGCAGCGCATCCAGGTAGAGGATGGGGTAGATGGCGGCCAACGGGCGGTTCTGCCAGTCTTCAACCAGTGTCCAGACCTTGTCGGTGATGGCGCTGATGGTACTGGCCGAGACTTCGATGCCGTACAACTCGGCCAAGGTCTCCTGGATGTCGCGGGTGGAGACGCCCTTGGCATAGAGGGCGATGATTTTCTCCTCGATCTCGTTGCTGCCGGTGCGGTGCTTTTCCAGCAGTGGCGACTGGAATTCGCCGTTGCGATCGCGGGGCACCTGGATAGGGGTGTCGCCGGCGGAAGTGCGTAGGGTGCGCTGGCGCTTGCCGTTGCGGCTGTTGCCGGAGTTGCGGCCCTTGGCCTCGTAGCGTTCGTAGCCCAGCTGCTGGGTCAGTTCCGCCTCCAGGAGGTGTTCCAGCGTGTGGGCGAAGAGGCGGGCGAAGATGCCTTCCTTGCCGAAGAAATCATCGATGGATCGGGCGGTGCCCAGCTCCCGTTGAATCGTCTCGAGGGAGGGTAGGTGCTTCTGTACGGTTGTTTTGTCGGTATCGGATGCCATGGTGGGTTCCTTTCCTGGCCTGAAACGCCATGTTGGGATGTTTCCCATATCGGCATCTATTTACACACGCTATCGTACACCCCC
>QEUW01000293.1 GCA_003577005.1 Chloroflexota bacterium | reverse complement strand
TCTTTGCATTGCCGGTGGCCGGCGGCTGATCGGCCTGTTGGTCACCTCGGCCGCCATGCTGCTGTGCGACCATCAGGACCGGCTCTGGCATCTCTACACTCCCGATGAGTTGCGTGCCCGCGCCAATGAAGGCGCCATCATGCATGTGCAGCCGGACGACGGCGTGCAGTTGATTCCCGTGCCGCTGGTGCCGTGGGGCGCCTATTTCCCGGCGCTGCGCGCCATAGCCCAACCGCCTGCCCAGGCGGTGGCTGAGCAAATGGGGGCATTTAGCGCTTCCAATGAACTACAATGCCACCAGGTCTATGACCGCCTCTCCGAGCGCCAACGAGACACCCTCATCGCCTTCGCCCGTGGTCTCACTCCCCAAGATGTGGCGGAGGCGCTGCACATCAGCCTGAGCACCGTCAACACCCACAAGAGCGCCATCCTGGCCGAGTGTCGCATCGCCTGGGGGCTGGCCGAGGAGGCCCGGCTCGATTACCGCTTTCTGCGTGAGCACTTCGCCGGCTTCCTGGCGCGGATGGGGATATTGTAGCACGGGGACGGGGTGGGGGGGATCAGAGGAAGTGATGAAATGATTCAGAAGAACCGAGGATTTTTAAGGAAGGGAGGTGTGGTAAGGTTTGATTTGGCTCGCGGTTGCGGTTGTCGAAATGGAATCGGAATCTAGTAGGTTGAGATAGTGACTTTTGCGGTAAAGTCTAAGCAAAGGCTGTCTCTCACCCAGCATGGATTTGCAAATGTGAAGCACCACATACTCAGTAGCCCAAGATCGCATACTGGAGCGGAAATTTTTGCGCTGGGTGGTGGGAATGGGCGATGGAGAGGGTGGCTCCCATGACAGAGCGGGCAATCAGCGCAAGGATAGACACATCCACCCGCGCTGTCCTCCAGTGCGGATGGGGGAAGGAGGCTTCTAGGAGATGAGCTACAATGATCGAAATTGCCGAGGTTCCTGAAGAGTGCAGAACCAAGCACCTTTTTTTGTTGATAGGAACAAATCCACTGCCTAATTATGTCGCGGCGCTGTTGCTGGCGTCAGATAGCGGCAAGGTTCATTTGCTCCATTCGTCCGACACCCTCAACATCGCCAGGGCGCTGCGCGGCCAGATCAAGGTGCGTCTACCAGCAGTTGAATGCACACTCCGTGAAATCCCCAACGCCGATAGCGCCGAAATTCGCAAGCGGGTGCGTGAGATTGTGGCTGGCTTGGGGCGCAACTCGGCAGTCGGGCTCCATTACACTGGCGGCACCAAAGCAATGGCTGTGCATGTCTATCGGGTGCTAGAACAGGAGCTGCCAGATGTGGTCTGTACATATCTGGATGCACGCACACTGTCGCTGCGCATTGATGGAAGGGAGGATGAGCAGACACGCTGGGTCGCGGCTGGTTCTAAATGTTTAGTGACACTTAATGAGGTTGCTAGGCTGCATGGCTATCCGGAATTCAAGAAAGAAGTGATAAGAACGCCTGGACAGCCACAACGCACGAATCTTCTAGAATCGCTCGCAATTGTACATGCTTCAAGAGAACGCTGGGCACAGTGGCAGGCTTATGTTGCAGAAGCTAAGTTTCAACAGCTACCTTGCAAAGAAACCTACCCAAAGCTCGATTTGCTCATCACGTCATTTGATAATTTATGCGATGGACAGGCCTCTGAAGATCGCGTAGCGACAAGCCTGGGTGACTATGAGAAATTTGTCTCCTATAGCAAATGGTTGAATGGAGGATGGCTAGAGGAATATACACTCCTTCAGATTCACGATCTTGCGGAGGGATTGGGATTGCAAGATTATGGGATGAACTTGATCCCCTTCAGTGGTACTCGTAACAAGCCGTTGCGAGAGTTCGACCTTGATGTCGCTGCGATGCGCGGTTATCAACTATTTGCTATCTCCTGTATGGTTTCTGAAAGAGTCGACAAGTGTAAAGAACACTTGCTGGAAGCTTATGTGCGCGCTCGACAATTGGGAGGGGATGAAGCCCGTGTCGCACTCGTGTGTCTCTATGAAGAACCTGAACGACTAGAAAGGGAGATTCAGGAAGAATGGTTTATGGATGATAAAGTTCGCGTCTTTGGACGGGAACATCTACCCAACCTCAAAGATCACTTGCGGGAATGGTTCCTGACGGCCAACCTATAAAGGAGCGCCATGACAACCTATACACTCACCGTCGTGGATACCGGCGGCGTTCAAGATTACATGTTTAGCACCAATAATCTGAGCCAAAATGCGGGGGCTTCATTTCTGGCCGATTGCGCCACACGCCGCTGGTTAGTCGAAGCATTGCCAGTGCGGCGGAATGTTGAGCTGGTAGACGAACGGCTGGACTTTGATGATCAAAAAAGAATTGAAGCAGGTGACCTCGACGCAGAGTTGATTTACGCCGGTGGTGGCAATGCGGTGATTGTCTTTGCCAATCAGGAGTTAGCCATCACCTTTACACGGCAATTGACAAGACAGATCCTGCTGGACGCACCCGGACTACAAATCACGGTCGAACACCAGAACTTCGACTGGGGAACCAAATCCTTGGGGGGCAAAGAAGGGGTAGTTGCCTGCACCATTAAACAACTTGGCTTGCGCAAGCAGATCCGCCCAGAGATTAGTCAACAACTGGGGCTTGGTGTTACCGCCAAATGTGTCTTCACCGGACTGCCCGCAGTGGCGTACGACCGAAATGATCAGGACGGTCGGCCAGTAGCCGCCGGAGCCTGGTTTAAAGTGCATCATGAATATAGTTGGCCGGCCGATAGGCCAACTGCCTATACAAGACTCTGCACCTTAATAGATTTTGGTGATTATAAACCGCCACGAGACTTTGAAGCCCTGGGTCGAACTGAAGGCGAATCCAGTTATATTGCAGTTATCCACGTCGATGGCAACCGCATGGGCAAACGGGTCGAGCGGATCAGCGAAACTTATCCGCAACCGAGCCAGAGCCGCGCCTATATCCAAGCTATCCGCAACTTTTCCCGTTCGGTAGAGCAGGCTTCGCTGACTTCACTCCAGGCAACCGTTGACTTGCTCAAGTGGAACGTCAAAGAAAAGTCATTTGTTGACCAAGAGGGTGTTGAACGGACAGGTCATTTTATAGGGCCAATCCGACTCAAACCGGGCACAAGCAATGATGGCAGGTTGCCACTTCCGTTTCGTCCCCTCGTCTTTGGTGGCGACGATGTCACCTTCGTCTGTGATGGGCGATTGGGGTTGGTGTTGACAGCCTATTACTTGCAGAACTTTTCAAGCCAGGAACTGAGTGATGGGGAAAAGGCGCATTGTCGCGCCGGAGTAGCCGTAGTGCATAGCCATTTCCCCTTTGCACGGGCCTATGACCTGGCAGAGAGCCTCTGCAAATCAGCCAAGGCTGCGCTCAAAGATTGGCAAGTAGCTGCCAACGAGGATGAAGGTATAACGGCGTTTGACTGGCATTTTGCTGTCAGTGGTCTAATGCTAGGGTTGGATGAAGTGCGTGAACGCGAATACACGAGTGACGGGGAACCCAATCGGTCGGCTCGCCCTGGTGATCTACTGATGCGCCCATTGCGCCTCAATCAGCCCGACTTGGATTGGCGCACCTGGCGCACCTTCCGCAACGTATTAAGCGAGTTTACAGGCGGTGACACCTGGCGCAACCGTCGCAACAAAGTGATCGACCTGCGTGAAGTATTGCGTAAAGGTTCACGTGCTGTAGAGCTTTTCCGGCTACTCAACGACATAAAAACCTTGCCCGCTATTCCTGACGGTGAAGACATGATGCTGCGCGGTTGGAAGGGCGGCGAGTGTGGCTATTTCGATGCCATTGAGGCGCTTGATTTTTGGGTTGAACTGGAAGAAAGCGAGGCGCACGCGTGAGCAATTACTGGCTGACCTTCAAACTCAAAAGCGACGCCGCCTTTGGCCGTGGCGAAGGGGTGGCAGGGCTGCTCGATCAAGAGGTGCAACATGATGATTTTGGCTGTCCCTATCTCGGCGGACGGGCGATCAAGGGCATTCTGGTCAACGAATGCGCCGATATTCTAGCGGCGCTCCCGCGACCACTGTACGAGCGATGGGGCAAGATCGCCCATCTGTTATTTGGCTGGCCGGGCAGCGATCAGCAAGCTGGGGCGCGGCTACGGATTGGGGACGCCACCTTGCCCACACCGCTGCATGGGGCCATTGTTGATGCACTACAGACGCCTGGGGCCACCTTCTCCCGCACAGATGTACTGACATCGCTGACCACTGTGCGCCGTCAGACCGCGATGGATGAAACGGGTGTGCCAGATGAAGCGACACTGCGGACGATCCGGTTGATTGTCCGCGAGACACCCTTTGCCGCCTCTCTTGTGTTGATGGATCAAAGCCTATCCGCTGCTGAAACGGAAGACTGTTTGACCCTGTTTGCTGCCTGTGTCAAGGCATTTCGACGCGTCGGCACCGGTCGCAACCGGGGACATGGTCTGCTCTACCAGGTAGAGCTGCGGGATCACACCCAGACTCTGCTGACAGACCGCTATTTTGACCGGTTTTGCCAAGAGGTGCTCCAATGAATGCATTGATCTTTCATATTCAGCTCCTTGAACCTGTGTTGATCGCCAGCGTGGACACCGGAGAAGAGAACAGTGCCAAGTCGCTCCTCTACCTGCCTGGTAGTGTGCTGCGTGGACTGGTCGTACAACGCTATTTGGACAGTGGCAAAACCATCACCCACACCGTTGAAGACCCAGCCACGCACCTCTTCTTCGATGGCGCTGTGACCTACCTCAACGCCTATCCAGTGGACGGAAAAGGCAGACGGATGCTCCCGCGCCCACGTTCCTGGCGCGTTGCCAAAGATGACTGGGCAAATGAGGACATTTACGACTTTGCCGTAAAGCGTGACCCTGAGCTTGACAGTCCGACTTCGCCCGGCAGCGTCTACTGCACACTGGATGCGAATGAGGCGACCCTATTCTCCCCGACCCTCCGCATTGGCCTGCATAATGCTAGTGAAGAACGCTTTATCAAACGAGAGGGTGACAGCACTGTCTTTCGGTATGATGCGTTGGCCGCCGGTGAACGTTTTACCGGTGCAATTCTCTGTGCTGATACCAACCTACTTGAAAACGAGATTGCACCGCTGTTCAACACAGGTGACCTGCAAATCGGGCGCTCACGCAGCGCAGGCTATGGCCGCGTGCAAGTGCGTGATTTGGATATTGTCGCAGACTGGCGCGAGTATACTCCTTCCTCGGGACAGTCCAATGAGCGACTGATTGTCACGCTATTGAGTGACGCCATTTTACGCGATGCAACCGGCCAGCCAACTACGGACCTCGGTACAGCGCTGGGGTTGACACTTGTGCGCGAGCATAGCTTTATCGACACAGGTGTTGCCGGTGGGTTCAATCGTCATTGGGGTCTGCCGCTAGTGCAACGCCCAACGGTGCGTGCTGGTAGCGTTTTTTGTGTCGAGAACACAGTAGAGGTACGCACTGAAGTAGAACGGCTCGTCCAAACTGGCATCGGTGAACGGCGGGTTGAAGGCTTTGGCCGGGTTGCGCTCAACTGGCAAGGGCAACGCAAATTGCGCGGTCGGTTACCTGTTCCTGTCACCCTCTCCCGACCGTCTAGCACTGAACAAACAGACAAAGCACCAGAATTGATGCAGCAGATGGTGCAACGGCTCTTTCGCACGGTACTGGATCGCCGGTTGATCGAGAATGTAGCCGATCCCGCCCTTGCAATCAAGCAACCCAAAGGTGATGAGCAGTTGGTGAATAGCCAGTTGTCGCGCATCCGTATTGCTGTGCGCCGGGCTTGGCGTAGTGGTCAACGCCAAGTCTTTACCGATTTTCTGAAAAATCTGAAACCCATCGCTCGGAATCAGTTGACCAGGGCCATGATCGGGACAAGTACGGTCTACGATTGGCTCGAAAACGGCTGGCAAAACGATAAGTTGTGGACGGATCAGTTCACGATCATCAGCGGGCGACCGCGGCTTGGCACAGTCGAAGCGCGGGAGAGCGATGCACTCAAGCTCGAATATATGGCGCGGCTGATCGACGGGGTTTGTAACGTGGCCCAGAAGCGCAACCAGCAGGAGGCAACCCAATGAGTGGCAAATGGTTAAAAAACCGGGAATTGCGTGAACGGCTGATTGTCACTGGGCAGTTGACGTTGGAAACTCCTACGCATGTCGGCAATGGCGATGGCGGCGGCTTATTAGATATGCCCTTGCACTTAGATGCATTGGAGGGGCGGGCACTCTTGACCGGCACTGCGCTGGCCGGCGCGCTCCGTAATTATGTGCGTCAGGTTGCCCCGCGTGTGTCCCAACGGCTCTTTGGCGATGCCCAAGGTTCTCGCAGTGTCGAGAGCCTGGTCATTATTGACGATGCGCTGGGGATGCTACCGGTCACAGAAGTGCGTGATGGAGTTGCAATTGATCCAAAGACACGCACAGCGGCAGATGACAAAAAATACGATATTGAACTGCTCGCGGCGGGAACAACCTTCCCTCTGTCATTTGAGTTGCTTGTCCCCAAACGCGGCAGCCGCGAGGAGTTGTTTAACCACTTTGCCTATGCCTTGCAAGGACTGGAACAAGGTGCGATCCACTTGGGCAAACGCAAGCGGCGAGGCTTTGGACGCTGCCGGGCCAGTCATTGGCAGGTGCAGCGTTTTGACATGACGACGCCACAGGGTTTGATTGAATGGCTGCGCTATCAACCGGTTGACTCTGCTGCCCCTGTGGCTAACAGCCAGCAGTCTATCGTCGAATTACTCGGTGCCGCAGCCGTTCCGGTCGATCATGAAGGTTGCCGGCTCGAAGCTACCTTTATGTTGGATGGCTCACTCTTGATTCGCTCAGAGCCCGACAGCGGTGGCGCTGAGTTTGTGCATCTGCATTCGCGGCGTGGTTCTGGGCAAGACGCAACCGCCGTACCGGTGCTAAGTGGCACCAGCCTGGCCGGTGCCTTGCGGGCGCGAGCCATCCGCATCGCCAATGCGCTGGGCAAACCCAGCGAGCAGATCGTCGATGAACTCTTTGGAAAACGTCTCCCTGAAGAAATCGACAGAAGCCAGCGGCGTGATCCCAAGGAAAAACAATGGACAGCCAGCCGGCTCTGGGTGCAGGAAAGCGTGATCCAACAGCCACTTTCGCTAATCCAGAGCCGGGTGAAGATCGACCGCTTTACCGGCGGCTCCTATCCAGGGGCGCTCTTTGCCGAAGAACCGGTCTTCGGCCAGAGCGCCACGCGGGTCACCGTTCGACTGGCCTTACCACAACCCAAAGATGAAGAAATTGGACTTTTGCTCTTGCTGCTCAAAGATCTCTGGACTGGGGATCTACCATTGGGTGGTGGTAGCAACATCGGTCGTGGGCAGCTCAAGGGTGAGCGCGCCACCCTGACGGTCAAGACCACCAGTTGGACCATCACCACCGACAAGACAGGCCGGTTAGCGATCACCGGGGGTACGCCGGCCACACTTGAAGCATACGTCAAAGCCTTTGTGGAGAAGCGAGCATGAATCCAATGAATCAGACGATCCGGCAACTGCGACAAACGAGCTTTCAGACAGCCCCAGTGTCAGTGGACACGTTGGCACAGAACCTGATTGCCTGGTTTGAGCAACAACCTAGCGTCGGCTCCCAGGCCTGGCTACTGACGCATAGCGAGGTCGGGGTGATCTGGGGTAGAGCGGAGGAGGGTCGCCTGCTCCTGGCGAACGAAATCTTTGGTGATGATGTGCCCTCGTTGCAGTTGAACACTCTGCAAGAAGCACGCCTGTTTGGCGAACAGGCCGAAGTTCGGCTCTGGCGCATCGACGACGGCTTCCAAGCCTGTCGGATCAGCGACCAACCAGGCATAGGCGAAGCTTTTGACGAATGTCATCATCTGTGGGGAACGCAGATCGTGAAAAAAGACAGCAATGCTGTGCAGCGACAGCGGGGCTTTACGATGATGGTCGATGGTCGTGAGGGGCTGCGCCACGCACCACCGGTGGAAGTGCCGGATCAGGTGTTGGGCAACCAGCGTGGTAATTTACGCTATCGGCCTGTTCGGCTTTGCACCCGTCACTACATCGACTATGACCTACAGACTGGACAAGCCTTTATTCCGATGACCCGGTTGGTTCGCTTGCAGGTTGTGTCCCGGTCATAATTTGAGCAACGGAGGAGAGATGAGCAATCCACGACATAGTGATCCGGATCGCCCCAATCGGCGGGCTCGTGCGCCGTACAATTTTGTCCCGTTGCCCGAAAAAGTTGCGCGCGCCGACCAGGATCTGGCAAGCTTGCCCACTCATGATCGCTATCATGCTGGGCGCTTGACTGGACAAATCGAGTGCCGTTTGGTAACTCAGTCGCCATTGTATACCCGCCGGGCCGTATCACCCCAGTGGTGGGCGCGATGGACAGAACAAATGGATCGGTTGCATCTTGATGATGAGGCCAAACGCTACTACGCTGAGTTTTTTCAGGTGGAGGCCGACAAACCGCTGATCCCGGGAAGCAGCCTGCGCGGCATGGTACGCAGCGTGTTGGAGATCATCGCTCACGGCCATGTGCGTTGGGTGGCAGACCAGCCGGCCTTTACCTTCCGCGCCGTCGCAGCGGCGCGCACCGACCCGCTGAGCCAACCCTATGACGAAATCATTGGTCGGTTCACTCGCAATGTGCGAGCAGGCTACCTCAATTATGATGCCCGCCGTGACGCCTGGTCGATTCAGCCAGCCCTAACCCCTGCTGATCTCAGGCTGGGAGGCGAGCAATCCAGCTTTTTGCGCGTCAAAGAAGATGATATTGAACGCAATGCTGTTCGGGGCTTTCGGCGCTTGAACAATCCAAACTATCGTCCTGGCTTCTATCCGGTTCGATTTAATGTCGAGCCTATGAGCCGCGGGGTGCGCGTGGTTCAATTACGTAGCTATGACGAACGCGATACCGCTCGGAAATATGCGGGTGTACTGGTTTGTTCTGGCAACATGAAAGAAACGACCGATGACAAACCCTCGCCGCGCAAGCACCATGCCTTGATTCTGGCGCCGAATCGGAATCAGCAACCGATTCCAATTGAACCGGAAGTCATTCGCGCTTACAAGGCAAGCCTGACTGATTTCCAACGCGAACAACTTACGGACTGGAATGAGGATGGCTCCTTTGGCTGTCTGGGCGACGGCAAACCCGTCTTTTTCGTGACTGAAGCAAAGCGAGATGGGCGTGGCCAGAGGCAAGAATACGTCCGCTGGTTTGGACATACGCCCAACTTCCGAGTCCCGGCGCGCTTGCAAGTCTCCGGTCAGGAGCGGGCCAGCACGCCACTGGACTTTGTCCCCACTGCACTACGCACCGGTGATGAGCCAGACCTGGTCGAAGCAATTTTTGGATGGGTGGAGGATGGTATAACCTCTCTCAAGGGCCAACGGGCCGGGCGCGTCTCTTTTAGTGACGCGCGCTTTGTCGCTGCCCAGAACGGTCTCTGGCTACAAGAGAGCCCTGTTGCATTGCATACGCTGTCGAGTCCCAAACCCACTACCTTCCAACATTATCTGGTGCAGGATCGAGAACACCAGCATAATCCTGATCAATTGAGTAGCCTGGCTCACTATGGTACATCACCTACAGAGACACAGATTCGTGGCTACAAACGCTACTGGCACAAAGGTCCTACACCTGATCTGGCAGCCACGGATAAAGAACGCCAACACTCGGATCAATTGACCTATGTTCGCCCGCTAAAGCCCGGAGTGGAATTCAACTTTACTATCCGTTTTGAAAACCTTAGTGATGTGGAATTGGGGGCGCTGCTGTGGGCGCTAGCGTTGCCTGGAGAAGCTGGCAGGCACTACTATCACAAACTCGGCATGGGTAAGCCCTTGGGGATGGGTGCGGTGGCCTTGACGCCGACACTCACGGTCGATGACCGGACTGCCCGATACCGACAGTTGCTGGCGGGAGACCAATGGCACCAACCAAGC
>QEUW01000837.1 GCA_003577005.1 Chloroflexota bacterium | reverse complement strand
GCCAGGCGATACTGCGGCTCAGCAGATAGGCGTCACCCCAACGGGTGTGGACGATGGGGAAGGCAAAGAAGGTCAGGGTGAGCAGGAGGCTGGCAAGGATAAGCAGGGGGACTTGTGACTTGTGACTTGTGACTTGTGACTTGTGAATGAGAGCGGTCTGGCCGTTGGGTTGGTGGCCGGGCTGGCGGTCCCCCAGCTTCTGCCCGCTTGCTCGGCGAAGCCAGAACCAGACGATGGAGCAGACAATCGTCGTAGCGCCAAACGTCACAGCCCAGCCCGGCGCATAGGTGACCGGCCAGAGACCCCACCAGGCGCTTTCGGCGTCTGCGGCTGTGGGGAGGGCGCCTGGTGTGGATGGGAGAGTACGGACATAGAGGTGTAGGGCCAACAACACCAAAGTAACAAAATGAAACCCGGCGACCGCGACTCGCTGGCGGTCAAGCATAGAGACGCGCATAGCGCCTATTCTACCGTGCGCCGGCAAAAACAGAAAAGCCGGTCGCTTTTTGAGCGACCGGCTACTCGCTGATTTTCAGGTAGAACCGCTATTCCCCGACTGCCACAAATTCGGCCGCCACCCAACCGCCCGTGGGGTTGTCGGTCACGCTGTCGGTGGAGGGGCCGATGCGCACCCACTGGCCGTCAGTGCTGATTTCGACTACGGGGTAGCTTTCACCGTTGTAGACATAGCCTACGATGGCGGCTTCGATGCTTGGCTCTGCCCGCACCCGCAGACGGGTGCCATCGGTGCGAACCAGCGCAAAACCGGGAGCCGGCGTGGCGGAGGCAGTCACCGTTGTCGTTACGGTTGCCGTGGTTCCGGCTGTGCCGGTCAACGGAGCCGTGGCCGTCGGCACTTCGGTGGTCGAGACATCGGTGATGGGCCCGGCAACGCTGACAAAGCTAGCCGATACCCAACCGCTACCGCCCGGTGCGTCGTCGATGGCTAATTCCACCCACAGCCCATCTGAACTGATCCCCAACACCCGGTACGTTTGGCCCTCTTCGATTCCGGCAATCACCTCGGCTGTTTCGCTCGGCTGGTTGCGCACCCGCAGAGAGCGAGCGTTTACGGTTGCGGTGGCGCTCTCTTCCAGGGAGACCGTCTCCTCCGCGGCGGCCTCGGCTGCGCCGGTGCCCGCTGGCGTGCTGGCCGGGAGTGGGAGGCGCGGCACGGCCAATGGCGCACATGCACTGCTAAACAGGAGCGTTGCAAGCATAAAGGTCAGGCTGGAAATTGAAAACCTCTGGGATGTGGACCCGGATGCCAGGCGCCCCGTGGTAGTGATTCACACGTACAGACAACGGTACGCGCGCTTCCAAAACGGTGCAATTATGGCACGCGAGCGCTCTCTTGACAAAATTTGGCTGCTGCCATTGTTGGCTCAACTAACAGCTAGGCCCGCATTGGAGAGAAGTTTCGCTGCAGGGCTTGCTGGCGCGCCGATCCGATTGGCTGCTACCAGACAACGTCTACCGACCAGACGCCTTCCTCGGCCAGGGTTTCAGCATCGTACAGGATGGCAACGAGACGGGCCGGCTGGCCTGCTGAGGCCTTTGGGATGAGTAACGTATAGACATCGCGCACACGTTCGCCGGGCAGCCAGTCTGGCATCGGTGCGACCATTCGCAGTGGAAAGGCGTCGTGCTGAACGGGCTCTCCGGTGGGC
>QEUW01000292.1 GCA_003577005.1 Chloroflexota bacterium | reverse complement strand
GCTCCAACGGGTCGAGCAGACCTTTGAGGTAGCGCTGCTCTATGGCGTTCGCAAGTTTGGCGAATACAACCATGAGGTCTTGCTGGTCGATGCCACCAACCCCAATCGCCAGCAAACGAGCAGTTTCAAGTTCTATGTCTGGCAACACTACGGCCTCGACTGCGGGCGCTATGAGTGGAATCCCGAATTCAACCAATATTTTGCCATTGCGCCGCCGCTTTTTGCTGCGCTCAAGGCGATCAACGCCGACACCGGGCTGGCAGCAGGACAGAAATTCATCATAGCCCATGAGTGGTTGGGGATGCCCGTGGTGTTCGCCGCTCAACTGACCGAACCCGGCCAGTGGCGCACGGTCTTCTATGCCCATGAGATGGCGACAGCGCGGCTGCTCATCGAGGGACACGGCGGGCACGACACGCGCTTCTACAATGCGCTCTTCAAAGCCAAAGAGTGGGGTCTCAATCTGGAAGCGCTCTTTGGCAACCAGGATGACTTCTTCAAACACGCCATCCTCAAGCAGGCGTCGCGCTGTGATACCATCTTTGCGGTGGGCGATCTCGTGGTCGAAGAGCTGCGCTTCTTGGGTGGGCCGGTGAGCCAGGCCAACATCGATCTGGTCTATAACGGGGTGCCGGCCGCGGCGATCATGCTGCCGGAAAAGTTGGAATCAAAGCGGCGCCTGCAAAAGTATTGTGAAAATTTGCTGGGTTATGTGCCGGATCATGTCTTTACCCATGTGACGCGCCTGGTGCTCTCCAAGTCGCTCTGGCGCGATTTGCGCGTGATGGAGCACCTGGATGGTCTGCTGCACCAGGCGGGTAAGCGGGCCGTGCTTTTTATCCTCAGCACCAGCGTACCCGGAGGCCGCCGGCCCGAGTGGGTCTACGCCTGGGAAGAGCAGTACGGCTGGCCTGTCGGTCACCGGGGGGACAACGGCGACCTGCTCGACCTGGAAGTCAGTTTCTTTTTCGAGGGCATCGAACCGTTCAACCAGCGAGCGCGGGCCAGCCGGGCTGTACTCGTCAACCAGTTTGGCTGGAGCCGCGACCAGTGTGGCCAACGGATGCCCGCCGAGATGGAATTTATGGATATCCGCAAAGGCAGCGACCTGGAGTTTGGCCAGAGTATCTATGAGCCTTTTGGCATCGCCCAGGTGGAGCCGCTCAGCTTTGGCGCGCTCTGCTGTGTGAGCAACGTCTGCGGCTGCGTCGGCTTTGTCGACCGTGCCGCGGGTGGGCTGCGCAATGCGCCCAATGTCGTCGTTGCCGACTATACGACGCTGCCATCCGGTTACTGGTTGGGCAGCCCGTACGATGCCTTGTCTATCGACCGCGGCGTGCGCGACTGGATCGAGAGCACCAACAGCGCGGCCGTCGCCCAGACCGTCTTCGACCGCCTCCCGCGGGAATCCCAACAGTCGGAGACGTTGCTGTTGCAAGGCCAGGAGATCGCCCGGCGCATGAGTTGGGAGGTGGTGGTGAGCGATTATCTGCTGCCAGGCTTGCGGAAGGTGGGCTAATTACCACCCATACCGTTCAGGACCCCACAACCGCGTCACCAGCTCTTGCTTCACCGTGACCATCTGGCGGTCGGGCAGGTCCTCGTAGAGGATGACGCCGGCCCCTACCACGCTGTAGACCCCGATCCGTCGCCCCGGCATGATGATGGCGTTGACGCCCGTGCGGCAGAAATCGCCAAAATAGGCGGCGTTGCCGGCGTTTTTGGGGCGCTCGGGCCGGCCCTTGATACGCCAGACGGTGTCGCCGTCGTCGAAGCGGAGGTTGCCGCAGACCGTCGCCGCGCCAAAATCGACAGCCTCGCCTACCACGCCCCAGACTTCCATGTAGTGATAACAATAGACTGTATCCAGTGCCACGCCGCTAAACTCGGCGCCATGACCATAGTGGCCGCGGCTCCCCAGGCTGCTGTGCCCACCGATCTGGCAATAGTTCTGGATCACCGTGTGCGACCCGACCACGACCGGCCCATCGAGCATTGCCCCGTTGGTTACATTAGAGCCGCTTCCTAGCCAGAGATCGCCTTTTACGACCACCCGGTTGCCGATGGTGCAATGCTCGCCCAGCACCAGCCGCCCTTGAATCTCGGCCCCGTCGTGGATCTTGCACGAGGCTGGGATCACACTTTCTGCAAGCGTGTGGCTCAGCGCATCGATCACCACTTCGTTGGCCTGCAAGATATGCCACGGTTTGTCAAGGTCGATGTGGTAGCCCGATGCCTCGACCGCCAGCACCGTCTCGCCTTCATCGATCATCATCTGGAGCGACTGGGCGATCTCGCTCTCCAGCGGCGGCATTCCGCCGACAGGCACCTGGCGCATAACACCGGGATTGTCCTGCAGAAAGGGGAGCGCATCCGGCCGGAAGGCATAGATGCCGCACAGACGATAGTGGCCGCCCCGGCTATGGCCTGCCACCTCGTGCAATCGCCCAGCTTCAGGATAGGCGACGAGCCAGTCGTTTGGCTCCTCCTCGCCCAGCGGCTGGATGAGTGCGGCCGCGGGCGGATGCTCATCCTGGAACCGGTCTAGCAATGCGTTTAAATTTTGCGGATCTGTCGCCACATCCCCGGCGACAACGAGAAAATCCTCGTCGAGCAGGCTGGCGGCGCAGAGTACAGCATCGGCTGTGCCCTGGGGCTTGGGCTGGCGGACAAAGACAATCTCACTCGCACAGCCTCGCAGCGCCGCCCGCACGCTCGCCTCACCCTGACCCACCACGGCGATGAGCCGTGTCACGCCCAGCCGGACAAGGTCATCCGCCAAGCGGCGGACGATAGGAACATTGGCGATGGGGAAAGCTGTCTTATTGCGCACCACATTATAAGGCCAGAAGCGGCTGCCAGCCCCAGCCGCCAGCAGGACCGCGGTCCGAATGCGTTTATTCGCCATGATAGGCGCGCTCCACTTGTTGGTTGATCCGCTCGACCGTGGCTTCGATCAGCGGGCGGTATTCGGGCAGGATAGCATCGTCTAACAGCTCTGCCGTGGTGACATAGAGGCCCAACCCGGCGACGACCCGTTCGCGCAGCGAGGGAGGGCGCCCATGCACCTCGGCCACGCCAAAGGCCACTGCCCGCAGGTGCGTCCAGAGAGAATCAACACCTACCGCCGCGGCTACTTCGTCATAAAAGCCGTTATCGCCGCTAAGGAGCACCCCTAGATGCAACTGCATGACGTTCGACAGCCCGTAGGTCAACCCAAACAGACCATTGAGCAGGCGGCCAGGGTCCTGGCGGCGCAGCCCTTCTAGCCCTTTGTGCGCCTCCTCGATCCAACCGACCATCGCCTCGCTGGCCTCCCGATCCGCCGCGGCCTGGAGTTCGGGTGTCCAGACAAAGGCTTGGGCGCGCGCCTGGAGGCCCGCAAAATAGCCACTGCGGTCGATGAGCGATTTAGCCTGGCGCAGCCCCACAATTGATTTCACCGCCTCAGCCGGTTCGGTGAACCAGCGTTCCACCCGGTCCGGCGTCGCATTGCTCACCACTACGAGCGCGTCGTCGATCAGATGGCTGCCGTGCCCCGGCAAGTCCCCAGCGCCATCTGCCACAAAACGCACCAGGTCGATGTCGCTGTGCGGGCCGGCCTCTCCCCGCGCATGGCTCCCCATGAGGCCAATGGCGTGGACGCTGGGATCGTCGAATTGGTGGGCAAGGTGCTGGAAATCAGGTGTTGGCATAGTGCGGTAGTGTATCACGTGCCGGTCGGATTGTACACACGGTATACTAGGATTGTAACGAGATGTTATGTGGTCAGCACAACCCGACCTCCGGGAGGTGACCACATATAGTCTGGTTGGCGAAGCTGATTCTGGTCACCTCCCGGAGGTCTTGTCCAAACGAAAATTATCATATGAATGAACCGGTAAAAAAGATACCCAGGCTCTTCCCAAAGAGCCTGGGTATCTTTTTTACCGGACGCTACCGCTGGAGCAGCGGCAGGTAGATCAGGTGGACCCCGTCGCCGCCACCCGGTTGATTGTGGATAACAGGCGCGCTGGGTTGTATCACCGTGTTGCCCACCGCCACGGTCACTTCACTCTGAATCGGCTGGGTTTCGTCGACCACCTCCACTGTATACGTCGCCTGGAAGACGCTGTTGCCCGCCAACGCTACCGTCCATACTAGCTGTGTCGCCGTTGTGCCGGCGGCCTGTGCGTAACCATCGACGACGGTAGACGGCGGCGGACTGGCCGAGCCATCGACATAGGCGGCGCCAGTCGGAATTGTCGCTGTGACCACAACCTGGCTGGCCGGCCCGCCGCTGTTGGTGAGCGTGATCGTATAGGTGATCGAGTCGCCCTTCTGCAACCGAACGCTGGCCGGAGGATAGGCGTCCAAGCTAACCGTCACTTCCGGTTCGGGCGAACCTTCCTCATCATCGTCGACCACGACCAACGTCGCGCTGGCCGGGCTGCCCAACACGGCATTGACAGGGTCATGCAGCGAGAGCAACACTGTCTCGTCGCCCTCGCCCAGCGAGTCATCCAGGATCGGCACGGTAAAGGTGGTGGCCGTGACGCCAACCGGGAATGTCAGCAGCCCGGATGCGCCCACATAGTCGCTCCCTGCTTCCGCCGTGCCGTCGCCGGTAGTGTAACTCACCTGTACCACTTCGGTTAGGTGCGGCTGGTCCAGTTCGATAGCGATGGTGGCCGCGCCGCTCGTCTCGGCGGCGGTGTAGGTTGCACGGCTGAAGCGCACGGCTGGCAGGCCGTCCGGTGGTTCGACTTGGCCGTCATCGTCGACCACGACCAACGTCGCGCTGGCCGGGCTGCCCAACACGGCGCGGACGGGGTCGTGCAGCAAGAGCAATACTGTCTCGTCGCCCTCGACCAGTGAGTCATCCAGGATCGGCACGGTAAAGGTGATGGTCGTGACGCCAACTGGGAATGTGAGTGCGCCAGAAACTGATGTGTAATCGCTTCCTGCTTCGGCAGCGCCGTCGCTGGTGGCGTAGCTCACCTGTACCACTTCGGTTGGGTGCGGCTGGTCCAACCCGACAGCGATGATGGCCGCACCGCTCGCCTCGGTGGCGGTGTAGGTTGCACGGCTGAAGCGCACGGACGGCAGATCATTGTCGAAGATGGTGATCTGGCCGGTCGCCGGCGTCCCCAGCGCTGCCCCCGCCGGATCGGCCAGGGTGACCTGGAACGTTTCGGCGATTTCAGCCACGGTGTCGTCGGTGATGGTGATCGAGAAGGTGGCGGTCAGCGCACCGGCTGGGATTTGGAGTGTGTTGTTGGCTGCGCTGTAGTCTTCAACGGCGTGTGCGCTGCCATCGCTCGTCGCATAAGTCACGGCCACCGCCGCATAGGGATTGGGCTGATCCAGGGTGACAACGATAGTCGCCACACCGGCGTCTTCGTTTACAGTTAGGCCGGTGTCGGCCAGACGAACGCGCGGCGCGACGATCGTGCGCGTTGCGGGCGCGGCGCTGTTGTTGGCCGGGTCGCTGTCGTAGTTCTTCGCTTGGATCGAGGCTCCGAAGTCAAGTACGGCGTCGGCGGCCAGCGCCGGATCGACCTGGCCACTGACTGTGAGCATCGCCACCTCACCCGGAGCCACATCGGCTACCTGCCAGACAGACGCCAAGCCGGCCACAGGCGTAAGGGGGGCGCTGGCGCTGACGACGTTCAGCGCTGTCAGGACGGCAGGCAGCGTAGCGGTCACTGCCACTTGCTCAGCGGCATGAATCCCTGTGTTGCTATAGGTGAGCGTGTAGGTGACAGGCTGGCCGGGGCGCAGGGTGGTGGCCGGAGTCACCGTCTGCGTAATGCCCAGGTTGGTCTGGAAGTCACACCACTGGAGGGTGCGAGCCAGAGCCGCCGTGCGCGCCTCGGCGCCAGGCAGCGTCTCGAACTCAAATCCCCAGTAGGTGGTGCGATAGTGCCCGCCATCCTTGTAGATGGCCGCGCCGCCTGCATCCCCTTCGAAAGCGATGCCTGCGCTGGCCGTGGGTGTCATAATGTCGCTGTAGTTCCCCTGGATAAATGAGAGGGTGTACGGTCCCAGACCGTCGTAGATGGGCGCGGCGCCGGTGACGATATTGTGCCAGGTACTCCCGTTCCCCAGATCGTCTTCGGCGGCTTCAAGGCCCAGGTAATCGTGCATGAAGGGCGTGACTCCCCGCCAGTAGAAATAGTCGTGGGCGCTGATAAAGAGGCATTTGCCCTGTTCCAGGAAATCGCCGAGCAGCGCTTCGGTGGCGCTCTCTGGCCCACGTCCATAGATCCCTGCGAACCAGATGACCGTGGCGTAGTCGACGATGTCGTCCATTCGGGTGGGCTCAATTGTGCCGCTGCTGCCTGTGTCCCAGATGTCGTAGGGCACGTTCAACGCGGCCAGTGCGTCTTCAAAGTAGGGCCGGATATTAGCTGAGTCGCTGCGGTGGTCGTCGTCCACTAATAATAGACGCGGAAATTCACGCACAGTAAAGCTGGCGATTGCCGAAGAGGTGTTGCCACAGCCATTCTGTGCTGTCACGCGCCAGTGGTAGGTACGTGCGGAACGCAGCCGATAGATAGACTCGCTCTGTGTGGCCGTCGTTGTGGTTGTGAAAACCAGGGTCGTAAAGGCGCTATCTTCGGCCACTTCGAGCAGATAGTCTACTGCTTGCGGCGAAGGCTGCCAAGTAAAGGTCGGCGCATCTGTTGTATTGGTCAAGCCATCAGCCGGGGCTATCAAGGTGGGAGCGCCGGGCGCCGCCGAGGAGAGCGCCAGTTGCACCGGCGTCGTATAGACCTGTGTCGCCCCGGTGGCGATGACCTGGAAGTCATAGACCCCCGGAACGACGGCGGCTGTGTTGCCGATGGTCAGGATGCTGTGGGTGGGCGAAACAATCGGATTGGGGGTAAAGCTGGCCGTTGCGTTGGCAGGGACGTTGTGCGCGCTCAAGGTGGCGGTGCTATCGAACAACGGTCCTAGCGCCACGTCAAAGAGTGCATCGTTTGGCTGGCATACCCTTTGTTCGGGTGGTTGCACATCGAGCATACAGGATGGGGGTAGATCGAAGCTTTCCGCGCTATCGGTCACCGAGTCGCTTGTACCGGCGGTCGCGCTGTAACCCAGCCCCCGCTTGGCAAAAGCTGCCCAAATGGAGCACTGATTGGCGCCGCCGTTGTTGACAAGATCAGCGGCCAGGATTGCATCGCGCGCTTCCACAAAGGTCGGGTTGCACGGCTGGAGTTTCATGCCGTCGAGCACCAGTTGCAGCGCCAGGTTGTTGCCGCCCACGCCATGATGAAGGTCCGCGTCAAAGCCGTACGTATCCACCAGATTCCAGTAGACCTCCCACAGCATGGTCGCCCACACCTCTCCGATGTCGTGGACAAACTCATTCTGCTGGCTGGTGGCGAAGGTGTGCGGATTGACCGTCATGTCGGTGGTGTAGAGCACGCGCCGGATGCCAGGGCCATTGGCGGGGTAGTTCATCAGCCAGTTGCCAATTGCCTTTTGTGTAAAGCGCGTATCCCCGGCGCGAGCGGTGAGGGCCAGGGCTAGAAAATCGCTCCATCCTTCGCCCATGCCTCTGGCCTCGAGATTGGACACACAGCCTGCGTTGCTGGGGCCGCCTGTCAGGCGGTTGGAGACACCGTGGCCATACTCATGGATGATCACGCCGTTGTCGAACGAACCATCGCTCCGCACGCCGCGGTGGAGGGTGACATTGACGGTCTCCGTTCCCAGTTGTGCTTTGAAGGCGTTGCCTGTTTCCAACGAGACCGACAACACCGGGATGGAAACTTCCGGCGCCCCGATTGAATCTGCCATCCCCGGCGGTCCGCCCGCTTGATGATTGGCGATGACTACACCAATGGCGCCGCCCAACTCAGCGTGATAGACCTTGAGCTTGAAGGCGCAGGTGCCGCGATCGATCAACGCGATCTTGCCGGTGACGTTGTTGGTAAAGGGGGTTTCGCATCCGTCCGTCGTCGTGTCCACGCCATCAGCGACGAGCACCAGATCGCCGGTCACGGTAAAGGTTTGCGGTCCAAAGGCTGCGCTGCCCGACATGTATTCACCGGCAATGGTCGCCGGAGCATTGACCGTAAAACGCTGCGCTGGCGCGCCAAGGTACATCTGCATGCGCGGGGGATTCCCATCGGGGGGCGTGGAAAAGTTTGCGTTGCTAAAACCGCTGTAGTCCTGGGCTTCGGCGCGGACGTAATCGCCGCCGAGCCCGCCGCGGCCATAGTTGTTCTGCTGGAAGTTGCCGCTCGCTTCGTCAAAACCATAGGGATAGAGGATGTCATGAATTTGATTAGTTATATAGAAGAGGTTGGTGACAGAAGCGTTGACATAGGTCAAGGGCTCTTGATCCAGGTTGATTGTATAGGAGAAGACCAGGCTGGCTCCGCCATCAACGGTCACATCACCGGCGGTAAAACCGTCTGGTGCGGCCAGGTCGGCATAGGCAAAGGCGTTGTTGCCGCGCGTTGTGGTGTACTCCGCGCCGGGGGCGCCGTCTACATCATGCCAGCCGAAGGGCGAGGCGATAGGGCCGGCCGGGTTGGTGACCAATGTCCGCCCGGTATCGTGGGGGCTATCGGCGGGCAAGGCGTAGACCAGGTAGGAGTTTGGCGTTGCCTCGCCGAGCGGTGCTGGTGCCGGGCTCCCGGCGGCAGCGCGCTGGCCGGATCCGCCAGCGGTGTAGTGTCCCTCTTTTGTCCAGTTGACCTGGGAGAGGATCTCCCCGGTTACCGCATCAGCGCGGATATCGAGCCAGTCGCTGCCCTCTTTGACGCGGATCACCATGTTCCAGGCCAGGCGCACGCGGCCATTCTCCACCGGTTGATAGATGAGGCGCACGGGGATAGGGTCGGCCGAGAAGCCGCCGCTGCTCACCTCCTGCACCTGATCGACGCCGCGCGCGCTGCTGGTGGCCACCAGCGCTTCCGAGACCTGAAGACCTAACTGGCCGGCTACGCTCTGGACAGCGGCAGCCGCTGGCAGAGCCGGCGCGGTCGTCTCTACCCGTGCGCGCAGGTTGCCCAGAAAGCGGTTGCCCAGGTTGATCACGCGGCCATCCCAGGTGATGTTGATATTGATGTCGCCGTTAAAGAGTTCGATGCCGTTCAAACGCTGGCGAAGATAGAGATGGGTGACGCCGTTGTGTGCGGACACATAACGGTCTTTGACCACAATATCGCTGAGATCGTCTTCCGTCAATCCCAGCTCGAAGCGATGGGTGTGGAGATAGCGCAGGGCAATTTCCAGCGGGTCGTCCGGCGATGGGCCGGTGAGAAAGCCGTCCTCGCTGGCAGCCGTGTAGTTTGCAGCAGGCGGAGCCGGGGAATTGTCACCTGTCGGTGCATGGGCTTGAACAGGGGGTCTGGGTAGCAACGTCAAAAGGAGGATAATGGCTAGCAAGAAGCGGTGGATGCGCGCGGCGTTACGAGCCTGCGGCGAATGAAGGTGCATAGGCTGAACATTCCCTTCTTTGTGTGTATCTGTCTAGCCTCACCACTAAGGGTGGGGCTAGACCTTATAGGAAATATAGAGTTTCAGGTTCAATTCCTGTGCTGCCGGACCTGGGAACACCAATAAAAATACCCGTAACCTTGGGCCACGGGTTTGCTCATCATCTGCTACCTTGATATCTACAACGTTGCTAAGCTGGGAAACATCTGTGTAGCCGTGGATGCGGTGGATTGGGGCAATCATAGCACGGGCTGTCAGCCGGGGCAACGGTCATTTTGCCGAAAAAACTTACGAATTGCTGATCTTTTATATGGACTGTCCTGATGACAATGATGTAGACAAAATCAGTCCGAATGACGTGTATGATGTGTACGGATGTGTGACATGGAGCTTCATCCGGCAACCTGCCCTTTTCTATACTTTTCGTTATTATTCTTGGAACAGTCACACATTTTGGGTGCGTCCGCAATTTGGGACAAGGCAGCATTCCGCGCCCAGCGGGCGCCCCCGGAATGCTGGCCGGAATGCTGGCGTCGTCACTTCGCCCCCAATCCTGGACGCACCTCACATTTTTGCGGGACTTGACGTGGACTGTAACCTATGTTACTCTTTCAAAAGTACAGCTTTCGCCAATCCTGCACCTCGACGCACCTAACAGAGGGTCGTAGGTATTCTGAGGAACAGTCAGTTCATGTCCTTGCTCTTTGTACTTCTTCGCTCTGAATACCGGCTTATTCCCGCAGCGGTCATTACCGGCATAATGACCATGCTGTACAGATGCGCCATGTGTTCGCCGTGAGGAAGTAGCAGGGTTCGCTTTCCACAGCCACAGGCGCACAGCCTGTGGTTTTTTGATCCGTCAGCCCAGGCCTCAGGTCTGTGGCTGTTTTTATGGAGTGTGTTGGAGTAGGCAGGTACACTGGTAGACAGGGATGCAAAGCGGCTACTTGTGTACCTGTCTACCTCCCTACCGATCCACTGACAAGGAGCAAACGCATGTCCGCCATCGATGTCCACCATTTGCATAAGAGCTTCCGCACCAAGCGTAAGGAGGCAGGTCTACAAGGTAGCCTGGCTGCGCTCTGGCGTCCCCAGTGGCAGATCGTCGAAGCTGTGCGTGATCTCTCCTTTCGCATGGCAGACGGGGAACTATTGGGCTTTATCGGACCCAACGGCGCCGG
>QEUW01000291.1 GCA_003577005.1 Chloroflexota bacterium | reverse complement strand
CGCCGCCAAAGATGATCACGGCGATGGTCAGCAATTGGGTAAAGGCGATCAGCCCGCTGTAATAGTACATCTCGCTCCGGTAGACGTCTCGTCTGCTATCCACAAATCGGTTGTTGGCGTGCATGAATTTCTGTTCTTCCACGCTCTCGTTGGTAAAGGACTTGACAGTGCGGATACCGGCCAGCGTGTCTTCCACCTGGGCGTTGATGTCGCCGATGCGATCCTTGCTTGTGCGATATGACCGTTTCAACCGGATATTCAAGTAGTAGGCGTAAACCGCCATGACGGGCAAGAAAAGAAAGAGGATCAAGGCCAGCCTGGCATTGATGTTGACCATGATCACAAAGGCGCCCACAAAGTTGAGCAGCGAAATGACGATGTCTTCGGGCCCGTGATGGTAGAGTTCGGACAGATCGAATGAATCGTTGGTGATGCGTGTCATCAACTGGCCGGTCCGTTGTTCATCGTAGAAATGGAATGACAGCCTTTGATAGTGATCAAACAGTTCGGTGCGCAGATCGCGTTCCATCAGGGCGCCCATCATGTGCCCCTGGTAGTCCACAAACGATTGGCACACAATATGCAGCACAACCAGCGCCAGCATCATACCGCCTATCAGATAGATTTGGCTGAGCGCATCGGGCATGTTTCCTTCCAGGATATCTTTGGTGATGTAGCGGGCGCACAAGGGGAGGATCAGCGTCGTCGCCGAGACAATCAACGCACAGACGAGGTCTGCCAGCAACAGGCCCAGATAGGGTTTGTAGTAAGACAAGAATTTCTTGATTCGAGGATTCACAGAGTTTCTTCCCCTGGTTTTGGAAGGTTAGAACTGCAAAACAAAACGGCCACGGGTGGACTCACCCGTGGCCGTTTTTGGTACAGAAAAGGAAAAGTCACAGGCAAGCCAAAGCTATCCCGTGACCCTTTGCAACAAAAAGGTCACAGGGCGAACGCGCCTGTGACCAGTGTCTCTCTAACGGTGCAAAGCCTTGCCGGCTTTATCCGTCCTCCAGCGGAGGTGTGTGGAGACAATCGTTCGCTGCGCTGCCCTGTAGACGGGATAGAAGGTTCACTCTTGCCACGTAGACACCTCCTTTCTGGGAGAATCGAACTGAAAGATGAATTACAATACAGCCATCCTAGCGAATTTTAGTGTCGTTGTCAAAATAGAATTTGTCTACTTGCGCTATTGGACACGAATATGCCGAGATGATACACGGATGGTCAAATCGGCTCAAATATGATACAAAAGAAGTAGCGAATGACCGTTCCCGTATTTTATACTGCAACCATGACGGCTGAAATTCAGTTGAAGCAACATTATCATGAGCGAATCAGCGCGGTGCTGCGCTATATCCACGGGCATATCGACCAACCGCTTGACCGCGAGCGATTGGCGCAGGTGGCAGGCTTTTCGATTCCGCATCTCCACCGTGTTTTTGTCGCCCACACCGGGGAGAGTGTGGCAAGTTACGTGCGGCGGGTGCGCCTGGAGCGAGCTGGACGAAAATTGCGCATGGGTGCAGTGGACATCACCGAAGTAGCGCTAGCTGCTGAATATGCAAGCCATGCCGCTTTTGGCAAAGCATTCAAGCAATACTTTGGTCTCAGTCCCAGCGAATTCCGTCAACTCAGTTGTAACGAGGCGACCCAACTTTTAGTAGAGAAAAGGAAATGCTGTGAAGATTAAATTGACCAGTGTCCTGGTGGACGACCAGGCAAAGGCGCTCAAGTTTTACACGGAAATCCTGGGCTTTGTAAAAAAGCAGGACTTCCCCGTTGGCGATGCGCGCTGGCTCACCGTTGTATCACCTGAAGCACCCGATGAGGTTGAACTGTTGCTCGAACCAAACGGCAACCCGGCTGCCCAAGTCTATCAAAAGGCTCTCTTCGAGCAGGGAATTCCATTGGCATCTTTTGCGGTGGATGATATTCAGCAAGAATATGAACGATTGAAAGACTTGGGTGTGGTCTTCAACATGGAGCCTACCAATCTGGGCATGACCACCGTTGCTGTATTCGAGGACACCTGCGGGAATCTGATTCAGCTATTTCAGGTCTGAGCGATAGCCGGTAAGCGCAGCCTGCGCTTTACCGGCTATCGCTCCCAGGTAGGTGCTCAGGGTTATTCCTGTATTTTTCTAGTCTGGGCCAGGTAGACCACCCATTCTCCCGCGTCGTACAAAGGCACGCCATCCCATGCCGGATACGCCGCTACCGCTGCAAAGCCGGCCTGCTGCATCAGCGCCGTCGTGGTCTCGATTGCGTAGGTCTGGTCACATAGGATGACCTCATCCAGGGCGCCGGTTTCCAGATGCACAATCGTAAAGCGCTCGATGGAGAGCGCCTGTTCGGCATCCCAAAACCGTTCGCCCAGGTGGAGAAAGGGTGCGTCGCCCCACAGACCCGTGTCATCGGTGTACCACCACGTGCTCTCCTTCTTATCGACGCGTTCTTGATCCAGCAACTCGACGGCAAGCTGCCCGCCTGGTCTGAGCGCCTGGGCGATCTGCGCCAGCAAGGTCTGCGCCTCCTCTTTGGGGAAAACAGCTAGTTGCCCGTAGAGAAAGAGCGCAGCGTCATAAGTATCGCCAAATGTTGCCAGACGCACATCTTGCTCGATAAAGGTGCAATGCTCCGCCACCCCTTCGCGTTCAGCCAGTTCTCGCGCATAGGCAATCGACGCCGGGCTGAAATCGATCCCTGTTACAAAGAGGCCGCGGCGGGCGAACTCGACGGCGTAGAGGCCCGGTCCGCAGGTCACATCGAGCAGCCTCATGCCTGGCTGCAACGCCAGCTTCCGCCACAGCCAGTCGATCTGCAAAGCGCGTTCGCCGTCCTTACGCGAGGCGGCGCCGTGTGATTGGTCTAAATGTTCCCGTAACATCCGCTGCGAAAACGCAGGATCGTTCCAGGGTAAATTACCACCGTTCACCCACGCTGCGGGCCGTTCGGGCCGGCGATAGATGCGCCAGAGCGCCTTGCCCAGCCGCTGTTCGATCTCACCTGTTGTCATGCGAATCAGACTCCTTCTCGTTGTCGTACGATCAGCCGCTTTGGTAAGGTGGGCGCCAGTTGCCCAAGCAGGGCGCGCCCGCCAAGCAGAAAAAAGAGCACCCCATAGACCACGCCGCCGCTGCTGATCGCCACCACCAGGTACGGTACCGTCTCCAGGTCCAGTTGGCGGATGCCCAACACGGCACCGCTCATCCCACCACAAGCCAGCAAGATCCGTCCCAGGTTTCCGCCCAGCCGGGCAGGTTCAAAGCCACCACTCTCCCAACGGTTGAGCGTGTAGAGCGCCACCGTTGCCGCCACTACCGCCAGCGTCGCCGCCAGCGCCAACCCGTAGATGCCCAATGGCCCAACTAACCCATAACACAATCCGACGTTGACCACCGCCCATCCCACACTGACCCACATGGGAACCCGCGTGTTGTGGCGCGCATAAAAAGGGAGCGCCAAAATATCCTGTGTCGTTTCACCCAGCAGGCGAACGCTAAAGATGGCCAACAGCAAATAGACTAGCGCCGTTGCTTCGGCGTCGAACGCACCGCGCTGCAACAGAAAAGCCACTGCCGCCGGTCCTAACACCAGGAGCCCAACGGCGCCCGGTACGACCAGCGCCCACACGACGTAGAGCGATTGCTCGACCAACCGTCTGAGGGCAGAGCGGTCGCCCCGGTTGTATTGTTCGGCCAGCGTCGGAAAGATGACCGTTGCAATGGCGCCACCAAAAAGTGATTTGGGCATGCCGACCATAATCAACAGCGCATAGTAGTAGGCGGCAATGCTCCCGGTGGGCAAGGGAGACGCCAGCCGGATAAAGACCAGATCGACAGCTTGAACGACCCCCAGTGTGACGATGCGCGGCCCCATCAGCCGTGCCACCTCGTGTAGACCGGCCAGCCGCCACGCGATCTGGAGCCGGTCCGCCACGCGCACCCGCCAAAAGGCTGGTACCTGGACCCCCCAGGCCAGCAGCGCACCGATGACGCTGCCCCATGCCACACCATAGATCCCCAGGTAGGGCGCCAGAAAATAGAGCCCCACGATCTGCCCCAGGTCAAGCAGAACTGTACCCAACGCAGGTGTAAAAAAATGCTGATGCGCGTGCAAAAGGCTCGAAAAGATGCTGCCGATGCTAAAGAGCATCATCGAGAGCAGCAGGATGCGCATCAAATCGGCGGTCAGCGCCTGCTGTTCGGGTGAGAATTCGGGAACCAATAGGTACCGGGTCAGCGGCAGCGCAAACCAGGCCGCCAACCCGGCAATCGCGCCCATCACCAGCAGCGTCAGCGTCACGACGGTATTCGCCATTGCAACAGCCTCTGTGCGCTGCTGGCGGATCAGGTAACCCGAATAGACCGGGATCAGCGCCGCTGCCAGCGCACCGCCGGCCAGCATGGTATCAAAGAGTTCGGGCAACTGATTGGCCGCTGTAAACGCATCGGCCTCGGCGCCAGCGCCAAATTGCGCCGTCATCAGCAACAGTTTGCCAAAACCGGTGATCTTGTTGAGCCCAAATAGAAAGAGGACCAATGCGGACGAACGTAACAACTGTTGAGTACGGTTCATAATCCATTGCCGGCGGATTTGGACGCTTTATCTGCGCTGTATTATAGTCCAAGATAGAGATCATCCACAGATTACGCAGCTTGCACAGAGTTTCATTTGTTGGTATCAGTCGCGCCCGCACGGCTACCGGGTGTATCTGCGATCTGTTTTCAAGACAATAGGGGGAATCATGAAGATCACCGGCGTACGCACCGCCATCTACCATTTTGAGATGAAGCGTTCCTTGGGCGACGCCAACAGCCCGCGCGGCTGGCGCCAGACAACTCACATGGCCGTCTTTATCGACACCGACGAAGGATTGACCGGTGTCTCACTCGGTTCGACGAGCGCCCGTGCCCACATTCATTCCTTTGTCGAAAACCTGCTCAAGGGCAAAGACCCGCGCGGGGTGCGCGGTCTCTGGCAGTTGATGGTCAACCGGGTCTTCAAAGGCAACAACCGTGGCCTCGTCAACGACGCCATTTCCGCCATCGACGTGGCCCTCTGGGATCTGAAGGCCAAAGCCAATAACGAGCCCCTCTGGAAGACGTTAGGCGTCGCGTCGCGGCGGGTGCGCGCCTACGCCAGCGGCCTTGACATGCCCCTTTCTGAAGACGAGCTACGGGCATTCTACACTGAAATGGCCGGTAAAGGTGTCTTTGCTGGCAAACTCAAGGTTGGGCTGGACCCCGACGCCGACCTGCGGCGGATCGGCATCATGCATGATGCCCTGGCAACCTCGGGCAAAAGACCGGCGCTCATGATCGATTCCAACGAATATTGGTCACCCAAACAGGCGATCCGTCATATCCGCCGTTTTGAAGAGGCGTACGATCTCTTCTGGGTCGAGGAACCGGCGCGGCGGTGGGATTACCGTGGTCTGCGCCAGGTCTCGCAGGGGGTGCGCGCCGCCGTCGCCACCGGTGAAAACCTGGACGACGTGAGCGAATATATGCCGCTGGTCGCCAACAACGCGGTCGATGTGATCCAGGTCGGCACCAACGCCGGTGGCATCACCGGTGGGTTGATCGTAGCCGACCTGGCCTATTCGTTTGAGATCCCGGTGTCGGTGATGAACTGCCCCGGCAGCTACATGGCCCACTTTGCCGCCGCGCTCCCCAACCACATCTGGATGGAGGTCTTCAACGCCGGTCGCACCGTGGGCATGAGCGTGGACACCCGCATCGAAGACGGCTGGATCGTGCTGGGCGACCGCCCCGGCAACGGTATCGTCTTCGACGAGGCGAAGCTGGCCGAACTGACAGTCGACGAGGATGACGCTACCCGCACCGCACTCCCGGCCGGTCGCCGCCGCGGCGCCGCGCTCTACGAAGTCGGCCCCGATGAGCCGGATGGGCTTGAATGGGTCGAGTAGACAAAAAAAGGAGCCCGGCGCCATTGCCGGGCCCCTCAACCAAAAGGAGGAAACCATGAGAGAAGATGCCGTGCAACGTTTCGGCCCCGTTTGTTGCGTGGATCACCTTCTTGTTATGTTAATCGCTGAGAGGCGCTAAATCCTTCGCGGCAAAACGCAAAACAGACCGGAGACGCTACCCCTACTCCGGCGTCACATATGCGGCGGTGATCCCCCCATCGACCAGAAATTCGGTGCCGGTGACAAACGAAGACTCATCCGACGCCAGGTAGAGCGCTCCGTAGGCGATCTCCTTGGCCTCGCCAAAACGGCCCATGGGGATGTGAACCAGCCGGCGCTGTTTCTTCTCCGGCGTGTTGAGATACTTCATCAACAGTTCGGTGTTGAGTGGACCGGGGCAGAGCGCGTTGACGCGGATGTTTTCGCGGGCGTGGATCACGGCCAGTTCGCGCGTCATCGAAAGTACGGCGCCCTTGCTGGCCGTGTAGGCCAGTTGCGGTGTCGCCGCACCCACCAGCGCCACAAATGACGCCGTGTTGATGATCGAACCGCCACCTGCCCGCCGTAGCGCCGGGATACCATACTTGCAGCCGAGAAAGACGCCCTTGACATTGACCTCAAAGGTCAGATCCCACACGTCGAGTTCGGTGTTGATGGCGTCGTCGTCACGGGCGTGGCTGATGCCAGCATTGTTGAAGAGCACGTTGAGCCGGCCATAGCTCTCTTCGGCAAAGCGGATCATCGATTCTGCGTCGGCCGCTTTGGAGACATCGGCGTGTACATAGGCGGCCTGCCCACCGGCGGCACGTACCGTCTGCACCGTCTCTTCGCCGGCCTGGTCGTTGACATCCACCACAACGATGCTGGCGCCTTCTTGAGCAAACAAGAGCGCCGTCTGGCGGCCAATTCCACCCCCGGCGCCGGTGATGAGAGCGACTTTGTCTTGTAAACGCATGATCGTCCTTTCAGCGTATTGGTGCTGTACGAGATTTAGAGCGACTTAAAGGGATTGGGGAGATTTACGACCTGTGATGGCGGTTCAACCTCTCAAATCTCCTCAATCTCCCATTCTCTTCGTCTCTTGATTCTGCCGCCTGCGCGCCGCCTCCACCAGCCTGTCGAACAAACGCTGCTGCACCGGGTCATCGGCGGCGGTGAGTTCGGGGTGCCATTGGATAGCAATCAGCCACGGATGATCGCGTTTCTCGACGGCCTCGACCGTCCCATCCGGCGCTTGCGCCACAACGTCGAGACCCGGTGCGAGCCGGCGGATCGCCTGGTGATGCCATGAGGCCGCCTCGACCTCTTCGGCGTCCAGCAGGCCTGCTAGCCGCGAATCCGTCTCAAGCGTGATCCGGTGGCGGGTAGGCTGTCGTGGCGGCAGGCGGTGGGCAACCTCTTCACCCACTTCATCGGGCAGATGCTCGATGAGCGTGCCGCCCAGCGCCACGTTGATCACCTGGGCGCCGCGGCAGATGCCAAGCGTGGGCAGTTCGCTCTGGACAACGCGTCGCACCATCTCCAGTTCGCTGCCGTCGCGTTCCGGGTCGAGCATGTAGATCGTCTCGTGGTGTTTGCCGTTATAGAGCGCCGGGTCGAGGTCACCGCCACCGGCCAGGATCAGGCCGTCGAGCCGGGCCATTAACTCGTCCAGATTTGGCTCGCCTGGCGGAATCAACACCGGGATGCCGCCGGCCCGCCGCACCGCATCCACATAAGCCGCCGGTAGCGAAAAGGCGTTGTTCTCGTCGCGGCCATAGGTTGTAATGCCGATCAATGGCGCATTCATCTGAAGCATCCCCTTTAATCCAGAAAAAAGCGCAACACAGAGTACACAGAGATTGCACAGAGCACGCAGAGGAAAAAGAAAAGGCTCTGTGCTCTCTGTGTCTCCTCTGTGTGCTTCAAATCCGCTCAAAATAGCGCTTGCGTTCCCAGTCCGTCACAGCAGTATCGAACGCCGCCTGCTCCATGCGGAAGAAATGGGTGTAATGCTCAACCACTTCTTCGCCAAAAGCCTGGCGGGCAAAGGCGCTCTGCTCAAAGAGATCGGTAGCGGCGCGCAGGCTTAACGGGATGCGCGGCAGGTGTTGGGCGGCGTAGACATCCCCAGTGAAGACGGCGGGCGGCTCGATCTGGCTGGCGATCCCATCGAGACCGGCGGCGAGGGCGGCGGCGTAGACCAGATAAGGGTTGCAGTCCGCACCAGGGACGCGACACTCGATGCGCAAGCTCTTGCCGTGACCCACAACCCGGAAACCGGCGGTGCGATTGTCGTAGCTCCAGGCAATGCGGGTGGGCGCCCACGAGCCGGCCTGATAGCGTTTATAGGAGTTGATGGTCGGCGCATAAAAGACCATTAACTCGGGTAGATGATGGAGCCAGCCGCCCAAAAACCAGCGAAAGGTGTCGCTGCAACGGACAGGTCCAAACTCCTGGTCGCCGGCAAAGGCGTTGTCGTCACCGCGCCAGAGGCTCAGGTGAATGTGGCAACTCGACCCGGCAGCGTTGGCGGCAAACTTTGCCATAAAGGTGACGCTGATCCCCATCTGGTCAGCCACCTCCTTGAGACACTGTTTGTAGAGGGCGTGGCGGTCGGCCATGGTGAGCGCATCGGCATAGCGGACGTTGAGTTCGTGCTGGCCCAGCCCCCATTCGCCCTTAGAGTTTTCTACCGGGATGCCGGAGTTGCGCAGGTGGCGGCGTACCGTGCCGTTGAATGCTTCCTCGCGCGCCCCTTGCAGGGCGTGATAATCTTCGATGTACCAGCCGGCCGGTGTCAGCCCCTGGTAGCCTTTGGTGGCAGCGTCGCGGTAGGAATCCTGGAAGATAAAGTATTCTAGTTCTGAAGCGGCTTTGGCATGGTAGCCAAGGGCGGCAGCATAGTCGAGCTGGCAGCGCAGCAGTGTGCGGGGCGCCACCGCGACTGCTTCGTGGGCCTGTTCGTTCTCGACATCGCACAGAACGAGCGCGGTACGGTCGAGCCAACTGGCAATGCGCAGGGTTGTCAGGTCGGGGACGAGATGGAAATCGCCGTATCCGCGCTCCCAATTGGCGAAACGATAGCCCGGCACCGGTTCCATCTCCATATCCACCGTCAGCAGATAATCACAGCCGTGGGTGCCGTGGTGGGCGATCTCCTCGACAAAAAATTCGGCGTCGAAGCGCTTGCCCATAAAACGTCCGTAGAGGTCGGTGAAGACGACAAGCACTGTATCGATGGCGCCATGCTGCACCTGCTCGGCAAGCTGTGCGAGTGTCAACATCCCGCGCACTTCGGCCATGCTGCTCCTCCTACATATTACATATGATGATGAGAGAAGAGGGTGGAAAAAGGCATCTTGGCGCACCATACTACATCATCCGTTTGGAATGTCAAAGAGAAGCAAGGCTTTTTCAAAAAGCCTCGTCTCCGTCGCGCTTTTGCTGACCGACTATCCACAGATTTGACCTAAATAGCGCTTGTGGTATAATTTGCAGGGTTACGAGCTAACCACAAGGATGCCAAAGAGATTTTAGGTTGGTTGGGGTGGTTCGTACGCCGACGTAGCTCAATCGGCAGAGCAGCTGTTTTGTAAACAGCCGGTTAACGGTTCAAGTCCGTTCGTCGGCTCTGGCCGGCGAGGCGAGAGCCTGCTGCCGGTATTAACAATCGAATATGGGCGGGTGCCCGAGTGGACAAAGGGAGCTGACTGTAAATCAGCCGGCGACGCCTACGGTGGTTCGAATCCGCCCCCGCCCACTTTTGATTTTAGATTGTCGATCTTGGATTTTGGATGATAGTTGAGAGAATCCAAAATCTAAAATCAAAAATCCAAAATCGACAAGCCCGTGTAGCTCAGTAGGCAGAGCGCATTCTTGGTAAGAATGAGGTCACCGGTTCGATCCCGGTCATGGGCTCCATTTTTTTACCTGCGCTGCATTGGTGGCTGTCGTCAGGCGATAGGGCCAGTGTAGATGGCGAAGGCGGTATTTGAGCGGACGAAGCCGCATGTGAACGTGGGGACGATCGGGCACATCGACCACGGGAAGACATCGTTGACGGCAGCGATCACGAAGGTGTTGTCGCTGAAGGGGTGGGCAGACTTCCGTAAGTTCGAGCAGATCGACAATGCGCCGGAGGAGAAGGCGCGGGGGATCACGATAGCGATCTCACACGTGGAGTACCAGACGGCGAAGCGGCACTATGCGCATGTGGACTGTCCGGGGCACGCCGACTACATCAAGAACATGATCACGGGGGCGGCGCAGATGGATGGGGCGATTCTGGTGGTCGCAGCGCCGGATGGGCCGATGCCGCAGACGCGGGAGCACATTTTGCTGGCGCGGCAGGTGGAAGTGCCGGCGATGGTGGTGTTTCTGAACAAAGTGGACATGATGGACGACGAGGAGTTGTTGGAGTTGGTGGAGTTGGAGTTGCGGGAGTTGTTGACGAGCTACCGTTTCCCCGGCGACGACATTCCGATTGTGCGGGGGAGTGCGTTGCAGGTGCTGGAGAGCACGAGCACGGACCCGGAGGCGCCGGAGTATGGGCCGATCTGGGAGTTGATGCGGGTGGTGGACGAGTACATACCGACGCCGGTGCGGGAGACGGACAAGCCGTTCTTGATGCCGATCGAGGATGTGTTCAGCATCAAGGGTCGCGGGACGGTGGTGACGGGGCGCATCGAGCGGGGCACGGTCAAGCCGATGGAAGAGGTGGAGATCGTGGGGCTGGCGCCGACGCGGCGGACGACGGTGACGGGGGTGGAGATGTTCCGCAAGCTGTTGGACCAGGGATTGGCCGGGGACAACGTGGGCTGTTTGTTGCGGGGCATCGAGCGCACCGATGTGGAGCGGGGGCAGGTGCTGGCCAAGCCGGGGAGCATCACGCCGCACACCGATTTTATGGCCGAGGTCTATGTGCTGAAGAAGGAGGAGGGGGGCCGGCACACGCCCTTCTTCAAGGGCTATCGGCCGCAGTTCTATCTGCGCACCATGGACATCACGGGCAGCATCGAGTTGCCGGCGGGGGTGGAGATGGTGATGCCGGGCGACAACATCAACATGAAGGTGTCGCTGATTTCGCCCGTGGCCTTGGAGACCGGCAGCCGCTTCGCCATCCGCGAAGGCGGTCGCACCGTCGGCGCTGGCGTCATTACCGA
>QEUW01000290.1 GCA_003577005.1 Chloroflexota bacterium | reverse complement strand
CTGGCTTTACGTGCGTTCTCGCGCCGGGCGGCCCGTTGCGCCTCGCTGATAGGCTGCTTGGTGCGGTGTGTGGCCGCGGGCTGGGCTGTTTGGCTGGCCCCGGTGCCACCCAGCCGGGCAGCTAGAAACTCCAACAGTTGCGCCGGGGTCAGGTCGTAGGCGTCGGCGTCAAATTTGGCGCTATAGCCGGCACAGGGAAAGCCGTCTTTCTTGCCGTGTTCTTTCGCCCAGGCGTCAAGGATGGCCGTCATCTTCGTATCGTCGCAGTAGAGACGCACCTTGTCACCGGCGCTAATTTGAATTGTGAGCATGAATGCTTCCTTCGTGTGCGCCCATCCACCCCCGGCAGATGGGCGCTTAAACCATGAATATCGCTCAGGTGTTGCGCCCGTTCAGCTCCGTATGGCGTTGCACCAGCGTTTGCCGCTTTTCGGCCTCCCGAAACGCAACATAGAGCGCATCGGCAATCGCCTGGTCAGCGGCCCGGATACGTTCGGCCAGATATGCCAGCTTGGTACGCCGGCGCTCTTCGACCAGCTCGCCAAGCAGCTGCTCGAGCGGCTGAATTTCAGCCCTGATAGCGCTGATAACCCGCTCGGTTGCGCGCTGGTGTGCTATCTGCGCCATTGCCCGCTGCGTTTCCGCCTCGAGGTCGGTGCTGGGTGCTTCGGCTGTGCTGGCCAGCAAGTCAAGCTCCAGTTCTTTCAGCCTGGCTTGCCGGTCTGCAATCCCCTTTTTCGCCGTTTCAATCTTGGCGTCAAGGTCAGGCGTCTGAAGCTGTGCGTCAAGTTCGGCCAGGCGCTTCTTCTCCTGCGCGTGCGCTTCTTCCCACTCGACAACGTGCCGTGGTCTCTCTACGGTGTCTTTTGCCCGGCGCGACAATTTCGCCGGCGCTTCGATGATGGTGGTCAAGATGGTCATTAGCGAATCTCCATTTTCGACTGTTGGTAACTTCCCGGCCGGCGCTCCATGCGCAAGTACTCGTCCAAATCTTCACCCAGCGCATAGGCCAGTTTGCCGGCTGCGCTGCGCAGGATCATTGCCAGGACCTTCTGTGGAACGCCCCGCTTTCTAAGCCGGTCAGCTAGGTCGGACTCAATCAGGCCTTCCAGGCCCACAAGCTCACGGTGTCTTTGCTCCACGGATGGATGCATCTTCTTACTCATTGCGTGTTACCTTTCGTCCAAGAAGGACAGTAAATCTGCTGCGACCTTATCCCGGCCGTCATCAGAACGGAACAAAATACCCTCCACGCTGGCCCACGGTAGAAAGCAGCTCGCGCCGCTGTCCACGCTGACCAGCACGCCAAAAGCGTCGAATGCGCTAAACTCCACGTCGTCAAAGGTCAGGCGTTCCCCGTCGCGCTGGTGCGCTATCAGGGTGCAACGTTCGCCAATCATGTTGTCAAGTGTCATCGTCATGCGTCCAAAGATGCTAACAATTCCTCTGCGCTTCGCTCTTCGGCCTCACTAAGCGCCGCCTTCACGTCCTCATAGGTGGCGTCTTCAGGCGGCCCACCGGCGCCGTACAGCCGGTATACCTGCTCGGCAAATGGCGGTTCACCGTCTGCCCACCACATATCGTCGTGTGGCACCTGGTCACGTACGGCCGTCCAGTCGCCCAGATACTCTTTCCACGTCTGCCAACGGCTACGGGAGCGCTCAAACTCGCTACGCGGCGGGCGCCAGCCGGCCATCAGGTCGAGTATATCCCCCAGGTCGAGCGCATCTAGCGTCAATACACGGCGTCCTCTGGCGCGCCGGGTGCGTTTTGTCGGCATGTTTATCTCCCTGGTGGCCGGCCTGGACCGTCACGTAACGGCTCCAGGTCCAAATTCAGTTGTTTCAGCGCCGCCAGCATTTGCGCTCGGGCGTCACGCTCCACAGACAGCAGCGGGTGCGCTTTTGGCTGGTCAAAGCGGTCCTTGACCGTGGCCCCGTCCGCTTCGATGGCCGCCTGTGCTGCCCGCATCCGGTCGAAGGACTCCATGGCCGTTTGGACCAGAAGCAGACCGGCGTTATCGTCGATACCGTACTCGTCGATGAGCCGGCGCCACCATAGTTTGGCCTCTCGACTTAGATGTTTAGGTGCCTGTTTTTTCAAAGCGAACGCTCCATTTTGCGAACGTGAGACAGCCCGGACGGTCTGTCGGATGGCGTGCGTAGAGATTTGACCACCCCTCCCCCCTCACCGTCACCCCTGGCCCTCTCACCGCCGGCGTCCTGCTATCTCCCTGCGCTGTCTGTTCGGCGCTCCGCTCCAGTGTCGTTGGAACAACAGCCAGTGACCAGGGTACGCGGCCATTAGCCACTGTTGCGAGTCTGCGTCACCCTGCTTTGCTTCCTGTGCTATGGTCCGCAAGTGCTCGGCCAATTCGCTCACGAGTCCGTCGTAGCTGTTGCGTGGGTCACGTAGTACCGCCATACATGCAGCCCCCTGTTGTATAAGTCCGTACAAACCTTATGCGAACATTATACCACGGTAAGCCTCTAGCATCGGTTTATCCGCTTTAAGAATATAGCTACCGCAGCTTCATCGTAGCCGGCTCGCCGTAACTGGTCTGCCATGCGCTGGTGGCTCGCCGCAATGTCATCTTCCCGAGAAAACGGTGACTTTGGCAACGGCTCGACAACCGGCTCACACAGATGGGCGATTACCTCTGCTTTGTGCTGTGCCAACTCCCCTATAAGCGCCGCTACTTCTGGCGTGTTGCGCCCTGTCACCTCCAACCGCCCCCCGGCAAGCGTCACCTTCACCCCCACAACCGCCGCTTGCGCCAGCAAAGTCACAACGTCCATGTCACAACCTCACTTTCGTCGTGGTGGTGGTGAACGTGTGGTGAACGTTCTACAGGTGTATTGGTGAACGTTGGTGAACGTTCGGCGGTCGTTGCGTGTGTAGAGTTATTATTTTCCCCCTCAGTATGATTGGTGGGGGGGGAAATTCTCGCGTGACGCGTATCCAGGGGGCTATAACGTTCACCAACGTTCACCATGTCTTTCGCATAATCATCGTCTACCACTGGTACGGCTGGCTGCGAGTGTGGTGAACGTTGGTCGGCACGTTCACCACCAACGTTCACCAAGCTCCACCGCGGGTTGCCTGCACTAGGTGACAATTTCTGAATTTTGTACTCGCCAAAAACCTTGTCTTTCGATGTGCCCAATAGTTTGCCCAAGCGAGTCTGGCGGCTGCGCTGGTTGCCGTTGCCCAAGACGCCATCAAGCAGTCCATGCCATTCCGCGGTTTGCTGGGCGGCTTGTAGCGGGTCATCTGGTTTGTGGTCAGGATAACTTGCCAGCTTGAACAGTTCGCCGCTCGTGACGGGGCTGTCAGCGTACTGATTCCACCAGGCAGCAACGAACTCGCGCAGCACTTCGGCATCACTGACAGTTGTGTCGAACAGTTCAGCCTCGTTGGCGAGAAAACCAGGGATTTCGACGGTCTGTAGGATTCCGCCAATCACCTGGCTCCATGCGTCATAGCTCCCCTTGTTTTTTCCGCTCCACACCGGGCGACCAGCGGCCATCCAGGCCCGGACAAGCGTCACAGCCGCAGTAACCAGTTGGCCGCGGTTCGCAAGCGCCCAGGTCCGTAGATTCTGGTGTTTGAAACCGTCTCGTTCCCAGGGTCGTTCTGTGTTGGCATCGAGTCGAATCCAGATGGAGCGCCGGGCAATTTCGTCAGATGGGGTGATGTTGTTGCCGTTGGCGCACCAGATTGTGCGTACGCGCAAGCGAACCGTCTGGCTGCTGCCCAAAACCCGGTCTTCGATGTACTCTTGGGTCAACACGCTGGCGAGTACACCGCTGTCGAGTGGCTCTCTGATATTGTCAATGCTGATGTGGGTTCCACCCAAAAGCAGCGTACTGGTTAGCCGCTTACGCCACTCATCTTCATCCTTACCGGGCGCCATCGAATGAACGTCCCGGCCGGTAGCAGGGAGCGCACAGGCGCTTGTCAGCAGCCCTTTGCCCGTGCCCGGGGTTGGCGAGTCGATAAGATGCAGCGGTGTAGGCCCGTCAATCATTGGTCGCACAAAGGGAAGCAGGAGCAAGCCAACGGCGTGTGCTTTGCTGGCCTCGTCCTTGAACGGGAAGTTGCCTAGCAAATCCTCAAGAATCAGAGTTTTTGCCCACTTGATGGCCTCTGGTGCGGGCGTTGTATTGCCTAGTTTGAGACCTGAAGCATTGAACAATCTTGTTACTGGGTTGTAGCCTGGTTTGTCGTGCAGGGTACCATCTGGCGCAAAGGTCGGTGCGTTGACAACGCCCTCAAGGGGTGGCAAACCAGGCCACTCGCCCATAGCCGCCACGCTGCGCACTACGTCCAGGGGCGGGAACTCCGATTTGATAAACTCGTTGCCGTCATCGTCAACGCTTATCTTCACCCAATCGGCCACTTCAGCAAGCGTGTGGAGCACAGCGCCGGCGCTCAAGATTTGTGTACCTGGTGCGCCAGATTCATCGCGTACGATTCGAGTGAGGGCGCCGCCCCGAACGTAAACCAACGGTTCGGCAGGCGTGCGCTCGTTGCGCTGCACCAGTGCGGCAAGTGCGTCTGCAACAACGCCTGAAAGCTGGCGGTCTGCCAGGTCAATGGCTGGCTTTTCGCTGACTGGCCGTTTCGCTTGCCGGGCTTGCCGGGCATCCGCCTTTGTCTGCTTGGCCGCTTGCTTTGCACGCTGGCGACAAGCGGCGGTGAAGCGTTCAGCCTTCTTCTGGCTAAGTTTCAAGTGTTCGACCAAAGCCAGTTCAACGGCGATATGGTGTGCCTTGTCTAGCTGCTCCACAGGCCCCGCTATCTCATCAACAAGCCGTTGCAGCCTGGCGTTGTCGTCCAACGTTGTGTCAGCGCCCAGCGCGGCAATTTTGGCGAGAATCTCATCTAGGGAGAGGCTCGGTTGAGCTTTGCGCCTGGCTGCCGGCGGCGGATACTTTGCCAGCGCGTCAGCTTCGCTTTTATCTGCGCAACTGTTATGGTGGCATCTGTATTTCAGATAGCCCGAACCATTCAGGATGATAGCGGCGCCGTCAGTATGTACCCCGTCACAGGTCAGGCAATCAACCCGCCACTTGTGACCGTTGCCGGTTTGCGGATGACTGTCAGCAGTGCGCGGTCCCAGGGTCAGCCCGTGCCCTTCGGCCCATGCTTCAACGGCTTCTGGCGCGCCGGCCTTCCAGTAGGTGCGCTGCTTCCCGGTCTTCTTGTCGGTTGCCGGTTCAACATACAGGGCGGCCAGGGCTTGCAGCTGCTCAAGCGTGACCGGTTCAGTTTCGTAGGTGTTGAGCAGCTTAGAGAAACGATGCGGCCGTTCTGGTGTATCGTCGCCTTTTCTGCACTTTGTGCCGTATAGCTTGATTAGCTGGTTAGGGTCTGCCAGGCTTGCGTCGATAGATAGCACGTCAGAACCAAATTTCTGATTGAGCGCCTTGTAACACCGTGCAATCAGGTCTTGATTCTCTTTGGTGGCGGGTAAGTCGAGTCGCCAATCATCGTGATAGCCATTCCCGCTGTCGGCCTCGAACCGTGGGTCTGGCCAGTCGAGTTCATGCACTAGAAATTCACGGATAGCCAGGATTGTTTCCCGAATCTTCGCCCGCTCCTCTTCGGTCGCGCTGATGCCTTTTACTCCGTCACGGTCGCCGTCAATCAGAAAATTGCGGTAGCGGGTTACATCCGCCGCCGTGACCGCCGGCACGCCGTCGAGCATCTTGTTGTGTGCCCTGTGCAAACACTCAGGCTTGATGTCCTGAAGGTTGACATAGATTGCCTTGCTACCTGGTTTCAACGTGTGCTGGGCAGCGGCTAGCGCCAGGGCGGCGCGGTCGTTGAAGTAACCCTTCTGAGTATAGTCACGCCCCCGGCCCTTCATGAGCACCGTCAGTTCAAACACGTCAGGGTCTGGATTGATGGCAAGCAGAGCGTCAAAGATGTGCGCCGCAATATGCTCTGTCTTTGGCTTGCCGGGCGGCGGCTTACCGTTCGTACGGTCGGTGGTGGTCTGCGCTGCAATGGTCACGGCTGCGCCTCGTCTTTCCCCTGGTGGCGTTTGTAGTGGGTCATCTGGTCGAGATAATCCCGCTCGCTGTCGTACAGGGCGCCCGGTCGCTCGTTGGCCTCGTCTGCTTCTGGCACGGGGTAATCGTCTATGTCTGGCGTCGCCTCCTCAAGTTCATCACTGATGGCTTGCCATAACGATTCCAGCCGGCGCCCATAACCGCCCATGCGCTGCCTGAATTCGGCCCGGATAGCTTCGTATTCAGCCTTGAGCGCATCGATTTCGTCTTGGTGCGCATCGATAACAGCTTGCTGGATGTTGTCCAGTTCGTTGCTCAACGCTGCTTTTGCATCGAATACCCGGTCATCCAAAGCCCGGTCATAGTACCGGCCAATCTCTGTTCGTAGAACCCTGGCAAGCTCGCCGGGGTGCAGCGCCTCCAGTGCGTCAAGCTCCACAGCGCCGGCGCCGTAACGCTCCTCAAAGCGCCCGGCCCGCTTCTCTGTTTCCTTGATGGGCGTTCGTGGCAACCGGTATTGCTGCACCTGTTCAGCAGTCAACACGATGGGGAATAGCATCACGTCAGCGTCGTCCCCGTGTTTGTGCTGGAAGTATTCCACCTTGCGCGCCACAGCACAGGGCATCGATTGCCCGGCTGGGTCGAAGTCGCTCACATAGAAGATGCGAACCGGCTTACCATTCATGCGCCGGGTCAGCTCCAAAACAGATGTGATGGACATTTCCCCAACACCGGTCACAAGATTGACGCGATAGTGACCGCACAGGGGAAGCAGTGCATCATTCATCGTTGACTTTTCGCACCAGATTTCAAGGTGATAGCGTTGCTGCCCCTCATAGTTGTGGATGTAGTAATCGGGCAGGTCGGGGAAGCTGGGGAAGTCGGCGGCGCCCCAGGAGTAGTTATGCACATCGATAGACGGCTCGGCCAGTGCGTGAACCGCAAACACGTGCGGTTCAGGGTTGCGCCGGTCAACAAACGCACCAGGGTCAACCAGGTCAAGGTATCGAGCCATCTTGCTTGCCTGGCTAAGAAAGTTCCAACAGGTCTCCGTATTCTCGTATGGCAAGCCATTAGGCATCAGAACCGGTGTATCCTGGCTGATAATCTGGTAGTGAACGCGGCGGATATGCACACCGTACCCATAGCCAAAGCGTTGCCACAGTTCGGAAAACCATTCACCAACGGCCCAATCCCCCGGCGTGCCGGCGTAGAATGGGTCATTGTTCGGCGCCAGTGCAATAAGGTCTGTCACCCGGCATTTGTGCAGCTTGGCGAGTTCCTTGATTGATGAGTAGTTCATAGCCCACCCCCGAACAGCCCCAACTGCACCACACTGGCCGCCGCCTGTTTGGCCGCCTGCTGCTCTGCCTGCCGCTCTATCTCGCTGGGCGCCCCGTTCTTCCGCCAGTAGGTGAACCGCAAGACCAACTGCCGCCCATGCCCCCGGTTGACGACTTCGGCATGACGCAGGAACGTTGAAAGCCCCGTGCGGTAGGTGTCCCGGTGTGGCGAGGTCCCGTCAGTCACTTCGATGTCAGTTGCGCCCAGCTCCCCGGCCTGGCGTAGAACGTCATCATCGAAGGCAATACCGGGCGGAATTTTCACGAAGTGCTTTCGCCCGTCCACGGTCTTGAAGAGCAACCGGCGCCGCTGGTTGACGAAAGCGACCGGCTTATCGCGGCCTGTGACGTACAAAGGTGTGTTTTGGGTGCGTGGGTATTGCCCCACAGGTGGGGTTTGGTGTATCATTGGCTTGTCGCTCCTATACTGAGTGATGCCCGTTACCGGGCGGTCTCTGCAACACCAACGCTCTGTGCTTGCCGGCTTGAAGCGTTGGTGTTGTCATTGGTGGGCAAAATGCCCCGTCGTTGCGCCTCGCTGATAATGAGCAATCGAATCTGCTCATTCGGTGGACGGAAATCATGCTCTGCCATCTGCAGCAGCGCCGCCCGCTCGCTGGGCAACAGGTGGACGATTACTCGATTCCGCATTGCGTGTCACCTCCTACGTCGTAAACGTTTCCTGATTGTCTCTAGTGTAGCACTGTCGATTCCAGGAAATCCCTGAAAATAATCAGGATTCTCTCTTGCCCAGCGCAAGGAAGATTCCAGCTCGTGTTTGCTGATAGACCGTAGCCCCCGATAAACCTCTTGTGTCAATCCCGATGAAATGAAGTCGATGACCAGTAGCATCTTGTCCTCATCTGCCATTGGTATCGGCCCGGGTTTTTGTTTTTTGCGCTCAATCAGCCCTAACCGCTCTGCTGCCCATATAGGGTCTATCGTTCCATCCCACAATGCCTGGTTAATTTTTTGTTTGGCCTCCTGTTTCTCTTTGACGTTGGCCCACCAGTCAGAAAAAAGAAATTCGATAAGCTCGCTGAATGTAAATCCCACAGAATCCCCCTCCCACACATACTTGCCCCGGCCCGGCTTGCGTGGTATCCTGATAGCACAACACCCGCTGCACCTTGCAGCGAATCAGTTCACGCAAGCGCCACACCCACCCGGCCAAAGTTGAGGGTGGCGCTTGTATTTTAGCACAGGTGTTTTACTCGCTCATACGCTCGTCGAGTTCCTTCATTGTCCGCTTCTCTCGTTCAGCGATGCGCCGGTGTTGCTCTTTCCAGTAGCTATAGTATCGCTGCTGTTCTCTCCGCACTCGCCACAACCCCCATATACCCACGATAATGAGCGTGCCCGCGAGCGCGTACATGATAACCTGCCATACGTCCATACGTCCCCCCATTGTCTTTTCGCAGTCGAGTTTGCACACCTTTGCATACCTGGCTGCATACCTCTACCTACCTATTTGCACACCCCCGCGTACCTGGCTGCATACCCCTACACACCGGATTGCATACCCCCGCGTACCCCTACTTACCTCCCACGGCCCAGCATAGACAGGTTAAGCCAGTCTTGCGGATGGACTGAATGGCGGTTCAGCCAGTCGATAGCGGCGTGCAAATCAGGATAGGTATTGAGGTCCACGTACCAGCGCCGGCGAGCCGTGTAGTAGAACCATACCGGCTTGTGGTGCTTTTCGTGTAGGATGCGTAGCCAGCGGCGTAGGGTGTCGCGGTCAGCCCTGGTCACGCCGCTTTTGCCGCTCGAGCCCCACGGCGCCCAACTGCCGTTGGGTAGCTGGCCGCTGGGCAGCAGGTGGAATAGGCGCCCGTGTGCATCCGTCTCATAGCACCAGCGCGCAAAGAGTTCTAGCTGTTGCATAGCGGCATGGGCGGATAGGGCGGCAAGCGCCAGGTCGTCTACTCGCTCCGGTGTGGTACGCAGATGCCCATACACGCCCACCACTTCAGCGGCCCGGTTTACAATACGCTCCATCGTCGCCATAGTTCAATCCCCACCGTCCCCATACAGCCGGCGCAGTCGTGCGCGCTGCTCGCGGCGCATGAGGTCAAGATAACCGTCAAGCTTCTTATGCGTCACGCTGGCGGGTGTCTCTCTGTAGTCGAGATAAGCCAGGGCAAGGAAGCAAAGCACCCATTCGATGGATGCCAGGACCAGCCAGGTAAAGAACCAGAACGCACCCGACAGCATAAGCATCGCCGCCGCGGTGAAGATGGCCAGCGCCAGCGTGATAGCACTGGTCTTGGTCAGCATGGCGCTTGCCCGGTCCTTCGGGTGGTAGTGGTGATGGCTCACCATCTGCGCGCCCTCGAGCGCCGGCGTCATTGCATACGGGTCGTGTACCTCGTGATGGCTGGGCAACACTTCCACCCGTTCAGCCGGTACGAAGTTTGGCCCGCCAGGGTAGCGCATAAGTCCCATCTCTCTTTGTTCTTCCACGCTCACACGTCGGCGCCGCTGTTCTTCCTGCATCTCGTCTAGCCACTGTTGGCGGTCACTGTGCATCATTTACCCCCGAATTGTCAGAATAAGCGCCAGCCACAACAGCCCAAACAGTAGCCAGAAACTCACTCGCGCCAGCCGGTAACGCTCGTACAAAGACAACGCCTTGGGCGTTGCGGACACGAAGACAAGATTCGTGAGCGCCGTCGCCGTGATAGCGGCAAAGATGATTGGTAGTAGCATCGTCAGTCCCTCCTGGCTTCACGCCGGGCAATCTCTTCGGCGGTCAACCCGACGCACCCACTTACCCGCATGGGCAAGCGTACCGGCCCACTTACGGCCGCTTCGATAGCGGCCATGTCAGCCGGCGACAGTTGCACCGGGTACACTTCGGCGCCCTCGCAGCGATATAGCCCGGGCAATGGTGCAAAGCCCTGTGGCGTTTCTGGCGTCCCTGGCTGGGCGGCCCAGTTCGCCACACTGGCCACCAGGACCAGCCCCACGACAGCCAGGACCACCCAGCCCAAAACGCTGCGCACTGGTGCGCCGGCGTCAGGCGTCTTTGTCTCTGGTACGGTCTCAACAAAGCGGTATCTCATGGCCGCACCTCC
>QEUW01000289.1 GCA_003577005.1 Chloroflexota bacterium | reverse complement strand
AGGGGTACACGCTGCCATCAACAGCGCCATTGCTGCCATTAAAGCCAGGACGGACCAGAGGCGCTTGTACTGCATGGCAAACCTCCTTGTCTATCTCGATGCGGTCGACTGGTAGACGGAAGCTATTTTGGAAGAAGGGGCATCGCGAGCGCTGCGTAGGCAATAGGGTTCGCGATTGCATCCTCTACCTTGTTTTAGTTTATCATTTGCGCTGCATCGCTGCAACTGGCGCTGACCAGATGGGCGCGTACAGAAAAAGGGGCGAGTTTACCTGACCAGATAGATATAACCAAACTCAAGGCAGGTGACTGTAGGGAAGGTGGCAGCTTGTCTGGATGATTCTGTTTGCACACCTATGTGCGAACATCCAGCGACTGCTACCCTCGCAATTTCCATGAGGAAGAGAAATGATCAAGGCAATTATTTTCGACATTGGCGGTGTACTTATTCGCACCGAGGACCCCAGCCCGCGTGCGGCGCTCGAAGAGCGGTTGGGCCTGGGGCCCGGCGAGGCGGAATTCTTGGTCCTCAACAGCGAACAGGGACGCCAGGCCCAGTTGGGCGCCGTCACGGCGGCGCAGCACTGGGCCTGGGTGCAGCAGCGCTTCGGGTTGACCGACGCCGGGCTGCGCGACTTTCGAGCTTTGTTCTGGGGGGGCGACCGGGTGGATACAGAGCTTCTGGCGTACATCCGCTCGTTGCGCCCCCGCTACCAGACGGCCATCATCAGCAATGCAATGGATGATCTAAACGAAACCGTACTTCGCATCGACCCCGCCAGCGACCTGTTCGATGTCGTGGTAGGCTCGGCCTACGAGCGGGTCATGAAGCCCGACCCGATCATTTACTTGCGGACGTTGGAGCGGCTAGGCCGCCAACCATCCGAGGCTATCTTTATCGACGATGCCGCCGCCAATATCGCCGGCGCGCAGGCTGTCGGCCTGGCAACCATCCACTTCCGGCCCGGCATCGACCTATGCGCTGAACTGTTGAACGTAGAGCGTAGAGCGTAGAACGTTCTACGCTCTACGTGTATTGACCCATGAGGTTAGGGAGTTTAATGGGAGGTGCAACGCACTTTTCAAGTGCATCGCACCTGTAGCGCCCTGTCTAACCTAATGGGTCAGTACATCTACGCTCGACGAGGGGGCAAAATACCTCCTCCACCAGGCGTCGCACGATGGCGGGCCAGCGGTATTGGCGGGCGTGGGCGCTGGCCTGGAGACCCAGGTGGCGGCGCAGGTTGGCGTCGGCAAGCAGTTCATCTATACGGGCAGCCAGCGCCTCGGGGTCTTGCGCCGGGAAGGTCAACCCGGTTTTGCCGTGGTGAACCAGGTGCGCCAGCCCGCCCACCTCTGAGGCGACCACTGGGGTGCCGCTCGCCATCGCTTCGAGGGCGACCATGCCAAAGCTTTCATAGTGCGATGGCATCACGACCATGTCGGCGGCGGCGAAATAATAGGGCAACAGATCCTGGTCTTTGGCGCCGACAAAGCCGACAAGATCGCACAAGTTGAGCGAACAGCGCAGGTCATACAGCCGGGCCAATTCGGTATCACGTTCGACGGCAGCCGGGTCACCGCCGATGATCGTAACTTTTGCATTGGCTGCGACCTCTGGCCGGCGCTGGCGTAAGAGCGCAGTCGCCCGCAGCAGGGTATCGATCCCCTTGAGCGGCTCGATCCGGCCGGTAAAGACGATATGGGTGCGTTCTGCGGGCAGATCGACCGAACTTCTGGCCTGTTCCTTGCCCATCCTGCGGAAGCGACTCAGATCGACGCCAGGTGGGATGACGGCGATCTTCTGCGGATCGGCGCCATATAGCTCGATCAGCTGGCTCCTTTCGGCCTCGGTAGGGGCGATGAGGCGGTCGGCAATTTGCATAACGCGCTGCTCACCGTTGAGCCGCTCCTGTGACGCCCGTTCGCGCTCGGTCTGCGCCACCTTGTTTTTCATGTGCCCCAGGGTATGGAACATGTGGACAATGGGCACCCCCATCCACCGGCGCCGCAACTGCTCGGCTACCAGACCGGAGAGCCAATAGTGGCTATAGATCAGGTCATACGACAGCTTTTCTGCCGCGGCAAATTGCAAGACACCGTCAGCAAACTCGGGCAGATGATTGGCGATCTCATCCACGCTGATTGCCCGGGGCGGCCCGGCCATCACGTGGATGACACGTACACCGGCGCCGATGCTTTGATCGACCAACGGCTGGTTCGCATCGGTAGCGCGGGTGAAAATATCCACCTGCACCTCCTGCCGGGCCAGTTCACGGCTAAATTCGCGCACATAGACATTCATGCCACCGGTTTTATCACCACCCAGTGGCGCAAGCGGGCTGGTATGTACACTAAGCAGGGCAAGACGTTGCAAAAAAGGATTCCGTAATGTACTGTTCGCCATAGGTCGCTGGTCGCTCGAATTGGATATTGATAGGTATCATGTTTGCGGTAACAGCCGCACTATAATAAATATAGCACATAGATAAAAATAGCACACATAAAGCAAACTGGCGGTAAAGCTTTGTTCCAATTTACAACTTGGTCCTTTTCGCGTTAGCGACGGTAAACTTTGCGACGGTGAACAGGCTGGTTAACCCACAAAGTCGCTTCACCACCGCTCAAATTCCTCTGATAGAAATTCAAACAGACCTGCACACTACTGACCAAGGAAACGCCCAATCATGCCCGGTTCGTCCCTACTCTCCCAGTACGACGCGATTTATCTGTCGCCCCATCTAGATGACGCCGCCCTTTCCTGTGGCGGGCAGATCTTCTTGCGCACAGCAGCGGGCCAATCGGTGCTGGTCGTGACGATCACCGCCGGTGACCCACCCCTCGCCGCTGTTTCTGACTATGCGCAGAGCCTACATGAACGCTGGGCGCTGGCCGCCGATGCCGTCGCCGTCCGCCGCACCGAAGACCTGGCTGCCTGCCGTCGCCTGGGCGCCGATGCGTTCCATTGGGATGTACCAGATTGCATCTACCGGCTCCACCCGGTCACGGGCCAGCCGTTCTATCGCTCCGATATCGACATTTTTGACCGTCTGCACCCGGAGGAAATAGGATTGATCGACAAGTTGGCCGCTCAATTGCGCAACTTACCCTCGGCTGGGCGCATTTTCGCCCCGCTCACCGCCGATCATCGGGTCAACGCTGAGCATGCGGGGCGCCACGTCGATCATCAACTGACCCGGCTAGCGGCCGAACGCGCCTTTGGCAACCGCCTCTGGTATTACGAAGATTATCCCTACGCACAGGAGCCCGGCGCGCTCGCTGCCGTCCTCTCCACCGAGGTTACGGAGTGGCAGGCAGAGGTGATCCCCTTAACCGCAGCCGCGCTCGCTGCCAAGATCGAGGCTATCCTCGCCTTTGGCTCGCAACTCAGCACCTTCTGGCGCGACCGCACCGAGATGGAGCAGCAGGTGGGTGCGTATTCAGAACAGGTGGGTGGGGAACGGGTATGGAAGCAAGCAAAAACTGGGCCCAGGTAACTTTTCCTCACAGTTCGCCTGCTTGCTTTGCTGGCTACGCTTGCGCAGACTTTCGGCTGGCGCCCTTGGATCAGCCCTGTTTGTTACGAACGTCGATTCGCTGCGTCACAAGATCAAACAGTTGTACAGGTAATCCCAGCCGGTGGTGCTGCGCCAGGCCAGTCATCATCTCGACGCCCCACGTCCATGCGGAACCGTACGCCCGGTGCAGCGCTGCTCGTTCCAGGAATGCGGTGCATTGGGCGAATCGCTCGTAGCTTGCCTGGCTCACCTCCTGTTCCAGCCGGCGTGAGGGGGTGGGCCAGTGGGCGGTGGAGGCTTCCACGAGCCGCGCCATCCACAGCAGATAGCGGTGGCACAAGCTCAGGATCTCCAGGCTGCGGGCCAGCTCGCCGCGTTCCAGGGTGTTCAGCCCAAAGATGATGACATTAATAATATCGCCTTCACCCACTGCAAACGAGCCGTAGAGCGTGGCAGCAACCACTCGTTCATCTTGGCGACAGTGCTTGCGCAGGCTTTCGAGCAGCGATTCCTGGGTCCACATGGTTCTTCTTGCTCCCTATTTATTCAAAAGCAAAAACGGAAAAAACTTGACAAAGCCAATCATTTAATTGACAATAGCAATCATCATCCGCCCCATCTTTTGGAGAAACGAACATGGCGAACTCCACACTCGACCAACGAATCGACGAAGTGCGCCGGTTTAATCGCTTCTATACCCGGCAGATCGGCGTGTTGCGCGAAGGGTTGCTCGACAGCCCTTTCTCGCTGACCGAAGCGCGTGTGCTCTACGAGCTTGCCCAACGCAAGACGAGCACGGCCACCGAACTCAGCAACGAATTAGGGTTGGACCCCGGCTACCTGAGCCGGATTTTGCGGAGCTTTGGCAAACAGGGGCTGCTCCAGAAGCAACCCTCGCCCACCGATGGCCGGCAGAGCGTGCTCACATTGACCGAACAAGGCGACGTGGCATTTGACTTGATCAACACGCGCTCGCACCACGAGATTGGCACCCTGTTGGCCTGGCTAGCGGACGAAGAGCAGGAGCGGCTGGTCAAGGCCATGCAGACCATCACCACGCTGTTGAGCGACCCGCCAGAGCGCAGAGTCCCGTACTTGTTGCGGCCCCACCAGCCCGGAGATATGGGGTGGGTGGTGCAGCGCCACGGCGCCCTCTATGCCACCGAATACGGCTGGAACGAGCAGTTCGAAGCCCTGGTCGCCCGCATCGTGGCCGGCTTTATCGACCACTTCGACCCGCAACACGAACGTTGCTGGATCGCCGAGCGCGATGGTGAAAATGCCGGCTCGGTCTTTCTTGTCAAACAATCGGACGAGATAGCCAAACTGCGTCTGTTGCTGGTGGAGCCGAAGGCGCGCGGGCTGGGCATCGGCAGCCGGCTGGTGGAGGAGTGTATCCGCTTTGCGCGCCAGGCCGGTTATGCCAAGATTACCCTCTGGACAAACAGCGTGCTGGTGGCGGCCCGCCACATCTACGAACGGGCCGGCTTCTCACTCGTCCACGCCGAGCCACATCACAGCTTTGGCCACGACCTGGTGGGCGAGACGTGGGAGCTGACATTTTGAAGACGAGTGAGGAGTGAGGAATGATAGATGATCCACTCCTCACTCCTCACTCTTCACTTATCACATCCTGTCTTCTCAGCCGCACCCCTGAAAGGCAACAGTTGCGCCCCGTCCGTGCAGTGAGCGCACCAGTGGTGTCGTACCCAGCCGCACGGGGCGGAAGTCGGGCGCGGCGGCGCGGTATAGGCCATCGCCGCGCGCATCCACAAAATAGAGCGCTGTCCCATCCGTCGACCACAAGAACATCCGGGAGACCTGGTCGTGGATGCGGCGCGGCGCTTCGCCAAAGGGAGTGATCCAGAGGCCAGGCGCAAATGGATTGCGCGAGGCGCCGGGGCTGCTGGTCCACGCCAGGACATCGCGGCCAAAACGATACTGGCAGGTAACCTCCGGCATATCGCCGCCGGGGGTCAATTCACCCGCCGGGCTAACACGCAAGAAGCTGTCACCCATCACCAGCCAACCGGGCCGGGCGGGATCAAGTGTAATCGAGTATTCGGTCGCCGCTAGCTGCTTGATCTCAGCGCCCGCGCCGCGCCAGAGATGGATGCCCGGCGGCGCGGCGGGCTTACAGCGGAGCGAAGACCACGCGCTGATCAGGGCAGCGCCCACCCTGGAATCATAGGCGATGCTCGAAAACTCAGCGGCCAGGATCAGTTGGGTGGCGCCGCTCTCTACATCCACTGTCCGTAGATTGACGTGGGTACAACGGAGCGGAGAACTATAGACCAGAACCGTCTTCTCGTCCAGCCACGCCACAAAGGTTTCGCCCGCGCTCTGAGGGTCGATCTCGTAGAGGCTGCGGTTGCCGCTGCCATCGGCGGCCGCTACCCACGCGCCGACGGGAATCTGGTAAGGCGCTTTGGTGTCAAACCCAGAAGCGCTCGTGTAAAAAATATACCGACCGTCGGGCGACCAGTTGAGCTGATAAGCATGTGCCGGCCCGTCGCTCAGCCGGCTGATCGCGCCATCCCTCAAGTGGTAAAGATAGAGATCAGACGAAACCCCATCGTGAAAACTGAGAAAAGCCAGTTGCTGCCCATCGGGCGACCAGGCCAGACTACCGCCGCGGAACCTGTCTTCGATGGGGCTGGCGGCATGGCGAGCGGTGACCCACTCCTCGGTGGTCAGCGATGCGGGCGGGGTGTCGGGCTGGAGCGGCGTGATCGCCTGTACACGAGCAGAAGGGAGTTCCAGCAGACGCAGCTCCAGCCCCAGCGTCAATTCATACGGTTGGGTATCTACAATATAGGCGATCCGTTGGCCATCTGGGGCTATCGCCAGTTGGATGATTTCGTTTTGTTCGCCCATCAGCAGAGAGAGCCGCCCATTGGCCCCGGCGATGCGCCAGAGGCCGCCGGTTGTGTTGACAAAAATATCTTCCTGTCGCTGTCTTGGCATGGTGCGCGCCACGGACGCTGCCGGCGCCTGGAGCAGGCGCAACCTTTGCCATTCCCAGACGCCATCGGTCCTGGTTCCCCGCACCAGTTGATTGCCGGATGGGTGACGTAGGGTGATATAGAGCGACGGCCCCTGCCCCACTGCCAGCGGAACCACCTGATACCCGGCGCCAAAGTCATGGGCAACCGTCCAGGTTACACCACGCTCGTCGGGATTGGTGACATTCGTACTCTGGTAGAGCCGCCCGCCCACATCCCCGGCGAAGAGGGTACGATTGCCGTTGTCCCAGGCCAGCCCTAGCGCCTCCACCGGTGTGCGATCCCAAGTAGAGGGCGTGGGCAAAGACTTCCAAAAGCCGTTGCCCGAACTGCGCCATAGATAGCGGACCCCGCTCCGGGCTAAGCCCACCACCAGGAACGGATTGTTCTGGGGTGGGACGATGACAATCGGGCTGCCAAGCTGTTGGGCGGCGACCATGTCGTTGCTGGCTTCGCCCCACGACGCGCCCCCATCGCGGCTGCGCCAGACAGTAGCGTCACCGGCCCAAAGCTCATTCGCATCCGCAGGCGAGACGCTGATGGCGCGGGCCGGGCGTGTATTGACCAGGGCAAAGCGCGCACCGCTGTCGTCCGAGCGGTAGATCCCCTGCTCCGTCCCCAGGTAGAGCGTATAGGGTGGCCGGTAGTCGATACCCAGCGCCAACGCCGTAAGCCCGGAATCGGCGGTATAGACGTGGGTCCACGCGCCGCCACGGTCGGTTGAGCGCCAGATCTGCCCATCGTTGGTGAGAGCAAACAGCCTCTCCGGGTCACTGGGCGCCACAACCAGCGAACGCACATAGCGTTGGCCCAGACTTGCCTGACCCATCCGCTCCTCGAGTGCCGCCTGGACAGGGCCCAGTCCTGCCAATATCCCATTCGAGAGAGTGACCAACAACATTAACAGCAGGAGCATGAACCGCCGTTGGTTGCTCATAACCCACCCTTTTGCATCGTGAAGCTTTGGTAGAAGCGTTTGTAGCTGGCGAAAGCGTTCATCGGGCCGACGTCCGTTTCTTCCCCTCGATGGATGAAGCCCGGCTAGGGTCTCGTTTCATCGACTTGATGAACTCCACGCGCCGAAAGCGCAGGGCGGACCAATCCTCATCGATTGCGACCTGACGCACAGGCTCGAAACCAGCTGCACCGAGCACAGTCCAGCCCGAATCACGGTTGAACTCACATTTGTATCGCTTCGAACTTCCCTTCGGGTAGGCAAACCAGACGACCGTATCTCCTTTGGCTTTTGCCGTCACACCGGCAGCGATAGTGTTCAGTTCGTCCTGCTTGGTGACAAACGCCAGTGAAAACGAAAGTTCGCTCACGGCGTCGATGTCCCGAATGACCGAGACATTTGCAAGATTGGCTAGCTCGTCCTCAAAGCTCGGTGGGGCATTCAGTACGACGATTTGATCCTGATTCTTCAGGTTTAGTTTTTCAAAAACGGTTGGCATGGGTCTCCTTATAGCAAACGAAGCCTTGAACAGGCCACTGCCGGGCGGTAAGAATTTGATTACGTGGATTCGGGAGACGGCGCCGGCTGTGGCTGGCGGCGCAACGCCAGAAATTGCAAGACCAGGAAGGCGCTCACGCCACACAGCGCAATCGTCCCGGCCATGGGCAGGGCAGTGCCGTTGTGGAGCACGCCGACCAGCGCACCCGCCGCTGCGCCACAGGCGAATTGCACCGACCCCAACAGCGCTGCCGCGCTGCCGGCGCGGCTACCATAGGGCGCCATGGCTGCCGCCGTGGAATTGGGGCCCACAAAGCCGGTGCTGGCAATGGTAAAAAAGAGCACCACCAGCAGCGCCACAAAACCGCCGATGCCGGTGGCCGCTACACCCGCCAGCAGCAGGCTGGCGCCGGCGGTGAAGGCCAGCGCGGCGGTGAGAATCTGCCCGCTGGTGTAATAGCCCAGTAGCCAGCGGTTGATCTGCGAGGCCGTGATCAGCCCAATCGCGTTCGTGCCAAAGATCAGGCCAAAGTGTTCGGGCGCCACGCCGTTCAACTCGATAAAGACAAAGGGCGAACCGGCGATATAGGCAAACATCCCCGCCGAGGCCAGCCCGCCGGCCAGCGCATAGCCCATGTAGCGCCCGTCGATGAGTAGGCTGCCATAGGTGCGCAGCGCCACGCTCAGCCCGGTGCGGGCGCGCCGTTCGGCGGGCAAGGTTTCGGGCAACACAAAGAAGACCAGCAGCAGGCAGAGCACGCCAAAACCAAAGAGCGCAACAAAGATGGAGCGCCAGCCAAAGAAGAGCAGCAGTTGCCCGCCGATGAGCGGCGCAGTGATCGGCGCCACCCCTAGCACCAACATGAGCAGCGAGTACATGCGCGCCGATTCGGTCTGGTCAAAGAGGTCGCGCACCACCGACCGGGCGATCACCACGCCAGCGCACCCGCCCAGCGCCTGGGCAAAGCGCAAGGCGACCAGGCTCCCCAGCGATGGCGCCAGTGCGCAGCCGATACAGGCGGCGGAATAGAGCAGACAGCCAAAGAGCAGCGGGCGCCGCCGGCCCAGCCGGTCGGAGATCGGTCCGTAAAAGACCTGCCCCAGCGACAGCCCTAAAAAGAAGACTGCCAGCGTCTGTTGCACGGCGGCGGTATCGGTGTTGAACTCTTGGGCAATGGCCGGCAGCCCAGGCAGGTACATGTCGATAGAAAAGGGGGCAAACGCGGTAAGGATACCCAGAGTGAGGGCCAGTTTGGCGTAGACGGCCCCACGCGGAGATGTGGTCATGTGGCGTCCTGTTGGTTGACTTGCGGCAGCCTTCATTCGCTATCCGCAAAGGGGCTGGCGAAGATCTCAGTCACAGGCAAGGTTTGCATGGTCATGCTTCCTCCAATGCCTTCTTTGTCCTGCGCTGATTATACCACAACATAGGTCAGGTTGCACCGGCGCAGCCTGACCTGGGTGCGTCCAGAAAAAGGGGCGAGTTTGCACGACCCCCTTCCAGGAAGGGGGCAAAGACGGCTGCTCGACCAGACGGTTCCCGCCCCCTTCCTGGAAGGTCGGCCGCCTGCCCCAAATTTCGGACACACCCGCCTGGCCTCGTGGTTGTTTGAAAAGGGCGGTTTTGCAGCTGCAAAACCGCCCTTTTCAAACAGAGCTCGATTGAACCGTCTGGGGTCCACTACCTATTGGGACTTTGGCTGGATCAGCGGCAGATGAACGACTTGGTTCAGACCGACGCGGTCCACGCTCAGCACGGTTGTAAACTGCTGGTTGGTGCCATCACCCAGAATATAGAGCGTGAGCGCTGCATTGACAAACAGGTTGAAGGCGGGAATGTCTACCATCTGGCTGGCGCAGCCGGGTGTACCGACATACCAGTCATAGGTGCCGGGGGAGAAGGGGAGATAGCCACTTTCGTTGAGATAGAGCAAGCCGATCAGACCAGGAATGGGGGTATCGTTCTCGTCGCAAATGTCCACAGCCGTGTCATTCACATCGGCGGCAAACGGGGCGGCGTGGACGACCCGCACAAAGCCGTTGACAAAGTCGATCGGCGCCGGCGGCACGGTTCCACCCGGCGGTATCGTACC
>QEUW01000288.1 GCA_003577005.1 Chloroflexota bacterium | reverse complement strand
ATTACGCATCACTGAAACTCCAGCATCGCCTTGACAACGCCATATTCCGGGTCGGTCCAGTTGGCGAATTCTGTCACCAGTTGTTCGGGTGTGGCCCGGTGGGTGATCCAGGCGTCGAGATTGGCGCGGCCGCTGGACAGGGCATCGATGACGTGGGCAAAATCGGCGGCGGTGGCGTTGCGGCTGGCGAGCAGCGTCAGCTCGCGGCGGTGAAATTCCGGGTCGGGGAGTGGCACCTCCGCCTGTACCAGGCCGACATAGACCAGTTTACCACCCTGTTCGCAATAATGAAATGCCTGTGCCATCGCGCGCGCGCTGCCGGTGGCATCAAAGACAGTCAACGGCAGGTCGCCGCCGAGCAGCCGGCGGAGCTGGTTCACAGGCTCGTGACGGGGATCGACCCAGTTCTGCACACCCAGGTGGGTGCTGGCAAACTCGATACGGCGGTCGCTCATCTCCATGCCGAGCACCTGGGCGCCGGCCAGCAGCGCAAACTGCATCACCGACAGGCCGATGGGTCCGGCCCCAATGACCAGGACCGGCTCACGCGGCGCAAGTTGCGCCCGGCGGACCGCGTGGGCGCCGATGCAGAGCATTTCGACCAGCGCCAGGTGGTCAAGCTGGACGCCCGGCGCTCTGTGCAACTTGTGGATGGGCAGCGTGATCCACTCGCACATCCCGCCATCGGTGTGAACCCCTAACGTCAGGAGGCGCGAGCAGCAGTTGGTTTTGCCGCGGCGACAGGCGCTGCATATACCGCAGTTGAGATATGGCTCGACCGTGCAAATGTCTCCCACCTGTAGCCTATCCTCTGTGCTGGCCGGCGCCAGCTCCACCACTTCCACGCCCAGTTCGTGACCGAGGATGCGTGGATAACTTAAAAAAGGCTGATCCCCACGAAACGCGTGGAGGTCGGTGCCACAGATCCCCACCCGGCGCACGCGCACGAGTGCTTCGCCTGGCCTGGGTGAGCCAGGGGCTTCGGTCTCTGTCAGGCGAAAACGGCCTGGCTCCTCAAGAATGATCGTCTTCATCGGTTTACTTTCAGGGTTGGGCGGTGTTGTGATAACAGTGAGCATTTTAGCCGAAAATCGAACTCAAGCCAAAGCTGTTGGTTCAGGGCTGTGCTGTGGTACAATCATCCTATCATCAACCTGAGCAGATAGCCAGCAGCCAGGTTTAGCACTTCCAATCCGAAAGGAGCAAGCCAATGGAGTACCGTCCACTAGGGCGTACCGGTGTCAAGGTTAGCCCGCTCTGCCTGGGCTGTATGATGTTCGGCGGCAAGACCAGCCCGGAAGATTCCTACACCATCATCGACCGGGCGCTCGACGCCGGCATTAATTTTCTCGACACGGCCAATGTCTATGGCCGCGGTCGCAGCGAAGAGGTGACCGGCGCCGCGCTCAAACGCAATGGCAAACGCTCCCATGTGGTTCTTGCTACCAAAGTTCATGGCCGTATGGACGACGATGAACCCAATGCCGCCGGCAATAGCCGCCGCCACATCATCGAACAGTGCGAGGCCAGCCTGCGTCGCCTACAGACTGACTACATCGATCTCTACCAGCTCCACCGCCCCCAGTCGGACATCCCAATTGACGAGACGCTGCGGGCGCTGGACGATCTGATCCGCGCCGGCAAGGTGCGCTATATCGGCACGAGCACCTTTGAAGCGTGGCAGGTGGTCGAGTCGCTCTGGGTGGCGAAGGAGTTGGGACTCAACCGTACGGTCTGCGAACAGCCACCCTATCATATTCTCGACCGCCGCATCGAACGCGGGCTGATCCCCATGGCCCTCACCTATGGGATCGGCATCATCCCCTGGAGCCCGCTAGCCGGGGGCCTGCTAACCGGCAAGTACTCGCGCAATGCGCCACCGCCGGCCGACAGCCGTTTTGCCGACTATGAGACCAACCCGCGACTCCAGGCGCGTATGGTCGAAGCTGTCTTTGACGTGGGGGAAGGGCTGCAACCCCTGGCGGACGCCCACGGCTGTACGCTGTCGCAACTGGCGCTGGCCTGGTGTGTCCACCAACCGGGCGTCACCAGCCCCATTATTGGCCCGCGCACGATGGAACAGTTGGAGGACAACCTGGGGGCGCTGGCAGTTACACTCACCGACGAGGATCGCAAGGCAATCGACCAGCTTGTGCCGCCGGGACGGATGGTTTCACCTTATTATGAGGCCGATTTTGGACCGCATCAATATCGCTGGTAGCAGGTAGCAATGGATCAACAGCGACTCCGCACCCTGCTCGAAGCCGTTGCCCAGGGTGAACAGACCATTGATGGCGCGCTCGCCGCGCTGCGCACGCTGCCGTACGAAGAGGTCGGTTTTGCGACTGTGGATCACCATCGCAGCCTACGCTGGGGTTTCCCTGAGGTGGTCTATTGCGAGCACAAGACACCCGAACAGGTGGCGGGGATCATCGAGCGACTGGCGGCGTGCAGTCCGCGTCTGCTGGCAACGCGTGCGAACGCATCCCATTACGCCGCCGCCCGTGAGGTCACCCCCGATCTCAACTATGCCGAAGCGGCCCGCTGTCTCTGGTTCGATCGTGAGCCAGAGCGGCCGCGCACCGCCGGCGTCGTGGTGGTAGCCGCGGGCACGAGCGACCTGCCGGTGGTGGAAGAGGCCGTGCTGACGCTCGACCTGATGGGGCACCGGGCGCAGCGCATTGTCGATGTTGGGGTAGCGGGGTTGCACCGGCTGTTGCCCCATGCGCCCGCCATCCAACAGGCCAATGTGGTCATCGTCGTCGCCGGGATGGAGGGCGCACTCGCCAGCGTGGTCGGTGGTCTGACGGATGCGCCGGTCATTGCCGTGCCTACCTCGGTTGGCTATGGCGCCAGTTTTGGTGGTCTGGCCGCGCTGCTGGCAATGCTCAACAGTTGTGCGTCGGGCGTGGCTGTTGTCAATATCGATAACGGCTATGGCGCTGCTTGTATGGCCGCTGCCATCAACCAGCGGATCACCGCGGGGCGTGCATAGGGAACGGCGTAGCTCCCCATCCGCACGATGTCACGCAACTAGCGTGATCTACGGTCGTAGGTCGCTCTACCAGGGTGACGGCGCTCCCCATCGATACGCCGGTCACGCTACCAGCGTGACCTACGGGGGAGGACCGGTTGATTTGCTTACGCTTCATCATCCCCTGGCAGCAGGCGCCCGAACCAAGCTTGCGTTATCCCTCTACACGCCACCTTGCCCATTTTTGCCACTCATGCGATAATGGCCGGACCAGGTTGCCAATAAGCTCCAACGTAACCGTGGTGCCGGCAGCTCACCTTATGGCTGCCACGATTTCCGCCAAACTCACAGCGCAACCATTGTTGTGCCCATGTCCAAAAAAATTGACCGCTGGCGCTGTGTGCGCTGGCCGGCCACCGATCTGGTTTGGACCGCCGTAGCATTGCTTTTTCTTTCTGGTTTTGCCACGGTTGTGCGCGCCGGCTCGCCAGAAAGTTTGCCGACGCACGACTTGCCCGCGTCTGCCTCGCTCCCGCTGACTCATGAATATGCGCCCTTTCGCCGTGCGGCGCCATCCCCTTATCCCGTACCCGGCGTTTACCAGGTGCGCTATGCTGCGTTTGCCCCGGCGAGCGGCGTCCGTACTCGTACGGCGCTGTCACAACTCACCTATGGGCCCGTGGGCGAGCCCCCGCTCTGGCGCTTTATCACCTTTCCGCAAGCCCTGCGGCGGCAATTGGCCTTCCACACGGGGCACTCCAGTTATCGGGGGTCGCTGCCCAGCCAGCCTCTCCAACCACTCTTCATAGGCGGCGAAGGTGGTGAAGACTCGCTTGTCGACGGGTGGACACTGCTCTTCACAACCGGTTTTGAAGAGTCACTACCGGAGCCCGCCTGTCTCTCTCCCGACCGCGGCTGGAATGCGACAGGGGGTCAGGCGGCCGCCGGTTTTTTTGCCGCCCGTCCGACCGCCCCTATGTTTGGATTTACGGAGCCGGGCCAACCTCGTTGGCTCGTCTGTGGACCCTTTGTCGGTGCATCGGGTGATCGCTTTTTGGTGGAGTACACCTATCGACTTGCCACACCACCGGGCGCTCTTTTCTTTTTTGGCATCTCATACGACGGGCAGACCTTTCAGGGCAGCGGTAGCGCCGGTTTGACGAGTGACTGGCTGACGCAACAAGTCGCGTTTTCCACTCAATCTGCCGGCCAGTTCTGGGTTGCCTGGACCTACGAAGGTGACTTTGCCGCACCGGCAGGCTCCGGCGTCTGGCTCGATGAGGTGGCGGTTTGGCGCTACTCCCCACCGGCCATGCGTTGTGGCGACCTGGACGCCGGCCACAAGGGGTTGGTGCTGACGCCATATGATCCTACGGCGGCTGTCCCGGCGCCCATCATTCGCCGCGACGATACTGTTGTGGTCGAGCGGCTGGCCGCAGCCGATGTGCATTGGGTGCGCTTGGGAATCCACGCCCTGCCGAACGGCGTCAATCTGGCCGATTACGACCGCATGATCGATACGCTCTGCGCCCAGGGCATCCGTGTGTTGGGTCTGCTCAACCAGGAGACATTGGCGCGCCAGGATTTCGACGCCACCGACGAGGCGACCGTCGCCAGCTATGATGCCGAATTTTCGAGTATGGCTGCTTTTCTGGCCGGCTACTTTGCCGGACGGATCAGCGATTGGGAAATCTGGAATGAGCCAAATCTGGCGGAAGGAGCCTACCTGCCGCCGGCGCGCTATGCGCACTTGCTCGACCAGACTTCAACGAGCATCAAAGCGGTGGCCCCGCACGTACAGGTGCTCTTTGGCGGGCTGGCCAGCGCCTGGCATGATTCCTACGACTATTTGCGCGCAGTCTATCACGAACTGGACACCAATCTGGACGGCGCCCGTCCCTTTGATGCGCTCGCGGTTCATCCCTACCCGCGCAAGGGTGAAGGGCCAGACCCGGCAATCTACATGTTTGCCGACCAGAGATGGGGCTATGAGACGATTCTCGACAAATTTCTTGAACTCATGGCCGAACACGGCGATGGACAAAAACCGGTTTGGGTGACGGAAATCGGCTGGAACAGCGCCCGCCAGAGCCGCAACCGCCCCACCTGTTTCAACGCTGTATTGGTGCAGGAGAGCGACCAGGCGCGTTACTTGACGACCATGTTTGATATTCTCTTTCACGATGTGCCGCTCTGGGGCCAATCCGGCACGCGTGCGGTGGAGAAGGTCTTTTGGTATCAATACATGGATGTCGGCACGCTCGACCCCTGCGCCTACGGCAGCGGCGCCCACCTCCTTCCTAAAGATTGGTGGTTTGGTCTCTATCGGGGTGATAAAGTGACACCCAAGCCAGGTTGGTGCGCTTTTGTAGCCTATCCCCAGCCTTGTCAAGAGGTCGCCGCTATCCAGTAGGGGAAGATACATCTTACCCCACTGGTGGCTCAAACGTCATCCAACACCCGCGGATTCTCAGAAAGACGCGGATTCTCGCTGCTCGGGCACAGATCCGCGTCTTTCTGAGAATCCGCGGTTCTCATCCGTTCCCCGACTTTTGAGAAGCCATCTTGCTCTACAAGCCCAGTTGACAGCGACCCCATGCAGTGTTACTATAGCGCCAACCAAAGTCAGCACCCGCTTTCCTCCCTGTTACAAAGAAGGAATTTCACAAAGAAGGAACGCCATGCCGCTAGACACGCCCACGCTGCTCGACGCGCTCAACAGCGTCACTGCTATCCCCATCATTCCATTTCGCCGCGGACGCATCGACTACGATGGTCACGCCAAAAATGTAAATTATCTCATGCGCGCCAATCGACTGGACCAGGGCAGGCCGCGCGTACTATCGGTAGCGGGGACGAGCCTGATCCACCATGTCGAGCCGGAAGAGCAGACGCGCCTTTTCGACATCGCCGGCCAGGTGATGGGCAGGGAAGGGGTGCTCATGTCGGCCATTGCGCCCAACCCCATCGGCACAGCCGGCAAGTTGGTCGAGGCTCAGGCGCGGTTGCGCCGCCCGCCAGATGTCTATCTCATCATGCCGCTGACCGGCACCTATGACCCCGCCGGTGTCTACGAGACCTTTATGAGCTTTGGCCGTCGCTACGGCGAGGAGTACGGCGCTCGTTTTCTCTACTATTTCCGCACCGAGCGCGACCGCGACGCAGTGATCCGCCTGCTCAACGATTCGCCGCACTTTGTCGGCGTCAAGATCGGCACCAGTGAGGCGGATGTGCAGCCCTTTGTCGAGGAGGTGGGTTCAAACGCGCTCGTGATCTGGGGGATCGGCGACCGCAGCACCGCCGCGGCCGAGCGCGGGGCCAAAGGGCACACGTCGGGCACGGCCATCGTCGCTACCGGCATCTGTGACGGGATCAACAATGCCCAGCGAGCCGGGGACTTTGCTGCTGCGCATGCGTTGGAAGCCGAGGTCAATGCGCTCGAAGAGATTCGCTTTATGAACGGGCGCATCTACAACTATTCGGCTGTGGTGGAGGCGATGAAAATCCTCGGCTTTGACGATGTGGAAGCAGGGGATGGCAGCGGGCCATTCAACCCACCCGTACCGCCCGCCATCCGTGACCGGGTAGAAGAGGCGGTCAAACACCTGGCCGATTATCACTGATGCGTAATGCGTAATGCGTGATTACTGTTCACTCGTCACGCATCACGTATTATCCCTTGCTGATGGTTTCGCTCGTGATTTGACGTTGTGAATCACTTGTGTGTGGCCCTGTTTTATTGTATCATTTTGAGCTACCTGGCTAAACCGGCACTTTGCTTGTTTCTCTGAATTTATTCGGCTTTTTCATTGCCCCAGCTACAAAGGAGACTGCGAATGCAGCCGCGGACAAAGGTCTTCAAACTCTTCGTTGTTGCGCTCGTTGCCAGTTTGGTGCTGGCTGCCTGTGGCGGCGGTACGACTGGGAGCACCTGGTTCAACCTGCCTTCCGTTGGGGTCTATCTGCAGCCGGATGGCAGCGCCAGGGTCTTTGGCTTCAACGTTGGCTACATTCTCCCGGCGACGCTGATCCAACAATTGCAGGCAGCAGGGACGCAGAAGCTTGAAGTGCGTGTCGGCTACAACGGTATCTTTATCTACAATAATGGCGAAAGCCTGCCCTATGTGGCGTGGAGTGCCGATGCAGTGAGCACGCTGCAAGATGTGCTGCGCAGAGTGCCCGGCGTCCCCAACAGCAATTTGATTGCCAGCCTGTTGCCCTGGTTGCGCACGGTAGGTGTTGGCGTTGCCATCAACATGCCGGGCGCTGCCGCTACCCCGCGTTGGACGGGGGAAACAGCCTACACACCAGAGCAGCCGCCGGCCACCATTGGCCCGATCAACGTCAGTGGGATTGCGTTCGATGAAAGTGGCGCCCTCCATGTGGGCAACATCCCCGGCGAACGTCTAGGCGTCGGCGGGCCACTCTTGGACCCGAATAGCCTCAACTTGCTCCGGTCGATCGGGCTTGATACGCTGCAAGTGCGGACCGAACCAAACGGTGTCCAGCTGACCATGAATGGCCGGCCGCTGCCGGGGCTGGCGTACGACAGCCGTTCGCTCGAAGCCGCCAAACCGCTGATCGCCGCGTTTGCCCCCGATGTTGCGCCGACGGTCGATACCGCTTTCTCCACCTTGCAAGGCGCCCAAGTCGACGCCACTGTTTCGTTTAGCGGCCCCACCGAAGGGCAGATCGAGCTGGGAGCGGTGCCGGTACGTCTGAATACCGACGGCACAGTGGCCGCCTTTGGCGCTCCTATCCCCGGCGTAACTCTGCCGGCCGATCTGTTGCAGCAGTTACAACAGGCTGGTGTCCAGACCCTCAATGTGGATGTGGGGGAAGAGGGGATCTTCGTCGCCGCCAATGGCCAGACGTTGCCCACGATCACCTGGACGGCCGAAACCCTGAACACGCTCGCTGGCGTCGTGGCGCCCCTCACCGGTATGGACCCGGCGATGGTCGGAAGTTTGCTGACCCTCGTACGCGAGTCGGGCGGCTTGCAGGCTAACATCGGCATCGGGGATGCCGAGCCCGTTGCGGCTGAGATCGACCGCACGCTCGAACCGGCATCCGTCGAGGGCGCACCAATCCTGCGGCTCAACGCCAATGTACAGAACGGCTCGATCCAGAGCATCGAAGGGTTGGGCAACCTGGCCGACCTCGGTATCGACCCCATCGCCCTGCCGCCCAATGTGATGCAGATCCTGGGCCAACTCAATGCGCAACAGGTGACGATCGACACCGGCGACGGCAAGGTGGATGTCCAAGTGAATGGCAATACGGCGCTGACCCTTAATTGGGACATCCCCTCGATCCAGACGGCGCTGCAACTGGCCGGCCCCTTCCTCGCCGGCACCCCACTTGAAGACCCCAACGTCGCCCGGCTGGTCAACGAGCAGATCGTTCCTCTCCTGCCCGGCGCTGATGTGGACGTGACGCTGAATTTGAATTAGGTAGTAGGGAGTAGGGTGTGGGACAGAACACCCTACTCCCTACTACCCACTGTCCACTCCCCATTCCCAACCGCCAAACCAAGCGCCAGCCAGTTCCAGGCGGCCAAATCAGGCAGCGACCAGAAAGCGTCAACCTGTGCGTGGGCAAGAGCAGCCGCCAGAGCCGCCAGCAGACCAAATGCCATCCAAAAAGAGGGCAAATCGTTTCGCTGCACTTTGCCTGCCATGCGTATAGCCAAAAATCCCAGCAGAATCATCCAGAACAGACCCAAAAGCCCCCAAATTGCCGCTGCTTCCAACCAAACGTTATGCGAATGGATGAGGTTGGGTTCGATGATCGGTGGCCTTACATACGCGGGATAACGCCAGAAGAAGCCGGCTGGCCCTACGCCGAACCACGGCTCCTCTGCCCAAAGCTGTAGCGTCGCCTGCCAGATACGCAGGCGGCTGAAGACAGTCTCGCTGTTGGCGAGCCGGTTCCACGATGCGGAGAGCAGTGCCGCTATGCCGCCGATGCCCACAAACACAGTGGCATAAGGGTGCAACCAACGGGCACGCGGTCGGCGCGGAATGAGTTGTTCACCGGGACGGGAGCCACGCCGCTGGCGTAGCCATGCCCAGACCAGGAGACCGCATCCTGCCGGCATACCCAGGAGCCATGCGCCGCGGCTGGCGGTCAACAGGAGCGCAACGGTCACAGCGCCGCACCCGACCACCCATAGGATACGCTGTCTATCCTGCGCTGCCAGCGCCAGGCCGATCCCTACAAAGAGTGTGCGCACAAGATAGAGCGCCGTATGGTTGGGTGAATAGTACGGCCCCACCAGCCGCAGGACGCCATCGGCCAGCGTGCCGCCGCCCTGCGTCCAATCGACCAGGCCAAACCCGGCGACGAACAATCCCCCGCCAAAGAGCGCCGCCATGATTCGATGCTGCGCCAGCGGCGTAGCCACCAGTGTGCGGACAGCAGCATAACCCACCAAGGGCGCAAGAACTCCTGTCATCAGCCCACGCCAATACGCCGGCCAGTGCCACACGTTGGCCATGCTCAACAGGCTGATCGCCAGCCAGGAGAGGGCCAGCCAGTCAAGCGCCGAACACCGCCTGACCAGGTACATCGGCCGGCGCCAGTCGATTCGCCCAATGATCGGCGGGATCAGACAGAAAAGCAGGATCATGGCCGGCGGCACTGTGAGCGTAGCATCTACCAGGCTGACCTCTTTATGTTGAAAGTAGAAGGGGATCAGCGCCGCCGCAATTCCCAACCCGACGAGCGGTTGAGCCGCCATCAAGAAGGCTGCCACCAACCAGCAAAGCACCACCAGCGGCGGCCAGACCGCAACAAAATAGATACCGGCCAGTGCCACCCACCCAACCAGTTGAACCACAACGGGCGCCCTCCGCCACCGGCCCAGCCACTCACGCCACGCGATGATGGTGGCCGCCGCTCTGCCACGCCAGAGGACAAATAGGGCAGCAAGAGCGAGCAGGCCAACGGGCGCCAGCGCAAAAGAGTCGCGTCTGTTCACTGGCGCGGCTGTGGGAGGGCGCCAGGTGCTAAACGTCTGGGCAAGCTCAGGTGTGAGGGCAAATCCCCACATGGGGTCGGCAGGCGCTGTGGCCGGGCGGTCGATCATCCAGCCGGCGGCG
>QEUW01000287.1 GCA_003577005.1 Chloroflexota bacterium | reverse complement strand
TTCGTAGTAGGGGTTGGCCTCCATTGTAATACTCTGGCCGCGCAGCCATTCGGTGATGACGAAGGGGCCGTAGCTCAGCGGCTGTTCAGCGATCTCGGGCAGCGTGGCCCATTCCACGGCCGGCACATCGGCCAGCGTGCGGCCATCGCTCAACACCTGGTGGCTCGGATAGACCGGTGCGTTCGGGCTAATGGAGAAGGGCATCAGGTAGTAGGTTGGGCTTTGCACACCCGGCCAGTACCGGATGGTCCACTCCAGCTCCTCGCCAAAGGTGATATTCGACATGGTATCTTCGGCCGTGCCAAAGGAATCACACGTGGTAAAGGTGGTTGCGCCAGACGTGCGGTCGCAGTTGATCTGGTAGGCCAACCGCACATCGTCGATGGAACCGGGTGTGCCGTCGCTCCAGGTGTAGGGGTTGAGCCGGTAGGTGACGGTCAACTGTGGCAACTGGAGCGGGCTGCTTCCGTCATATTCGATCGTCTCGCCATCGACAATGAGGCGGGTGCCTTCGGCCAATTCTTCCGGTACACCATCGGCCGTGTAGACGATGTCGCCAGGTTGCACATCTACCATCTCATTTGTCGCCAGACCGGCTTCGATGGTGCTCAACTCGGTCTGGAGCACGGGCTGGTAGTCATAGTTGTACTGCGTGTTGCCCAACCCAATTGCCATCTGGGCGATCTGCGCCTGAACGGCTGCGCTCTCCACCAGCGTAAACATGGAGGCCGGCTCCTGCGAGAAACCGATGACGATAGTGTCGCCACCGTCCGCCAGGCGCCAGTTGGCGGCGCTGGCCGACCCGTACTCGGTCGGGTCGCTCACCAGACCCTCCAGGTTGGTGCTCCAGGCTTCGGCTTCCGCACGCTGGAAAAGGGGCAGCGAAACCATGTCTCTAGAGAACTCTTCCTGGACAATGTGATAGGCCCGGATGCGTTCTTCTCGGTCCAGCGTGTTGTTGGCGAGTACAATAGCGTCGCTGGCCCGCTGATTGCACCAGCCCATGTAATTCTGGCCTTCCCAGTTGTTGCTGGGCAACGGGACCTGGTTGCAGGCATAGAGTGTCTGGCCTGTAGGATCGGCCTGGCCAACCCAGGCATAGGCGCCCAACTCAAAATCACGCCGGGCCAGACCGGTCGTGTCACCAAACCACCAGGAGGCAGGCGCGTAGAGTGGAACGATCTGGATGCCACACTCGGCCAGGTTCTGGATCGCCACCGCCGACCAGGTCTGGCGGAACTGGGCGCTGGTGGTGGTGAACTTGAGAGAGAGGGTATCGCCGTCAGCATTGCTGCGCACTGGGCCATCGCCCGTCCAGCCGGCCTCTTCCAACAGCGCTCTGCCCGCTTCGGGATCATACTCGTAGTCTACAATATCACCTCCGTAGGCCCAGTGTGTCTTGGGCAGGAAGGTATCCATACGCAATTCGGTCTTTCCTTCGTCATCGAGATAGGGGTAGACCGAGGCAATCAACGCATCGCGGTCGATGCAGTGGGCAATGGCCTGGCGGACGCGAATATCGCTCAGGATCGGGTGAGGCGTGGTGTAATCTTCGACGCCGGTCGCAACAGCGCCTTCGCCAGTTGTACCCGGCACGGCCACACCGCCGGGGGCGGGCGCCGTACATGCGCCGATGACGAGCACAGCGACCGTCAACAGCGCCAATGCTGCAAAACGCTTCGCTTTCATCTTCTCAACTCTCCTTTTTTGCTTATTTCTGTTCGCAGAGCCACCATCTTTTCTCGGGAACAGAAGCAACGGTGTTGGTGGACGTTAAACTTATGACAAAACCTTCATTAAGTCAAATCATGTGAATAACTTCGACAAAATAGCCAAAATTCTTGAACATCTGTTCGGCAAAAGCAAAGATGCGTATCACAAAGCATACGGCTCAAAAATTCTCGCTGTGTTCCTGCTCAATAAACAAGCGGCAGCGCCGATCGCGCCCAAAAACATAAAAGCTGATTTGCACCAATAAAAAGCGAGGCTCCCCTCTTTGCCTCGCCCCTATCGGCTCATCTACTACTCGTACAGCCAGCAGGCCACATAGTGACCGCTGCCGTAATCCTTGAACGGCGGCTCCTGGTCGCGACAAATGTCCATCACTTTGGGACAGCGAGTGCAGAAGTTGCAGCCCTTCGGTGGGTTGGCCGGGCTGGGGACATCACCTTCGAGAATAATCCGCTGGCGTCGCCCTTCGATCTCTGGGTCCGGGATTGGCACCGCCGAGAGCAGCGCCTGTGTATACGGGTGCATGGGGTTGGCGTACAGTTCATCGCGATCCGCCAGCTCCATGATCTTGCCCAGGTACATCACGGCGATCCGGTCTGAGATGTGGCGCACCACCGAAAGATCGTGGGCGATGAAGAGATAAGTGAGGCCAAGCTCCTCCTGCAAATCTTCGAGCAGGTTGATGATCTGCGCCTGGATCGAAACATCGAGCGCCGAGATCGGCTCATCGCAAACGATAAACGCGGGATTGACCGCCAGCGCACGGGCGATACCAATCCGCTGGCGCTGCCCGCCAGAGAACTCGTGCGGGTAGCGGTTGACAAAGACCGGGTTGAGACCCACAATTTTGAGCAGTTCCTGCACCCGCTCCTGGCGCTCTTTTTTGGTGCTGCCGATGTTATGAACTTCGAGCGGCTCGCCGATGATACTGCCTACGGTCATGCGCGGGTTGAGCGAGGCGTAGGGGTCTTGGAAGATCATTTGCATGCGGCGGCGCATCCGGCGCAGCTCTTCGCCTTTGGTTTCAGTCAGGTTCTTCCCCTCAAAGACGATGCGACCACTGGTGGGCCGGTGCAATTGCAGGATGGCGCGGCCAGTCGTCGATTTGCCACAGCCCGATTCACCCACCAGACCGAGCGTCTCTCCCTTGTAGAGGTCAAAAGAGACGCCATCTACCGCCTTGATGGCGCCCACCTGGCGCTGGAAGATAATGCCCCGTGTGATGGGGAAGTACATCTGCAAATCTTGCACCTGGAGGATCGTTCCGCCCTTGCCGTTCTCTGCACTCATTGCGTCACCTCCACATTATTGACCTCCATTGTATTGACGACACGCACAGCCGTTTCTGCCACTTCCTTCCAGTAGAAACAGGCCACGCGCCGGCCAGGCTCTACGTTTTCGAGCGGCGGATTTTCTTCCCAGCAGCGCTCCTTGGCAAAAGCGCAACGCGGAGCAAAGGGGCAATGCACCGGCGGCTCCAACAAGTCGGGCGGCAGGCCCTCGATGGGCACCAACCGCTTCTGCCGGCCCAGGTCCAGCCGCGGGATCGAGCGGAGCAACCCGAGCGTGTAGGGGTGGTAGGGCTTGGCGTAGATCTGGCTAACCGGTGCTTCCTCGACGATAAAGCCGGCATACATGACGATCACCCGTTCGGCCATCCCCGCCACGACGCCCAGATCATGCGTGATCCAGATGATGGCCATCCCCAGTTCTTGCTTGAGGCGGTTGACCAGATCCACGATCTGCGCCTGGATCGTCACGTCAAGCGCCGTGGTCGGCTCGTCGGCGATGAGCAGTTGCGGGTCGCAGCTCAGGCCCATGGCGATCATGACACGCTGGCGCATCCCCCCCGAAAACTGGTGGGGGTAGTCGTCGATCCGTCCGGCCGCATCGGGGATGCCGACCATCTCGAGCAACTCGATCGCTCGTTTGCGGCTCTGCTCTCGGTTCATGTTGAGGTGCAGTTCCAGGGCCTCGGTGATCTGGCGCCCCACGGTCAACACTGGGTTGAGCGAGGTCATAGGGTCTTGGAAGATCATGGCGATGCGGTGGCCGCGCACCTCGCGCAACTGGTCTTCGTTGAGTTTGAGCAGGTCCTGCCCATCAAACAAGACTTCGCCATCTACAATCTTGCCGGGCGGCTGGGGGATCAGGCGGATGAGCGACATCACCCCGACGCTCTTGCCGGAGCCCGATTCGCCCACAATCGCCACCGTTTCGCCGGCGCCCACTGTATACGAGATACCATTGACGGCGTGGACGACGCCATCCTGCGTGAAGAATTGGGTCTTCAAATTCTTCACTTCGAGCAATTTTGCCATAAGGGTATACTCCTCCACATCATGCTACGATGAGTTCGTGAGGTAAGGCTTAAGCTGCAATAAACATTTGGAGAGAACCGGAGAACTGCACTCACGGTTGGATTGTCAGCGTAGCTCTGGTGGTGCAAATAGCGGGGCGCATAATGACGTCCCGTGAAGAGACAGCACAAAGGGGGCTGCTGTCCACTGTGGGCAAATCGTAGCAGACTTTATCCGCCCTGTCAAACGGATTTTATTCCTGTAGGGGAAGATGGCATCTTGCCCTACAATTCGTCGGCGAGCCAGGTGCGCAAGCGGGCGATCTGCGCCAGCACTGCCCGCCGGCTCGTCCCCCCATCCACATCGCGGCGCTCGACGCTCTGCTCGAAGTCCCACACCTCGGCCACATCTTCCTCAAAGGCGGCGTGGAGCTTCTGTAGATCGCCCACCTCCAGTTCGGCTAGCGGAATTCCCTGCACCTCGGCCATGCGTACGGCCGCACCGGCAATGTGATGCGTCTCGCGGAAAGGAACCCCCTTGCGCACCAGATACTCCGCCAGGTCGGTGGCCAGCATTTCGGTGGAGAGCGCAGCGCGCATTGCCACGGGGTTGGGCGTCAACGTCGAGAGCACACCGGTAGCAATCTGGAGCGAGCCACTCAGGTTCTCTACGGCATCAAAAAGCGGCTCCTTATCCTCCTGCAAATCCTTATTGTACGAACTCGGCAGCCCCTTGAGCGTCGTCATCAGCCCCGTCATGCCTCCCATGACGCGACCCGATTTGCCCCGCAAGAGTTCGAGCGCATCAGGGTTTTTTTTCTGGGGCATGAGGCTGCTGCCAGTGCTGTAGGCATCGGCCAGGGTGACAAAGCCAAACTCGCGGCTGCTGTAGATGATCAGATCTTCGGCCAGCCGGCTCAGGTGCAACATGGTCAACGTGGCCCAGAAGAGAAACTCGGCAATAAAATCGCGGTCGCTCACGCCGTCCAGGCTGTTGCCGGTGATGCCGCCAAACCCCAGGTCGCGGGCGAGCGCAAGCCGGTCAATCGGAAACGGGTTGCCCGCCAGCGCACCGCTGCCTAGCGGCAACACATTGACGCGCGCCGCCAGTTCATCCAGCCGTTGCGCATCTCTTTGCCAGGGCCAAGCCTGGCTGAGCAGCCAGTGACTCCAGCGCACCGGCTGGGCCGGTTGCAGATGGGTATACCCCGGCAGGATCAGGTCGATCTCCTCGGCGGCGCGCTCCACCGTCACGCCGATGAGCTGGCGCAGGTGCTGGCGCAGGTGGCCAATCTCGTCGCGCAGCCAGAGGCGTACATCGGTCGCCACCTGGTCATTGCGGCTGCGACCGGTGTGCAGCTTGCCAGCGACCGGGCCGATCAATTCGGTCAACCTGCGCTCGTTGGCCGTGTGGATGTCCTCGTCGCCGGATTGGATCACAAATGCGCCCGTTTCCCACTCCTGCTTTACCTGATCGAGCCCGGCGACGATCTGCGCCGCATCCTCCTCTGTGAGGATGCCGGCGTGCGCCAGCGCCCGTGCATATGCCTGGCTGCCTTGAATATCGGCCGCCCACAGCCGCCGGTCAAAGCGGATCGAAGCGTTGAACTCCTCCATCAAAGGATCGGTCTTGCCCGTAAAACGCCCGCCCCACAATTTATTGCTCATCTCCAATTACCAATCTCCAGTTTCCTGTTGTTCAACTAGATGTACGGGGGCGGCATCGGTTCTGCGATATTCTGCCAGTTCTGTCTGCAACCGCACCTGGCCGTAATGCCAACGCACCCAAATGAGGGTAAGGACACTGCCCAGTACAATGGCAAGCATGCCCAGCAACCCAGCCTCCGGCCCAAACGCCCCACCTGTCCACAGCGGAGGACCCTGTTGTCGAATAGCGATAAAGGTTGCGCTGTCAAAGGTATTTCCACTCACCGGAAAGCCAAAAACGTTCCCCTGGAAAAAGTTCCAGGTGATATGTAGGCCAATCGGAATCGCCAGGCTGCCTGTCAGCACAAAACCCAACCCCAAAAAGAGACCGGCGACCATGAGCGCAAATGTGCTGTACCAGGTGGCATTGGGGTTGAAGACATGCAACAACCCAAAGAGCGATGATGAAAGCAGCCAGGCCAACAACACCGCCCCCTGCGCGCCTACCGGGCCAAAATCAAACCCTTCGGCCAGGTTGCGCAGATGGTAGCCGCGCGCCAGCAATTCCTCGGTGATTCCGACCACGATAAAGAGCAGCAACGCCCCCAGGATCGCCGTACCAAAAGCTACGCCTGGAATCGTCACCTCCACGGCTGCTGTCACTACCACCCAACCCGCCAACCACTCGACTACAAAGACAAAGGCCATCAACGCCGCGCCCAGCGTCAAGCCAAAACCAAAGTCAAGCCACCAACCGCGGTCCAACCAAAGACCATACTCGCGCACCGGGCGGCGGTCAATGAACCAGGCCACCAGCCAGGTGACCAATATGACAACGACCAACCGGAGCAGGATAACCACCGCATGGGGCGCAAAACCCGCCACCGTCGGGAACACGCTGATCAAGGGCAGCGCCAGCCAGTCGCCTACCGCCTGTGCGACCAGAATGGGGGCGAAGATCCAGAGCAGCGTATAGAGAACGATCCGCCAACCTGCGCGCACCCGCTTCTCAACCGAATTCCAGAAAACCCCTTTGATGATTGACATGGCGCAACCTATCGAGCGGCAAGCCCCTCTTATTGTAACCGGCAACCTGCGCTCGCTCAAGTAAGCGATCGGGCGCGGGTGCATCCTCTATCGGGATTGCTTGCAGACGCATCATAGCACAGCGGAAAGGTGCAGAGGCCAATGATGTATTCAGGCTGCCGGTTGAAGCAAACAAGCACAACCAGGCGATTAGGGACAGGAGAACCCAATACAGTATAATGGATAGCTACTGGATCACTACGAGCATAGGACGCATCACCCATGGACTTGGTTGCACAGATAGACGCCATCCGCGCCGACTTGAGCCGCATCAACGACCTGCGCGATGAGACCTTGCGGGCGAGCCGGGCGCTGGTACGCTCCTGTGCCAACAGCATCCGCGCCATCCACCGCCACGAATGGTCCGACGCCGAAGCGATGCTGGCTGAGGCGCGCCAGGCGGCAGAGACCATGGTCAGCCCGCTCGGCGACTACCCCGCACTCTACCACGCCGGCTACACACAAGATGCGCTCAAAGAGCTAGTGGAGGCCCATGTTCTCTATGCCGTGGCCCGTGGTGCGGATCTCCCTGGCCCGTCCGAGCTCTTTGTTACCGGCGCCACCTATCTGCGCGGCCTGAGCGAGGCTGCCAGCGAGACCAGACGCTTTGTTCTCGATCTCATGCGCCGCGGCCACGTTACCGACGCTGAACCTTACCTGGCTTTTATGGACGAAGTCTACAGCCTGCTCGTCACCGTCGATTTTCCCGATGCAATTACCGATGGCCTGCGCCGCCATACTGATGTTCTGCGCACGGTTGTCGAACGCACCCGCGGCGATCTGACGCTGGCCATCCGCCAGGACCAGATGCGCGAGGCGTTGCGCAGCTTTGAAGCCCGATTGGACGCCAATCTGGGCACAGATCTGGCGGCCGCGGCAAGCTCAAACCCCAACACAAACCTAGCGGATGAGGATAGTCCCTGACTACCCAACAGCCAATGCGCAAAGACCGCCCTCTCGTCCGCGCCAGTGAGATCGGCCTTTGGGCCTTTTGCCACCGGGCCTGGTGGTTGGCGCAGGTAAAACAGACACCGCACCGCAATCCCGCACTGCTCAGCCACGGTGAACGGGCGCACCAACAGCATGGACGTGCGCTGGTGACAGCCCAACGCCTGGCGACCGTTGGCCGGATATTGCTCCTGTTGGCGTTGGTTCTGGCAGGGGCAACGCTGGCACTGTGGTTTGCATCCTAATGCCTTTACGGGTTCTGATGATTGACGCTGCCACGCCACCGGCGCTGCCCCACCCACCATCGCTGCTTTCTCATGTCAACGCTGCGCTCGACGCTGCCACCACCGTCGCGCCGGTTGGCCCTGCCGTGCGCGTCGAGGAACGGAGCGTCTGGCAGCCCGGCTCATGGCTTATCCAACGCTGCTGGGAGACTCTCGCCGACCTCGGCGCCGGGGCCGAAGCGCTGACCGTTGCCCGTCTGGCCGAAACGCGCCATCCACTGGCATTCTTGCATGCGCTACACCGCTTGGCGCGCCAAGCGCCAACCGAATCCCATGTGGCCGTTCTGATAGCCGCCGAACTCGACCGCCTGAGACGGACCCTCTTTCGCCCCATCGAGCCGGCAGAGGAAGCACAGATGAGCGAACGGCTGCTCCTGGTGGCCGCCACAGCCGCCCATGTTGGCGACCTGCCCTTGGCGTGCGCCGCGCTGGAGCGGCTGGACCAGTTTCACAACCCCTGGGAGCGGGTCTTTGCACACATCGAATTGCGCACGTTGTTGGCCGAAAGCATTGCCGCTATCGGGGCGCACCCGCTCACGAACAGCCTCATTACAGCCGCCATTCGCCGGTTTGATGATGCCGGCGCACAACTGATTCACGATACGGCCGCTGCAATTGCCGGACTCGGGGACACGGCTTCGCGCGGCTCGATGCGCCTGCTCATGCGCTGTGTGGAAACGTTTCAATATGCAACCCTGACCTCGCTCCAGAGCCGGCGCATGGCGGCCACCACGCTGGCGCGCCTCGGTCTGGTCGATGAGGTCTTGTCGCAGTTATCGTTGATCGCCAATGTGCAGGATGCTCGCCGCGAGGCCGGCTTTAGCTCGCTGCGCGATGACACCCTCGTGGTGCGCCAGGTCAAACGCCCGGCCGCCAATGCGGATGTCGATTTCCAGGTCTACACGCTGCAACAGGCCATTGCCGCCATGCCCCTGCGCCGGTTGCCACGCCAAAAGCGGATCGCACTCGCCGACCGGCTCGCCGCGCTGGGTGTGCGCAGCGATGGGTGGACGGCGGCCGGTGCGGCCACCGCGTTGATCGAACTCGGCGCGCTCAAATACGCGGTGGAAGTCGTCGAACACATTGCCGCCAATGACCCGACGCGCGCCGAAGGCATGTTGTCCCTGGTGCGCGGGCTGCTGGCTGCCGGCGAACGCACCCAGGCAGCCACCGAAGCGGAACGGGCGCTCCGCTGGGCGCGCGCCCGCCCCGACCGCAACCCGGAACGAGCTATCACCTGGGGGCTGGCCGACATCTATCTGGAATATGGCGAACCAGAGCAGGCTCTGCGCTGGCTCGCCCAGTGGCGTGAACCCACCGGCTGGCGCCACCGGCTGGGTACGCTCTGGCGCCGCCAACTCGACGACGACACTCTCCGCCTGGGGGCGTTGCGTCTGCGCGCCCTGCTCCAACAAGGGGGCGACGGTCAAGGGGTGCAACGGCTTCTTAACGAGTTGAGCGCCTGGGCGCCGCGCCTGCTCGACGGGGAGGCGTTGGTCCATTTCCTGCTGGACAGCCTGCTCCGCCCGCTGCTGGCTGCCGGAAAATACCGCCAGGCGGGTGCGCTGCTCCCCACGCTGGTGCGGGCTTTGAACGCCACCAGTGGCAACAGACATACGGCTCAAGTTACAGCGGTCGCAGCGTTGTTGGCGCATCAGGTGCGGCTGGCCCGGCTTGCCACGGATGAGGCAGGTGAAAACGAGACCGGCGCCAGCAATAGTGAGCCAAACGGCGCACCACCTGGCCAGGAACTGACGCAGATGGCCCAACAGTTTCTAGCCGATTTGTGGCAGGCCGACGCCCAACGTGGCGCCTGGCAGACGGTTCACGGTCTGGAAGGTAGCCTGATGCTGTTGTGGGCGCTCGAAGGGCCGGATTCGCTGGTTGCCCTCGCCCGTGCGGCGCACCAAAAGGGCTGGCTGTGGCCGCAGTAAGAACCTATCCGAATAACGGTTGTGGGTTCGACAACTACACCTGCGTTGCACCTTGCACATGCATCGCACCTTGCAGGTGCAACGCATGTGCGCACCCCAGCCGAGTCATGCACTGCTAGACAAATGTCAACAGAACCTAAGTGCTTTGTAGACGTTTGAATCGCTCTCCAGACTACAGGGGTTCAAACCTCCACGTGCGAACCCCTCGATGATGGTTTTACGGTGGAGAGTCGTTCCAACAAAATTCTGCCAGGGAGGATTCCATGAGTGTACAACGGTATGGCATGGTCATCAAGGTCAAGCCGGAGAAGCTGGACGAATACAAACGGCTCCATGCCGACCCGTGGCCCGAGGTGCTTGAGATGATCAGCGCCTGCAATGTCCGCAATTATACGATTTACTACAAAGACGGCTTTCTGTTCAGCCACTTTGAGTATATCGGCGACGACTTTGCCGCCGATATGGCCAAGATGGCCGCCGACCCCAAGACGCAGGAATGGTGGACCCACACCGACCCCTGCCAGGAACCGCTGGAGACGCGCGCACCGGGTGAATGGTGGGCGCGCATGGAAGAAGTCTTTCACCACGATTAGGTGCTGTTGACACTTCGATCGACACAGCGGTGCGATGCACTTGACAAGTGCGTTGCACCTGAGACGTGCATCGCACCGTGCAGGTGCGACGCACGTTTTCGTCCTGGCTGGATCGTCCATTGCCGGCAAATGTCCCCAGAACCTTGTACACCACGGCGCCAATAGGCGCTAACAACGTAGCGTTGGAATGGCGGCGCAACTGCTCTGCTGGTCGGATGGGCCTAGTTACCGCCATTCCCTCTTACGATCTGAACACTCCTACAATCCAGACGCTCAGCGCAATACCAGTGGAAGCAGAAGTTCAAGCAGGCCGCCGGCCGGTTGCCCATCCTTGATCTGGGTCACTGTGGGGTCGCTGGAGGTGGCCGTATCCGGATCATCGGACAAAGCCGTGATGACGGTCCGCGTCGCATCATTGGGATTGGTAAACTGTGTTGTCGCCTGATTGACCAGTGGTTCGGTGGCCGTGGCATTGACTCGTACCTGGAAGCCAATATTGACGATGGCGCCAGGTGGGATCTCATCCAACCTGACCTGCAATACGCGGTCCCCGGCGCTGTTGCCCGACACCACCTGTCCCTGGCTGACTTGAACTTTACTCGCTAGCAAGGTCGTCTGTAGATCGGGTGTGTCGGTCAGGAGTACGCTGGCGGCAGTTGTGTTCCCAATGTTGTTCACCTGGATCATGTAGAACAGTGTGTCTCCCGGTCCAACCTGGTCATCCCCATCGGCGTCATCATAGAGAAAATCGCGCTTGCTGACCAGCAACAAGGGCGCGGCAGTGACCGCAGTCACGGTCGGGTCGTCGAGGGCGTCGGTGGCCGGGTCGTCAGAGAGGACGGGAGAAAAATTGCTCCCTGTGACGCGGGCCTGGTTGCTGACGGTCGCGACGCCCGCCGGCAGCGGGTCGGTGATTGTCGCCTGGAAGGAGAAGGTGGCCGTTGCATTGCGCGCCAGATTGCCGACTGCAATTTGCACATTGGTGTCGCCGGGGCCATTGCCCTGGCGAACTGCCCCCTGGCTGGTCTGGACCGAGCCGGCGACAAGCACCGTGTTCTCGTCCAAGCTGTCGATGAGTTCGATATCCATGGCGGTTTGCCCGCCGCGATTGGTCAGCACCAGTTCGTAAACCAGGGTGTCGCCGGGCGAGGGGAAACCATCTTCATCGGCGTCGATCAACAGCGCATCGCTCTTGCTGAGGTCGACCTTGGGCAGCCCCGACACGGAGGTTACGGTTGGGTCGCCCGGGGCCGGCGTATCCGGGTCATCCGAGAGCGTGGGTACGATATTGTCGCCGGTGACGAGCGCCTGATTGCGGACTGTAGTGACACTAGGCGACAGCGGCTCCTTGATCTGGACACGGAAGGTCACGGCAAAGCTCTCCCCCACGGCAAGCGCGGCAGGCAGCAGCACGCTCACCCGTGTATCAGCGGGGTTGTTGCCGGTCACCACCTGAGCGCCCTGGGT
>QEUW01000286.1 GCA_003577005.1 Chloroflexota bacterium | reverse complement strand
CTGCTGGGCAGCACGCGCGGAGAGACCGAGCAGGTCAACTTCTATCGCGATGTCCACAAAAAGGGGTTGACGGTCATCGGCGCCCACAACAGCGCCCGGCCCGTGGTCGAATCCCACCCCGGCTGGTGGATCGCCCAGGACGATCAGCGGGTGGCGCTCAGGTTGTTGGCGTTGGGGCGGTTGAGCGTGCGCCCACTCATCACCCACCAGTTTGCCTGGCACGAAGCGCCCCACGCCTACGAACGGCTCAAGGGGTGGGATACCAGCACGCTGGGTATGGTGCTGAATTGGGCGGAATAATCAGTATGGTTTGATTACATCCGCTGCACTTTTCCCATTGGTGATGACGTGGCTGTCAATTGCTTCACTTGTTCCAAAGTGGCTGTCAATTGCTTCACTTGTTCCAAAACAGTGGCGCTCATCAGGCTAGTCCTATTTGTGATTTAAACAACACACCTCCCTGGAATCATACTGTGACTCGCCAGGAGGGTAAGTAAAGGTAGGGCAAGATGACATCTTGCCCTACCTTTACGCCTACGGCTGCACCAGCGGCAGGAAGATGTTCTGGGCCTCATCGCCATCGATTCTGGCAAAGATGGCCTGAAGTTTGTGCGCCTTGTCCATTGTCACCGTACAGGGGTCGCTGCCCAGGCAAGCCCCGCGCCAGCCGACAAAGACTGCATCGGCGTCGGGCGTGGCGGCAAAGGTCACCTGGGTTCCCGGTACGAAGGACGCATTGCATATCGAACCGCAACTGATGCCGGCGGGTTCACTGGTGACAGTGCCGGCGCCAGCGCCCACTGTCTCCACTGTGATGGATTGCGCTAGCGGAGCGACCAGATTGAACACGGCTACAACACTCTTGGCGGCGTCCACCGTCACCTGGCACGCTCCCGCCCCACTGCACGCACCCTGCCAACCGGCAAAAGTCGAGCCAGCGTTGGCGGCGGCGGTGAGCACAACGACGACGCCGGTGTTGAAATCGGACTGGCAGAGTGCGCCGCAATCGAGCCCACCGGGGGCGCTCGTTATCCGGCCCGCCCCCGGCCCGGTTTTGCTGACGGTGAGGACGTAGGTCGTGGGCTGGAGTGCGCCAAAGCTCGCCGTGACACTTTTATCGCTATCGAGCGTCACGCTGCATTCGCCTACGCCGCTGCAAGCGCCGGCCCACCCGGCGAATTGCGAACCGGCGCCGGCAACGGGCAGCAGACGGATTTCGGTCCCGGCATTGGCGTCGAGCGTGCAACCGGCGCCGCAGTCGATCCCGGCAGGGGTGCTGGTCACCCTGCCGTTGCCCGTCGTCGTGACCGTCAACTGGTACACTTCTAGCGGCGTGTTACTGCCCAGGCCAAAGGCCTTGTTATAATCGTTGATGCCTTCGACCTGCACCCAACAGTGTCCGCCCTCGCCTTGACAGTCGACGGTCGTGGCAGAGCGAGTGGGGTTGCTGCCCACCGCGGCCAGACCACCGCCATCATCGTGATGATAGACGAGGGCGCTGTTGGCCGCCTGCCGGTTGCGTTCCGCTTCGTGATACCAGAATTTGACCGTGGCCACGGCGGGCAGCGACGGGGTGATGGTAAAGCACCGCCGCATCAAGGGATCGGTCACTACGCCGGTGCAGGCGAGCTGATTGCCGCGCACTTCGACCAGGGTGTTCCCCATCTCCCCCACTGGCGTGATCTCGACGCCCCTGTACTTGGTCTGCGCTTGCGCCTCATTCTGGATGTGCAACAGGCTGGTGGCGCCGCCCGCTGCGATTGGTTTCTGCTGTTGCAGCGAGCCATGATTGGCGACTGTTCCTTCCACTGTTACTGCGTTGGCGCCAAAGTTGGCAACCGCGCCCGGGTTGATGGTCAGGTTGTTGCCAACATGGAGATCCTCGTTGAAGGTGGTCGCGCCCGCCGCTATGGTGAGGTCATGGAAGCGAATGTTTTGGCGGGCGGTTACCCGAATATCATCCAGCAGAATGACGTTGTCGTTTGGTTTTTCGGCGCGAAACCCGATGTGGTACGTGCCAGCAGTGGCAACGGTAAAGTCAATGCCACGGTCGCTCGGCGCCGATGTGGTGAACTCAAACGTGTCCAGAACCTGGGTGAAGGCCGTCCCGGCGGGCGCCTGGCCCAGCGCCACGGTCATCTTTTCCGAACTGAGCGGCGCATCACTTGCGACGGCGGCGGTTGTGAACGCCAGGTGATAGTGGATGCCTGGTTGCAGATCCAATAGGGGTGACACTAACCAGGCATCCTGGTCGATAAAATTGGCCTGCGGGTCCCGGCCAGGGAAGTAGACCCCGGCGCAAACCGCATACTGCGGGTCGCTGCCCCACCCGGCGGGCAGCCGGTATGAGCAGTTGTTGTCGCCGCTGAAGCCCTCGGTAAAGAGCGTTGCTGTGGTCACCTTATCCACCGTTTGACTGGCGCCGTTGAAGACGACATGGCTGCTGCCTGCGACAAAGCCGTTGCCCTCGTCCTGCCAGTTGCCGGTAACGCGCAGGAGATGGCCGTTGTTGCCGCCATCGAACGTTGCGCCGGGGGCGATTCGCACATTGCCGTTGACCGTTACGTTGCTATGCAGCGTCACCCGCACGTTGCCGCCGCCGATCTCCAGATTGGGCAGGGTGGAGCCGGCGCCCAGTTGGACAGTTTGTGGCAGGCGGCCACGAAAGACCACGGTTCCACCCGTCGCCGTGGTGCGTGCTGTACCCTGTTCCACCCAGTGCCCATGCACATCCAGATAATTGTCGCTGATGGCCAACATAGCTCCGTTTTGAAGGGTCAGATTGCGAACCGCCAGACCGAAGCCGCTCGCCGGGCTGATCAGCGGGAAGTTCCCTCCCGCTGGCGCTGCGGGGATGAGTACATCATCGATGGCGCGGGGTGGCCGGTTGACTTCAACCGTTCCGCCGGAGGGGCCCTCGGCGATGCTCCAGTTGGCGGCGTCACCCCACTCACTGTTTTTATTACCCGTCCAGATAATCTGGCTCGAACGGAACTGCGCCACAAAGGGCGCCGTAACGCCCAGCACCCGGCTGGCGTCGGCGTCGCAGGGGGCGGGTGGGATCTGCCGGGCCTGGCAATTGGTGGCGGTTCCGGCGGCGATGCCGGTGGGCCGCTCACGGAACATGATGTTCGGGTTGGAGAAATAGGGGATCCAGTCACAACGGATGCCAAGCTGCGCGCAATGCGAGCCATAGGCGAGGATCGTGCTGAACCTGGCGGTAGGGTCCACATGACCGTGACCATCGGCAAAGGGGTGGACGGCACTGCTCACAAACCAATCATGGTTCAGCCCCAGGATGTGGCCCGCTTCGTGGACCAGGCAAAGCTCCTCGGCACAGCCCAGCGTGCCCAGCCCAAACGCAATTGACTCGTCACTCTGCTCCGCCCCAGCGCCGGCTGCGATCCAGGCCACACCGCCCGTGCTGTAGGGGTCCTCCTGGCTCGAGCTGCGGAGGATCAGCAGAACCAGGTCGGCGTGATAGGTATTGCGCAAGATATGAACCTCATCCATAAAGCCGTCGCCGTCATTGGTCAGCCGATCCAGATCGGTGGCGTGACAGCGTTCGCCGCTGGAACATTTGAGGCGAGCGTACTCTGTTTCCGCCGCATGGACCAGCCAGGAGCGCGTCGGCAGGTCGCTATTGGCAAAGGCGTGATTCATGCGGTCGACAAACGATTGCGCCACGCGCTCGATGGCGGTGGCGCCACCTGCCTCCGCGGCGGCGTCGGCAGAATAGAGCACCAGGATATCGAGGAGCGAGCCATCATCCGCCGCAGGCTGGTTGGCCTCGGCCGGCAACGCCGGGGCAGTGCTTGTGGCGGCAGTGCCCCCTCGCTGCTGGGGTGGGCCACCCGGATAGCGTTCTTCGGCATCATCTTCGTTGAACATGAGCGCCTGTGGGTCGACCTCGGCCACGCAGTGGATCGGGCCGCTTGAGCTCTCGCCGCCGGTGGGGCTCACCTTGTAGCCCTTCTCCACCGTGTAGATCGCGCCGGCAAGTTCTTGCGGATCGGCGGTCAACCAGACATAGGAACCAGCTTCACCGGCCACATGGCCAATCCAGGTATAGCTGGAAAAGCTATCATCGTTGAAGATCACCTGGTCCACCACAGCGGTGAGCGAGACAGTAACCGGGCCAGAGGGAAACAGGTTGAGCCCGACATACTGTCCGGTCAACTCACCGGCGAGCGTTGGGCCAGAGAAGCGCCCGCCGAGCGCATCAAAATTGATCGTCACCGGGCGGGTGCGCAATACGCCGTCACTGTCGGCAAGGCACTCGCCTTCGCTGGTGTCGAGGAAGAGGTCACTCTCCAGTTGCGTGCTGGCGACCGGCGTCGCTTGCGCCTGCACCAAGGTGAACGCCGGCAGCGTGTAAGCCACCGTAAACGCCAACGCCAGGCGCGCAAAGAAGGCGAAATTAATCCTACCAAAGGATGGAATGTGATGATTCATGGGCGGCACATCTCGCTGTGTAGGGATGTAGAGGTGGATGGTGGGTATTAGCGCTAGCGGTCAGGGAATGCTTGATTCCCTGCGATGGTTGTCCATTGTAACTGACGTTTGCGGCAGGCACAAACTGTGATGGAGCACTCGTCACCAGCTACCGCTTCAACGAGCATCCCGACCTACAACACGATTCGGTGCAAGGTTGTGGTGACTGTGGCCCACCCCTACGATCTGTCCAGGATCGCTAGTTCAGCGCAAGTGAAACGGGGCACATTGATGCTGATCTACTCCTCACCATTTTTGTGTTATTATTGACCTGCTAGACGCACATTGCAGTGTGACAGAGCTTCGGAAATCGCTTGCTAACGATTCTAAATGCCCAAACGCACAGGGAGCAAGTACAAACGACTTCTACGGAACAACCGCTGTTGGTGACGACTGTGGATGAAGATCGCACGATTGTATTACCCGATAGCGTCCCAAACGGGGCTACCATTGGAATTATTGTGCTGTCGAGTCGACCAAGCGCAAGCTGTCACGCAAAGAACGCTTCAAGGCCGCCCTCATTGAGATCGAAGCAGCTATCGAGCACAGCAAACACGCGCCCATTCCATTGCCGACTGACGCGGAAATGACTCGACTGATCGAACGCGCCCGTAAGGGACCCCGCACTGAGTAAACAAAACGATGCGCATCGTCCTAGACACAAACCAACTGTTGCAGCAGGCCGGCATCCAAGTTGCCACGATTGATGAATTCCTCAGCCGTGTAGATTGATCCTGTTGAGTTCAGGAACAGGTGGAGCTGTCCAGATTTTGGTGTAGCGATCCCCATGTAGTAGAATAGGTAGGGTCTATACATCTGGGCAGGGCCTAAGAAGCTGGTTGAAAAGCTCGGTGCGTTGCACTCGCAGAGTGCGATGCACCTGGGGCGCCGGGTGCTTCAAAGGTGCAACGCACCTTGCAGGTGCATCGCACCAGGGTGGCGCCCGCCTTTTCAAACAGCTTCTAAGTTTTATTTGACCAGCAAGATATCTCACCCTATGAAACCCAAGCACTCCGCTCGCTAACCAACTCGTTGACCCTGGCCGGCAGGCCAGATCTTCGCGGTTGGCCTCATACGCTCCTCTCTGGTCTGGTTAAGGCAACCAGGCCTGGTTGCTTTTCCTTCTGATTGAATCAAAAATTGATCCGCTACACTGGGCGTACCGCTTGATCACGATTAGCGCCAGACAAGCGCGATCAACCTATATCATCAAGGATCGGAACCACGATGCATCTACCTCTCCACACCTATTGGTCGTTGCTGGCGCGCTATCTGCGACCGCACTGGGGCAAGGTGGCGCTGCTGGCGCTGTTGCTCTTTGCCACGATTGGGGTGCAATTGCTCAATCCGCAGATTGTGCGCCGCTTTCTCGATGCCGCCCAGGCCGGCAGCCCGCTGGCGACCCTCCTCTGGCTGGCCTTGCTCTTTCTGGGTGCGGCGTTGCTTGGCTACCTGCTCACGCTGGCCGCCACCTATCTCAGCGAAGATGTCGGCTGGCGCGCGACCAATGCGTTGCGTACCGACCTGGCCGCCCACTGTCTGCGCCTGGACATGAGCTTCCACCATCGCCATACCCCTGGCGCGCTGCTCGAACGGGTGGATGGCGATGTCGGCCAACTGGCGCACTTCTTTTCGCGGCTGGTGATCCAGTTTTTTGGCAATCTGCTGTTGATCGCCGGCATTCTCCTCGTGCTCGCCTGGGAGGATTGGCGGCTGGGGCTGGGCTTTCTCGGCTTTGTGATCGGTGCGCTGGCGATCTTGTTCCGGCTGCGCAACTTTGCCACACCCGCCATCCAGGCGAACCGCGCCGCCAGCGCCAATCTCTTTGGCTTTCTCGAAGAGCGGTTGGGCGGCGCCGAAGACCTGCGCGCCAATGGCGCCGTGGCCTATACGATACAGCGACTCTTCATCCGTCTACGCCAATTGTGGCAGACTGCCAGCAACGCCGCGCTGCGCAATGCGCTTTTTGGCTCGTTGATCGCCCTCTGGTTCGAGCTGGGGGCCGTGCTGGCGCTGGCGCTGGGGGCCTTTCTCTTTCTACGCGAGGCAATCACCATCGGCGTCGCCTATCTGCTCTACACCTACTTGCGTATGATCGACAGCCCGCTGGTCAAGCTGACGCTCGAAATCCAACATCTGCAAGAGGCCAGTGCGGGGGTCACGCGGATCAATGAGCTACTGAGTGAAAGCAGCCCGCTTACCGATGGCAGCCTGACAACCTTACCGCGTGGCCCCCTGGCGGTCGCCTTCGACCAGGTGCGGTTCAACTACGGCCAATCGGCTGGATCAGTAGACGGCGCACCGGTGCTGCATGATTTTTCGCTCAACCTGCCCGCGGGCCGCAAGCTCGGTCTGTTGGGGCGCACGGGCAGCGGCAAGACGACCATCACCCGGCTGCTCCTGCGGCTCTACGATCCACAAGCCGGTACGGTCTGTCTCAGCGGCATCGATCTGCGTCACCTGGCGCTTTCGACATTGCGCCGCCACGTGGGGATTGTCACTCAGGATGTGCAACTCTTCAACGCTACTGTGCGAGACAATCTGACCTTTTTCGACCGCACAATCAGCGACACGGCGATTGAGGCTGCACTGGCAAGTGTAGGGCTGTCCGGCTGGCTACGCACCCTGCCCGCCGGCCTGGGGACCGAGTTGGGCGCCGGTGGCGGTTCGCTCTCGGCGGGCGAAGCGCAATTGCTGGCCTTTGCTCGTGTGCTGCTCAAGGACCCCGGCGTCGTCATCCTCGATGAAGCCTCGTCGCGGCTCGACCCGCTCTCCGAACGCCGGCTCGACCAGGCCGTTGAGCGGTTGTTGCACAATCGGACTGCGCTCATCATCGCCCACCGGCTGGCGACGGTGCAAAAGGTGGATGACATTCTGATCCTCGAGGCCGGGCGCATCGCCGAATATGGACCGCGCGCCCAACTCGCTGCCGACCCGCATTCCCGCTTCGCCCAGCTGCTGCGCACCGGGCTGGATTTTGAGGAGACGAGCGCATGAAAACGTCAACCTACCTCTGGCAGCTCCTCCGCTACAAGCCGTGGGTCTGGCTGCTGACCATCCTGGCGTTTATGACGCTGTACGGGCTCAATTTTGCGCCGCCGCTGATCGCACGCGCCATCTTTGACCGGCTGGCCGAAGATGCGCAGCCCGCGATTGGGCTGTGGGCGTTGGGCATCCTGTGGTTTGGTTCAGCGGTTGCGCGCCAGGCGGCCTACTGTGCGCTCATGGTGGGGCAGGTCTTGTATCTGAATCTGGTGAGCGCCCTGGTGCGGACGAATCTCTTCGAGCAGCTTTTGCAGCGACCGGGCGCACAGGCGCTGCCTCACTCACCGGGCGAGGCGGTCAGCCGCTTCCGCGATGACATCAACATGATTGGCCGTTTTTTTGGCAGCGCCTTCAACCTGATTGGGCTCAGCATCTTTGTGATCCTGGCTGTGGTGACGATGGCGCGGACCAGCCTGCTGCTTACGCTGGTCGCCTTTGTCCCGCTGGTGTTGGTCAGCGTGGCTATCAACCAGAGCAGCCAGCGGATCATCCGCTTTCGCCAGGCCAATCAGGCTGCCACCGGGCGCGTCACCGGGTTGTTGGGCGAACTCTTTGGCGCGGTGCAGGCGATCAAGCTGGCCGATGCCGAAGCGCCGGTGATCGCCCACTTGCAGGCCGCCAACGAAGCGCGGCGGCAGGCTGCCCTCAAAGACCGCCTGACCTCGGAACTCTTCAGCGCCCTGGGAGCCAACCTGGGCGATATTGGCGCGGCCATTATCCTGCTGCTGATGGGGCAAGCGATCACCGCGGGAACCTTCACGGTGGGTGACTTTGTTCTCTTCACCTATGTCATGCCCTTTGTGGCCGGCAATGTCGGGTCGGTGGCGGGTGTGCTCACCAGTTATCGGCAACTGGGGGTTTCACTCAAGCGACTGGAGGCGTTGTTGCACGGCGAACCGGCGGCAACCCTCGTACAGCAGCGACCGGTTTATCTGCGTGAGCCACTCCCGCCCTTGCCCGCCCTTGTGCGCACCGACGCCGACCGGCTGGAGACGCTCACCGTCGAGGGGCTGACCTATCGCTACCCTGGCACAGCGCGGGGTATTGAAGCGATCTCATTTCAACTCATGCGCGGGTCGTTCACGGTGATTACGGGACAGATCGGCGCCGGCAAGACAACTTTGCTGCGGGCGCTGCTGGGGTTACTGCCGGCAGACAGCGGCCAGATTCGCTGGAACGGCCAACTCGTGACCCAGCCCGCTGCCTTTTTCACGCCGCCACGCAGCGCCTATACGCCACAAACGCCCCGCCTCTTCAGCGACACGTTGCGCGAAAACATCCTGCTGGGGTTGAGCGAAGAGCGGGTCGATTTAGCACAAGCAGTCCAAATGGCCGTGCTCGAACCCGACGTTGCCACGCTCGCCGACGGGTTGGACACGCTGGTCGGCCCGCGCGGGGTGCGGCTTTCGGGCGGGCAGATCCAGCGCACCGCCGCCGCCCGCATGTTCGTTCGCCAGCCTGAATTGCTGGTCTTCGACGACCTCTCCAGCGCCCTCGATGTCGAGACCGAACAACGCCTGTGGGAAAACCTGGGACAATTTTTGATTTTGGATTTTGGATTTGGGGTTCCTGCCCACCCGGATCAATCCAAAATCCAAAATCCAAAACCCAAAATGACTTGTCTCGTCGTTTCGCACCGGCGGGCGGCGTTGCGGCGGGCCGATCAGGTGATCGTATTGAAGGAGGGGCAGATCGACGCAGTGGGTGTACTGGGTAGCTTGCTGATGGACAGTGCAGAGATGCGCCGGTTGTGGGTGAGTGCAGTGGATGGTTAAGGACAGGCTGTCAACGGATTTTGGGAACAGATTGAACGGGTGCGACCGTAAATTGCTGCATCTCTTCATCCTCGGCCTCAACCTCGTAGGCTCATGCAATGCAAATCTTCCGGGAAGCTTTGAGCTTCCCGGAAGGTGGATGACAGATAGATGCAGGCCCGTACTATTACCGCTGAATGAGTGGCAGATAGAGCGAGCCGGAACCGTCGCCAGATTGATCGGTTACTGTGATCGTGACGGTAGCAGTGGCGCTGCCCCCCTTGCCGTCTGTGATGGTGTAGGTGAAGCTATCTGACCCCACAAAGCTGGCGTTGGGTGTATAGACGACTCGGCCATTCTCCACCACCGCTGTGCCGTTGGTGGGCGGAGTGACACTGGCAATGGTCAAGGCGTCGCCATCGGGGTCGCTGTCGTTGGCTAAAACATCGATGGTCACGGCGACGCCGGCTGCGGTCGTGGCGGCGTCATTGGCTGCGGTCGGCGCCCGGTTGGGAGTCCCTGACCCACTGACCGTGACCGTGACGGTGGCCGTGGCCGCGCCCCCCTTGCCGTCGCTGACAATGTAGGTAAAGTTGTCGGTTCCCGTGAAGCCAGCCTGTGGCGTGTAAACAACCTTACCATTATTCACGGTTGCCGTGCCGTGGCTGGGCGGCCCATCAATTGTGATCACCAGTGCGTCCCCGTCGGGGTCGGAGTCGTTGGCTAAAACGTCGATGGTCACGGCGACGCCGGCTGGGGTCGTGGCGGTGTCATTGACTGCGGTCGGAGCCCGGTTGGGGCCGCCTGGCCCATTGACGGTCAC
>QEUW01000285.1 GCA_003577005.1 Chloroflexota bacterium | reverse complement strand
CCCACAATCTGCCCCGCCGGTTGACTTCGCTCTATGGCCGTACCGCCGAGATCGAGCAAGTGTGCAATCTACTGGCGCGTGAGGATTGTTCCCTTGTCACCCTGGTCGGCGAAGGCGGCATTGGCAAGACGCAACTCGCCCTCGCCACCGCTGAAGCAATGCTCCCGCACTTTCCCGATGGCATCTGGCTGGTCGATCTGGCTATGTTGGGCGCTGCCTCGGATCACATCGACGAGGGTGAGACGCCAACGGGCCTTACACCGGACGGACTAGCGGGGGATGTGGCGCAACGTCTGGCCAGCGTGGTCGGCGAAGCGCTCTCCATCCGCTACCAAAGTTCAACCAACCGGATGGAGCGGTTGACGGCCTATCTACGCACCAGGCGTGTATTGCTCATCCTTGATGGCTTTGAAGAACATCTGGATCTCGCGCCAGCCCTGCTTACTTTGCTGCGCAATACAGCGCACACCAAGGCACTTGTCACCTCGCGACGCCCTCTCAATCTACTGGCCGAACAGCGTTTTCAAGTGGACGCCTTAGCGCTCCCCGAACCATCACCGCTTGAGGGGGTAGGTTCGCTTGCCGTTGAGCGTTTGCAACACTACGCAGCCGTTGAACTCTTTGTGGCGCGCGCCCAGGCTATCCAGCCACAGTTTGCCTTGACCGCCGACAATGCGACCTGTATTGTCCAGATTTGCCAGTGGGTCGGGGGGACGCCGCTGGCCATTGAACTGGCCGCAGCCCAACTCCGGCATAGCACCTGTGCTGAACTACTGGCCGCGCTCCAACAAGATTATCAGATATTGGACACATCACTGGCCGACCTGCCGGAGCGCCATCGCAACATGCAGCGTGTCCTGGAAAGCAGTTGGCGGTTGCTCACCGCTGACCAGGCGCGTGTGCTAGCGGCGTGTTCGATCTTTCAGCGTCGCTTTTCCGCCGCCGCCGCCCAGGCAATTGTAGAGACGACCCCCCAACAGCTCTTCTCGCTGGTGGAGCACTCGGTATTGCGCTGTGAAGACGGACGCCGGTTTGAGCTGCACGACCTTGTCCACCACTTTGCCGCTCGCCATTTAGCTTCCAATGAGCAGGCGATCCTCCGTGAGCGTCACAGCCGCTATTATCTCTCCCTGCTCCAGGAGCACACACCGGGGCTGGCCGCCGACATTGAACTGTTCCACACCTTGCGGAACGAAATGGACAATATCCGTGCAGCCTGGGCATGGGCGGTGGCGAACCAGCAGGTCGATCTACTGGTTCAGAGCCGGCAGAGCCTCTTTCAACTTTACGATGTCACCGCGCTGCCGCAAGAAGCTGTCACCGTAGTGGCGCGGGCGGCGGCGGTTGTGCGCAAGTTGCTGGCCGAGCCCAACACCGCAGCAAAAGAGACGCTTCAGATCTTGTTGGCTGAGTTAATACTGGATGAAGCGCACTTTCACGGACGGATGGCGCGGGTTCAAATGGCGACACAGTTGGCGCAAGAGGCCTTGCAGTTGGGCGAGTCGTTGCGCGCACCAGCGATTCAGGCCCGCGCTGCCTACGAATTGAGCTATATGTTGGTGCGCAGTGGCCGGCGTGCAGAGGGCACAGAACTGGCACGCCGCGGGCTTGTCTGGGCCCGGCAAAGCGCCCCAGCACTGGAAGTGCTCTGTCACATCAGCCTCATGGCCAGCGCAGTGATCACCAGTCGTAATCTAGAGGCGGTCGAACAGGGGCGAGCCGCGCTGGCGCTGCCCCAGATCCACGCCCATCCTCGCCTGCTGGCGGTGGTCTATACCCAGCTGGCGCTGCCGCTTGGTTTGACCGGAGAGGTGGACGAGGCACAGACGTTGTTCAGCCAGGCGCTCACCATCCACCGCCAGCTCGAAGACAGGCACCACATCTGCCGGACGCTGGCCTATCGAGCGATTCAGCTGTTCGTCCTAGGCGCCTTTGCACAGGCGGAACAGGATCTGAGCGAGGCCATTACAATCGCTGACATCATCGATGATGCGTTTATCAAAATTATGGCGCTCAGTTATCTTGGACTGGCATTGACGCGGGCAGAACGTGCCGACGAGGGTATTGGCTCAGCTGAACGGGCAGTCGAGCTGGGCCGGTCGCTCCAGGTCAACCACCCGATGATGAAGGTCCCGGTCACGCGGGCCCAGTTAGCCCTGGGCGAGATCTTGGTCGTCCTGGGGCAACCTCAAGCAGCGTACGCCTTTTTGCAACAGGGGCTAGCGTTGGCGAGTGAGCTTGATGCCCCCCTGGACCAACTCAAGGCGCACAGCCAGCTTGCCCACTGTGATCTGCTCACAGGAAAGCCAGTGCGCGCCTGCGCCGAGGCGGAGGCAACGCTGGCGGTCCTGCCGCGTATAGAGGACAATCAGCCGTTCGCTGTGCCCCACTACCTCTGGAAGGCATACGAAGTGTTGGCCGCATACCAGCACGCAGACGCTGACCCGTTACTCCGCCACCTCTATGACCGGATCCAGCAGAATGCAGCCCGCATCAGAAACCCGGCGCTCCGGCGGTCCTATCTGGAAGAGGTGCCGGCCAATCGCGCCATCCTGGCGCTCGTCGCCAAGCAGACCGCGACCCCGGTCTGATCAGCGCTCAGGGCAGAGCACGCTATACTTTACCCAACTGATGGATGAGTGTGACTTACAGGTTGACCGCCCGGCTCATGAAACAATCAACAGCCGGCTCGAAAGCCCTACAGGGGTTGCCGCTAGTAGCAGAGTTGGCGCTCGGGCGTCCTGAGCCGGCCAGCCCGGTAGGTGGAAGTTATCCTACTGCATTAAACGGCGGCTGGCGTTAGACTGCGGCACGTACGATCAATAGTCCGCAGCCCCGGCGCGGGCCTGGTAGCGTTGCGAGATCTCGAATCTCGTTGATGATGCATTGCGGCGGTTCTTTTTTTTTGTTTGACCTGGGCTGGCCGTTATGGTACAATTTAAGTTGATGCGCCAGATTATCCAGGTCCAGTTTTATCACGCTTCTCGGTTCGCGACACAAACCGGCTCACCACCCGATCCAGTGTCGGTTTTCTGCAATAGTTAACAGGATATGCGATGAATTTCAAACGAGTACGCAGTGGCGCCATCTATGTGTTGTTGCTGGTCGCCCTCGGCGCTTTTCTCTATACCTCCCTTTCTAACAATGCTACTTCCGCTGCCCAGAATATACGGATCGACCAGGTTGCTCAACATGTTCGTGAGGGTCGCGCCAAGCAGATCGTCGTCAAGGATGATCGAGTCACAGTAACGGTGCGTGGAGAGGGAAACGCCCCAGAAAGGGTTGAACAGTCGCGCAAAGAGAGTGGAACCGGGCTGGTGCAGACGCTGCTAAATCTGGGGGTTACCCGCGAGCAGATCCAGACGGTTGATATCCGGGTATCGGAACCCCAGTTTTGGGAAAATTGGAGCGGCATTCTGCTGGCGCTGCTGCCGCTGCTGTTGCTGGGCGCTTTTTTCTTTTTTATCATGCGCCAGGCGCAAGGTGCGGGGAACCAGGCGTTTAGTTTTGGCAAAAGCCGCGCCCGCATGTTCACCGGAGACCGACCCACCGTCACCTTTGGGGATGTTGCCGGCAACGATGAAGCTAAACAGGAGTTGCACGAGGTTGTCGAGTTCCTCAAGGAGCCCGAAAAGTTTGCTGCATTGGGCGCACGGATTCCGCGCGGCGTCCTCCTCGTCGGCCCGCCCGGCACGGGCAAGACGCTCATGGCCAAGGCCGTTTCAGGTGAGGCGGGGGTGCCCTTCTTTAGCATCTCCGGCTCTGAGTTTGTCGAGATGTTTGTGGGCGTAGGCGCCAGCCGCGTGCGCGACCTCTTCGAGCAGGCCAAGAAGAATGCACCCTGTATCATCTTTGTCGATGAGATCGATGCCGTCGGCCGCCACCGAGGCGCTGGTCTGGGCGGCTCGCACGACGAGCGCGAACAGACGCTCAACCAGATCCTGGTTGAGATGGATGGTTTCGACACCGATACTAATATTATCATCATCGCCGCCACCAACCGGCCCGATATCCTCGATCCGGCGCTGCTCCGCCCCGGTCGCTTTGACCGCCGTGTGACGATGGATACGCCCGATGTCAAGGGGCGCCGGGCCATCCTGGAGGTACATGTACGCGGTAAACCGCTCTCGGCCGATGTAGACCTGGAAGTGATCGCCAAACAGACACCTGGCTTTGCCGGCGCCGACATCGAAAACCTGGTCAACGAGGCCGCCATCCTGGCGGCTCGTCGCAACCGCCGCTCCATCGGCAACGATGAACTCCAGGAGGCCATCGAACGGGTCATCGCCGGTCCCGAACGTCGTAGCCGGCTGATCACACCCAAAGAAAAAGAGATCGTCGCCTATCACGAGGCCGGCCATGCGGTGGCTATGCACTTCCTGCCCAACCATGACCCGGTGCATAAGGTGACGATTGTTCCCCGCGGCATGGCCGGCGGTTATACGATGAGCCTGCCCGACGAAGAGACGATGGTGATGACGCGCGAAAAGTTCTGCGACCAGCTGGTCGCCCTGCTCGGCGGCCGCGTGGCCGAGGAGATCCGCTTTGGCGATATCACCACCGGCGCCAGCAACGACCTGGAGCGTGTCACCCAACTGGCGCGTTCGATGGTGACGCAGTGGGGCATGAGCGACAGGCTGGGCCCCATCCGCTATGGCGTGCGCGAGGAGATGGTCTTTCTTGGTCGCCAGTACAGCGAACACCGTAACTACAGCGACCGGGTAGCGCAAGAGATCGACGCCGAGGTCCACGAGATTGTGGAAGACGCACACGAGCGCTGTCGCCAGTTGCTCACCCAACATTGGGATAAGATGGTGCTGCTTGCCAACCGCCTTTTGCAGGTGGAGACCATCAATTCGGCTGAATTTGTAGCGCTCATGCGCGGCGAACAGCCGGTCGAGCCGGTGGAAAAGACCCCCAGCCCCAAGCTGCCGGTACGTGAGCCCAAGGCCGATGAACATGGCCGGGCCGACAAGCGCGGCGACAGCGGCGTCGATTTGGGAGGTACGGTCCCAGCCCCGGCATGACAGACCCTGCTGCCAGCCGTGGGTACACTTTGGTAGGAGGAAGCTGGTGCAATCGCACGTCCGCCCACCTTCGTTAAACGGTCATCACGCAGCCCCGCCCTCCTCTGGCGGGGCTTTTGCTGCTGTCCGCGGGCGCACGGTCTTCCCGCATGAACGGGTTCTACCTGCGCCCGCCACGCTGCTCTATGCCTGGCAGCGGCGGCAGATCGCAGGGACACCGCTCATCCGCCTGCCTCAGTGGCTCTTGTTGACAGGGGGTGTGCTCTGGGCAACCAGTCTCCTGCCCGGCAGATGGTGGGGCGCCGGCCTCTGCCTGCTCTTACTGCTTGCTTTGCAAGGAACGCTCTGGTGGTTGCGGCGCCACGACTTTGTACATTTTACACCCGGAGCGTTGCCGCTGGTGCGACCCCAGCCGCTTGAGCCGGCGGCAAAAATCCCCCTCTTTGCCACGGGTCTCTTTGGTGTGGAGCGGAAAGAACAGCGTTTTACCTGGCTGCCAGGTTTCTATCGCACCTTTGCCACGCGCGAACATGCCCTGCTCTGCCAGGTAAACGATCACCCTGCCGGTTTCGGCAGCTCTCCGCCGGAAGAAGAGGGACTGTGGTACGTCTTTTTTACACCGGCGACTATCGAGTCGGTCGAAGGGGGCAACCTCAGCTTTGGCCGGAATCACCGCCCCGCGTTAGCGGTGTGCTATCGTCACATACCCGCACGCCAGAAGGAAAAACAGTCGCCCACTTCACAACTGGAAACGGTCTATCTTGCCTTTCAACAAGAGGCAGATTGCCACACTGTGCTGGCCGATCTGCTCTTTGATCTGCCGGCTGCCGCCAGGCAACAACTTCAGCCGGCCGAGCAATCGCTATCACCCTGCAAGCCATGACCGAACAGGGCTATGTACCCGCGCCGGCAAGCGCCATAGCGCCACAACGTTCGCTTGCGCCTTTCATGCACTGCATTCGCGCCAGAGCGCGCCAGCACTGTCTCCAAGTGGTGGATACAGCCCGGCTGGTGCGTCTGAGCAACTCGCTGCCGGCCAGCGCCCTGGTGCTGATGGGGAGCTACCTGGTCGCTGGCTGGCCAATTTCAACGCGCGGCTGGATCGCAGCGCTAGCTATGTGGTGCGTCACCGGCTTTGGCTATGCCAGCAATGATTATTTTGACCAGACGGAAGACGCGATCAACAAACCAGGCCGGCCGCTCCCTGCAGGCCGGCTGCCTACCTGGTTCGCTGCTGGATTGAGCGGGTTTCTTGCCCTGGCTGCGTTGGGGTTGGCCGCTCTCCTGGGTTGGCGCGAGCCGGTGGTAGCGCTTGCCGTCTTAGGTCTACTCACCCTGTACAATCTGCGCCTCAAAGGAACGCCGGCGGGCGGCAATCTGTTGGTCGCCATGCTGGCTGGTGGCACATTCGTGACGGGCGCTATCGCCGTGCAAGGGTTTAGCTGGACCAGTGTTACCCCCGTATTGTTGCCGGCCACGCTGTTGACCTTTTTTATTGCTGCCCGTGAAATCCTAAAGACGCTGGAAGATATGGCCGGGGATCGAGCGGCAGGCAAGAGGACAGTGGCAGTGCAGATCGGTGCGCGCTCGACTGTACGGCTGCTGGCCGGATTGGTGGTATTGGCCGCTATCGCGAGCACCCTCCCGTTTCTCTACCAGGGCTTTTCGCTATCGTATCTGCTGATCATCCAAGCCGGTATAGTTGCGCCATTGCTCTTTACAGTTATATATCTCTGGCGCCAGGTAACAGAACGGCGCGTGCGCCGCTGTCTGCGGCTGCTCAAGGGGAGCTACTTTTTTGGCCTGATCGCATTGTTGGTGGCCTAAACCGCGCGCTCCGAACCGCACAAAGCAGCACCGACCCCAAACTCATCCTGGTCTACTTCGCATGACAGAACCGCTTACCTTTCCGGCCAACTTCCTTTGGGGTACAGCAACCTCGGCGCACCAGGTAGAAGGCGGAAACCGTTACAACCAGTGGTGGGGGTTCGAGCAAAGACCTGGCGCGATCTGGCGTAATGGGCGCAGCGGCCTGGCTTGCGATTGGTGGCGCAATGCCGAGCAGGATTTTGACCGCATGAAGGCGCTGCACCTCAACGCGCATCGTCTGAGCGTGGAATGGAGCCGCATCGAGCCTGAACCGGGCCAGCTCGACCATTGTGCGCTGGATCGCTACCGGGCAATGCTGGGCGGGTTGCGCGAGCGGGGCATCCGCCCAATGGTTGCGCTGAACCACTTTACCCACCCGCGCTGGTTCGAGCGCGCGGGCGGGTGGTTGTGGCCGGAGGCGGTTGTTCGCTTCCAGTCTCACGTACGCACGGTGGTGCGAGCGTTTGGCGATCTCTGCGACTTTTGGCTGACGGTCAACGAACCGCTTGTCTATCTTACCCAGGGATGGATACGCGGGATCTGGCCGCCAAACCGGCGCAACCTTGTCGGAGCACTGCGGGTCTTTCGCCACTTGCTTTTTGCACACGCCGCGGCCTACCAGACGATCCACGCCCTGCAACCTGCGGCCCAGGTGAGCTACGCTCATGCCTGCCATGCTTTTCGTGGTCGCCGGGCCCGGCTTCCTTATAACCGCTATGTAGCCGGCCTGCGCGACTACCTCATTGACCGGCTCTGGGTTCTCTGCACAGTAGACGGCAAGTTGCGACCGCCGCTAGGGGTTGGTGAGTTGCACGCCCCGCTGGTTGGTTCGTTCGATTTTGTGGGTATCAACTACTATACCAGCAAACTGGTGCAGCTTTCAGCCAATCCATTCCTCTTGTTTGGCGCTGACTGTCATCCGCCGAATGCAGAATACTCGGACAGCGGCAGCACCGGGCCATACAGTCACTACGCCCCGCAGGGATTATATATCCACTGTTTGGAATTCAACACACTGGGCAAGCCGCTCTATATTACCGAGAATGGCCTGCCCGATGCTGCGGACCGCCTGCGACCACGCTGGCTGCTAGGGCATCTCAACCAGGTTCATCGCGCGCTAGAGGCCGGGTGCGATGTCCGTGGCTACTTTCACTGGACACTGGTGGACAATTTCGAGTGGAGTGAAGGGTGGGGGCTACGGTTTGGCCTCTTTGCCCTCGACCCAGCGACGCAAGTGCGTACACCGCGACCTAGCGCCCGGCTCTATGGGGAGATTGCACGTACGAACACCATCACGCCTGCGATGGTACAGGAGTTCGACCCTACCGCATGGGCGGATTACTTCGGCCAGTAATCCCATCCGAACACTCCAGCCAGACTTTGACGATTGTTGTCGGCAAGCCCTTCGGGAGGCGACCAGCATCAGCTTCGCCAGCCGAATTATTCGTGGTCACAGAAGCTCACATTGGGCGCGGAGGTCGGGTTGTATCGACCGCACGAAGTCTTGTTGTCCTACTGACTTGACAAAGATAAAGCGCAGAAGCAGATACCGCGCATTCCTGTAAATGCGATTTTGCCGCTACCGGCGTAAGCCCCGCCTTGTCCGCCTCACGCGCGGGCAAATTTGTATCCACTGGTCTAGAAAATTCCCTATTGACATTTATGACGCAGTGTGTTATAATTTGCACATAACGCATTGCGTCATAAGCATTCTGACCGGGATTCGTTACACCAGCTGTAATGTTCCAGTGGTGGAACTGGAGGAATACAATGACAAACGTGACTGTCACCAATGTCGAGAATGTTCAGCAGCAAGCGAATGCCACACTCGCTGCCATGCGCAAACTAAGCCGCAAGGCAAGACTCGCTTCGGTCGGATTGGCAGGGTTAGCGTATGACGCTGCAAAAGGCGTCGTCACCGACAGCGCCGACTTTGTCGATAAAGCCGAACGCCGCGGCGAACAGGTGCAGAAGGATGTGACGCGGCGGGTCCGTGCTTTTGAAAAACAGACAAAGCGCGAAGTAAAGAATCTGCGCCACCGGGTTCAGTCGCAGTATCACGAACTTGAACGCCGCGCCGCAAAAGAGATGAAAAAGTGGGGTGGTGCGGCCGAAAGCAGCACTGAAGGCGTAGCAGAAGAGGTGTCAGGCGCGGCCAAGGGGATCGAAGTACAGATCCAGCAGCAGGTCGAACAGGTATTGAATCGCCTGGGCATCCCCAGCCGCGACCGGCTGGAGAAGTTGAGCCGCGAGATCCAGGAGCTCAACACCCGGCTCGACGCCCAGTTGGCAGCCCCAACGACCGTGCCGGAAGCCGCACCGGCAGAGGGTGCGGGGGGTGAGGCTCCGCTGCCGGCCTATGACACACTCACAGCCAAAGAGGTGATCCATTACCTACCGGCGTTAGACTTGGCGCAGCTACAATTGCTCCGCAACTATGAGGCAATCCACGCCAACCGCGTTACGGTGTTGCGGGCGGTAGATGAACAGATCAAAGAACGCCTCGCCGTTGAGTAGCACCTTGGCCAGAGAAGCCTTGCTTTTGCAAAAGCAAGGCTTCTCTGTTTTGACAGCCCAACCAAGATCAAGTATGATGGCCAATAACTCAATCAAGATCGACTGTGAACCGGAAGAGTAACAGCCAAAGCGGGCTTCAGAGAGCGTCCGACCGGTGTGAGGGACGTAGCAGCGCCGACTGTGAATGGGCCGGGGAGTCAAGCGTTGAAAATTGTCAATGGTCAACGGTGAATTGTCAATTGTTAATGGTCACGTAGCAGCGCATCTTCGTTAACAATTAACAGTTGAGCATTGAACATTGACCGTTAGTAGATGGCTTCGGAGACGCCACCGTTACCAGGGCGCGGAGAATCAGGATAATTGCGAATTATCAATGGTTAGTGCTCAATGGTTAATGCTCAACGGTTAATGCTCAACGGTTAATGCTCAACGCATACCAGCCTCATTAACAATTGAGAGATAACCTTTAACCATTGAGCACTCTTGTCCTCGTTCTCGCAAGAGTGAGACTGGCGCATCCTGCGTTTCACCGCAGGATTTTTTGTTTCTGGCGCCGGTCTAAGCGGGGTGGCACCGCGGGGAATCGTACGACCGATCCTCGTCCCCATGTGCAACGACGGTTGTGCATGAGGAGCGAGGATTTTTTGTTTTCGGTGTAAGGGGTGGGGCGTAGGGAATAGTAGTACAACGAGACTTACTAGCGGTGCGATGCACTTTCCAAGTGCGTTGCACCGCTGGCCTGTAGCGTAAAGTCTCGTTGTAG
>QEUW01000284.1 GCA_003577005.1 Chloroflexota bacterium | reverse complement strand
ATCGGCAGCCAGGGGGTGGTCGTGGCCTGATGTTCGAGTAGACAGGTAAACAGGTAGACAGGTAGGCAGGTGGCTTATCCTGTCTACCTGTTTACCAAAAAAGGAAGCTCCATGTCACACCACTTTGACACTGCTGCGGCCCAGCAGGATGGCCGGCTCGATCTCTGTGACCTCTACCTTTTTGCGGGCGAAGTGCCGCAGACGACGGTCTTGATCATGACGGTCAATCCCTTTGCCGGCCAGCAGTCGCCAGTTACCTTTCACCCTGCCGGTATCTATGAGTTCAAACTCGACGCCGACGGGGATGGTTGGGAAGAGATCAGCTATCGGATCACCTTTGGCGAGGCGGATACAGAGGGCAAACAACCTTTCGAGCTTCGCCGGGCTGAAGACACGGCGGCGCAGATGGGCAGAGACGGCGATCTACTGGCCGCCAGCCAGACCGGCGCCGCCGCACCCCTGGCCGGCGGCGGCCGGGTCTGGATCGGCCTGGCGGCTGACCCGTTCTTTGGCAACGGCGAGGGGCTGGATCGATTCAGCCAGGCGCTTGCGATCGAAGACCACTTCGACCTTCATGCCTTTGACGACGCCGAGAACAGCTTCCACCGTCAGAGCGTGACGGGGATCGTCCTCGAACTGCCAGATGCCCACTTGGGGTCAGCAGTCGTCCGAGTCTGGGCGACGACCTCGCTCTGGCGCCCAGAGGAGCAGGTGCAGATCAACCGGGCGGCCAACCCGCTCATGCTGCACCTGTTCCACCAGGATGAAGCGCTCAAAACCGCCTTCAACCAGGGTCACCCCAGCGAGGATTGGGGGCGCAGCGGCGCCGCAGTTGCCGCGCGCGTGGCCGAAGTCACCCGGCTGGCCGGCACTGCCGCCGACCCGGCCACCTACGGGGAATGGGTCGCCCACTGCCTTCTGCCCGATCAGTTGACCTACCGGCCCGGCACACCGGCGCAATACAGCCGTACAGTGAGAAATGGGCGACCGCTCGCCGACGATGCCATGGATACGGTGTTGAGCCTGCTGGTCAACCGGCCGTTCTCCGATGGGGTTGGGTCGGAAGGTTGTCACCAGAGCACATTTCCCTATCTGGCGCCAGCGCAGGTAGGGCAAGATGCTATCTTGCCCTACCTGCCCTAAATTCTCGCTACACCCCTTTCCAGGTGAACCCGTGTGCTAGTGCTGGATGAACCATGTTCCTTCGCCCACCTTCCTGGAAGCTTTGAGCTTCCAGGAAGGTGGATGACAAAGCCAAATGAGAAGAAAATCGGCCATTTCCAACCATAGGAGCAACTCTATATGAGCATTTCGATCCAAAAGATCGCAGCAGCGGCGGTGGACGCCAATCATGGACGGCCAATGCCGCCGCTGCTCAAGGGGTGGCCGCTGGTAGGCGTACTGCCATCACTCCTGCGCGACCCCTTTGGCTTTGCGCTGGGCGCCTGGCAACGTGACGGCGATATCTTCACGCTCGACCTCGGTTTTACAACGATGGTCTTTCTCTGCCACCCGCGCCATGCCCAGCATCTCTTACGCGACAACGCCGCCAACTATCACAAAGGCGGAGCGCTCTGGGCTGCCATCCGCAACGTGTTGGGGAATGGGTTGGTCGTCAGCGAGGGCGACTTCTGGTTGCGCCAGCGGCGCTTGATGCAGCCACAGTTTCACCGCCAGCGGCTGGCCGGGTTGACCACCTATATGGTCGAGGCAATCGACGAAGCGTTGCGCACCTGGGAGGAGCCGGCGCGGGCCGGACGACCGTTCAACGTGGCCGAGCCATTCAATGCGCTGACCATGCGGGGGGTCCTCAAAACGCTCTTTGGCGCTGGCCTCCAACCGCAGGAGATGGATCGGGTCGGCGCAGAGATGGCCTTTCTCTTTACCTACTTCTTTGTCGATGCCGCCACCGCCGCGCTGCCCCGCTGGCTGCCCCTCCCCGGGCGGCGGCGCTATCAAGAGGCTCTCGCCCTTTTTGACCAGATCGTCTACCAGGTCATCCGCACCAGCCGGGCGGAGATTGGCCCGGAGAATCACCTGCTGGCCATGCTCCTCAACACGGTGGACGAAGAGACTGGCGCGCAAATGAATGACCGCCAGTTACGCGATGAGATCGCTACGCTCTTTGTGGCGGGCTTTGAGACCACCTCGCTGGCGCTCTCGTGGGCGGTCCACTACCTGACGCAATACCCGGCCGTGCTACAAAAGCTGCAAGAGGAGGTCGACCGGGTTCTGGACGGCAGGACGCCCACCTTCGCCGACCTGCCCAACCTGACCTACACCCGCATGGTGCTCCAGGAGACCCTGCGCATCGCCCCGCCCTCGTACTGGACGCCGCGCACGGCGCTGGCCGGCGACGAGATCGACGGCTACCATATCCCAGCCGGGGCAAACGTGGTCTCGTTCACCTACGCCATCCACCGCCACCCCGATCATTGGCCGGATGCCGAACGGTTCGACCCGGAACGTTTTACGCCGGAGAATTCAACCGGGCGGGACCACTTTGCCTGGATTCCCTTTGGCGCGGGGAACCGGCAGTGCATCGGGCGAGATTTTGCTCTGATGGAGGGCCAACTGGCGCTGGCCATGCTCGTCCAACGCTACCAACTGAGCGCCCTGCCCGGGCAGAGGGTGCAGCCGGCGTTGAGCGGGACGCTGCGGCCCAAGGGTGGGGTGACAGTGCAACTGGCACGGCGGGTTTCGTACTGCGGCGGGTGATGAGCGCGGCGGGTCAACATACGGGGAAGCGCCCTTGTCAGGAGCCTGGTCAATGAGGCGTGGCCGCCGGCATCTGATGCTGTTGCGGCAACGCCGGCGCTTTCACCAACACATCCAAATACCACTACCCCCAGTCAGGATGCACCTGCCGCGCCCGCCGTTCCTCGGCCAGGTTGGCAAAATGGCTCAGTTCGGCCAGAAATTGGTCCGCCTGGCTCGCCAATTTGTGATCGGCCGCGGCCAGGGCCTCTTGTTCTGCGGTTGACAGCGTACTTTCGAGCGCCGCCAACTGCGTGCGCGTCTCCAACATGGATAAGTGTTCAATCCCACTCATATTGGGATAATCAACGTCGATTACGTACTGCTCTAATAGTTTATTCACGACAATGGCCCCTGATAGTCTCCCGACTGAGTGTTGACCGGGAACGGCAGGTCAAAGAACCGCGGATTGTTACGACGCGGATTGCCTCTAGGACGACCTATCCGCGTCGTAACAATCCGCGGTTCTGTTTATGCTGCCCGATCAACACCTGTGCGGGAGACTATCTGGCTCCAAAAGCGAACCATACAGGTGATATTTAGCGGCGCTACAGGTTTGAACGGGCATCTCGGCACGCGGAATTCGCGCCCTGGGGCACCCGCCTCGTGCGAACGGTTCGTCTTTAGCGTCTTCTACCCTGCTTTAGCCGGGCACCGGTGTGGCGGTGGCCCGCGGCGTCACCGTCGCGCGCGGCGTGGGGGTGGCTGCCGGCGTCGGTGTCGGCGTGGCCGTGGGTGCGATCGGCGCCTCCTCATCTGCCCGCACGGTGACCGCGAGGATGTATTCGCCCACGCTCCGTTAAGTGTTGCCTGGACAGCAGCCGTTGGCCTCGACCCAATAGAGACCCGGCTCGGCCAGGGCGAGATTGTTGAGCGCCGAGTCGTAATTGATGCTATCATCATTTTCCGCTACAATCTGGAATTGTGCGTCATAGAGCGTCAGGTAAGCGTCGAGTTTGCTGTTGTGGGCGGCCAGCGTAATGGTGACCTGGCTGGCGGTCGCAATTTCGAGCCGCCACAGATCGCCCAGCGCGCTGCTGACGACACCGGTGACAGGCGTCCCCGCCTCAACTGCCGGCGCCTGGGCAAGCAGAGCGGCAAGCTGTGGACCTTCAGGAAGGTTTGGTTATTCATTCCAACCCAAGCAGATGCAAGAGAGGATCTAGCGCAGGGAGGGACATTTTATATTGACAAAGAGACAAGATTTCGCAAAGAATCTCGCGCATTATAAGCAGAAATGACAAAAGGCATTTGGGAGATCGGACCAACACTCCGGGCGCGAGGCGCTGTCGTGCCGGGTACAGCTATTCCATCAAGACCTACGCAGTTGTACTTATACGAAATCTGGTTGTTCACTGGACGAATATCCAGGCGAGTAGCCCAGATATATACGTCCAGTGAACAGAGGGATTCGGTATTAGGACCATATTGTAGTTTGAGCAACTTTGTCGACAGCCTTACGTAGTAAGTGGGTGAAAGTGTCGACAAGGAGTGTAAAGATGGCCCAACGCCCACGGTCGCCAGAATCCCCCTTCCCCGAACTTTTGCGAACAAAGCTGATGCCGCCTCGCCGGCGGGCGGGGCGCGTGCCGCGCTCTGCTCTATTAGAACGACTGGACGAAGGGCTGGCGTATAAGCTCACGCTGCTCTCTGCGCCCGCCGGCTTTGGCAAGACGACGCTCGTGAGCGAGTGGCTCGCCTGCCGCAGCGAGCACGCAAATTTGCCGCCCGTGGCCTGGGTGTCGCTCGACAAAGGTGACAATGACCCGGTCCGCTTCTGGCGCTATGTGATCGCCGCCTGCCAGACGTTCGATGCGAGCGTGGGCACAGCCGCACTGGCCCTGTTAGGCGCGACGCCGCGCCCCGCGTTCGAGACCATCCTCACATCGTTGATCAACGATCTCACCCGGCTCTCCCGCCACTCCATTCTGATTCTGGAGGACTATCACGCTGTCGATACGCAGCAGGTCCACGAGGGCGTATCTTTCTTGCTCGACCACCTGCCCATCACGCTGCATCTGATCATGATCTCCCGAAGCGATCCCCCGTTGCCCCTGGCCCGCCTGCGCGCCCGCAACGAAAGCTACGAGTTGCGCGCCGCTGATCTGCGTTTTTCCCAATTAGAAACCGTAGCCTTCCTGCAAGAGAACGTGTCCTTTCCGCTACCGCCCGCGGCAGTTGCGCTGCTCGAGGAACGCACCGAGGGCTGGGTGGCTGGCCTGCAGTTGGTCACGCTTGCCCTCCAACAGCGCCAACAATCCCAGGCAACTGAGCACCTTCTCGCCACTTTCTCCGGTACTCATCATCACATTCTGGAGTACCTGGTTACGGAGGTGCTCGCCGCGCAACCCGGACCGCTCCAGGAGTTTCTGCTACAGACGACCTTTCTCAACCGGTTGGCCGCTTCGCTCTGCGATGCCATCACAGGCAGAAACGACAGCGTGGTCATCCTCGAACGGTTGGACCGAGCCAATCTCTTTTTGAGCACCCTCGACGGCGCTCAGCAGGCTCCCACCTCCAGTGCGGGAGGGTCCGGCAGTGGGGAAACGTGGTATCGCTACCACCCGCTCTTTGCCGAGGCTATGCACCAGGTTGCCCGGCGCCGCCTGGGCGAGGCCAGCCTGCGCGGGCTGTACAACAAAGCGAGCCTCTGGTACGAGCAGCATGGCTATCTTGGCGACGCCGTCGAAACCGCACTCTCTGCCCAGGCGTACGCCCGCGCCGCCACGCTCATCGAGCGCATTACCGAAGTCGGGCACTTTCACAGCGAGCTGCACACGCTGCGCCGCTGGGTCGAACAACTGCCCGAGGAGATCCTCCGCGCCCACCCGAGGCTCTGTCTATCGCACGCGCTTGCGATCCTCTTCACCTCAGATCGGAGCGCGCCGGCGACGGCGGGGCGCCTGCAAAAACCATTGCAGATGGCCGAAGAACGCTGGCTTGCTGAAGAAAATGAACCGCAACTGGGCCAACTCTTTGCTTTCCGCTCGCTGGTCGCTTTCTGGCAGGGCGATTTGCCCGCTTCATTTGCTGCGGCCAGAGAGGCGTTGGCGCTGTTGCCGGTGGAGGACGCTTACTGGCGCGGCATTAGCACGCTCAATGTGGCAGGGCAGGCAATGCTTGCCGGCAAACTGAACGAGGCGCAGCAGATCTTGCTGGAGGCGCGCACGCTCTGTGCAGCCGCCGGCAACAGCTATGGAACCCGCGCAGCAACCTATCTGCTGGGCGAGGTGTGCATCGAGCAGGCCGAGTTGAATCAGGCCGCCCAGTTGTTCCAGCAGGTCCTGGAAGAAGCAACCGAAGACCCGCTCGACCAGGGCCATGCCCTGGTGGGTCTGGGGTTGCTTGCCTATGAGTGGAACAATCTGGATGTGGCCGAGCGGCGCGCGCTCCAGGCGATCGAGATCGGCCACAACCATACCGATACGTTGGGTCCGCAACATGCCGGGGAAGCGCTTGCCGTCCCCGCTTCACTCATCCTGGCCCAGGTAGCGCAGGCGCGCGGGGAGCCCACTCAGGCCCGGCAACGGCTGGAAGCGCTCCTCGCAGAGACGCAACTTTCGCCTCTGCGACGCAGAGAGGTGGAAACCTGCGCCGCACGGTTCGCCCTGACCGTCAGCGACATCGCCGCAGTGGAACGCTGGCGCGCCGCCAACGCCCAGCGCGCCGATGACATCTTTCGGCTGCATCAGGAGCGCGAGGCGCTGGTCGTCGCCCGCCTGGCGATGGCGCAAGGTGAGGCAGAGGAGGCGCTCCGCCTGCTCGACCACTGGCGGGCCGACGCCCACACTCACGGGCGGACGGGCCGTGAAGTGGAGATCCTCGCCCTCAGTGCGCTGGCCCATTTCGCCCTCGGTAACCTTTCGCATGCCAAAGAGACGCTCATCCACTCGTTGACCCTGGCCCAACCTGGCCACTACCAACGTCTCTTTCTGGACGAGGGAGAGGCGATGGCTGCTCTGTTACAGGCGGTTTACCCGGACGTGCGCGAGCAGTCGCTGGCGCTGTACGTGCGCAGGTTGTTGCTCGCCTTTGCCGAGGAGTCAACGGAACCAGTCGCTGCGCCTGCTGCCGGTAGCTCTGGCCTCATCGAACCGCTGAGCGCGCAAGAAGAGCGTGTCCTGCGGCTGCTGGCCGCGGGTCGAGCCAACCCCGAAATCGCCCAGGAACTGGTCGTCTCGGTCAACACCGTCAAGACCCAGGTGCAGAGCATCTACCGCAAACTCGATGTCCACAGCCGGGAAGAAGCCGGCGACGTGGCGCGCCACTTGGGCTTGATCTAGTCCACCCTCGAACAGTATCACCCACGACGTCACGGACTCATCCCCTATATCACCCACGCAATCACCCGGCGCGGGTGATGACGGTTCACCCCTTCCACCGCTATCCTTCGTGCCTGTATGCGCGTGCGGACGAGCCGTTGGCTCAGCAGCCATATTGATATTTCTGCGGAGGATAGAGACCATGCATGTACAAACAGTTCAGCTGGCTTCGGCAAAGCGCGAAGACGAACTCGCCATTCAGCAGCTCTTCCAGTCATTGCTGGATGCCTGGGCGGCGGGCGACGCCACAGCCTATACTGCGCTCTTTACCGAAGACGCCGACTATATCGCCTTTGACGGCGTCAACCAAAAGGGGCGCGCGGCCATCCTGGCCGGGCATCAGCCGCTCTTCGAGCGATTTCTGAAAGGGTCACGCCTTGCCGGCGAGATGGCGAGTATCCGTTTTCTCTGTTCCGACGCCGCCCTGATCCACGCCACCGGCAACACCATCTTGGCTGGGAAATCAACACCTTCGCCCGAGCGAGCCTCGATCCAGACTCTCATCGCTGTCAAGCAAGATGGCGAATGGCGCTTTACAGCCTTCCACAACACACGCGTGCGTCCTATCGCCGACAGTTTCAGGGGAATTATGGCCTGGCTGTTGACAGATCTGATTTGGAAGTTGCTGGGTCCGAAGCAATAGGAAAGGATGACCATGAGTACGATGAAAAGAAAAGCACTAATTATCGGCGGCGGTATTGCCGGCCCGGTGGCGGCCATGGCGCTCCAGCGCGCGGGGATCGAGGCGACCGTCTACGAGGCATATCCCCAGCGCACAGCAGATGTCGGCTCGTATCTCACCGTGGCGACCAACGGCCTCGATGCTCTGTGTGCGCTCGACGCACACAAGACAGTGCTGGCCGCCGGCTTTCCGACCCGCCATATCGTCCTACTGAACGGTGCCGGCAAACGATTGGGGAGAGTTCCGATTGGAGGAACACTGCCCGACGGGAGCGGCAGCATCACCATCAAGCGAGCGCACTTGCACCGGGCGCTATACGAGCAGGCAACCAGCCGCGGGGTCCGCTTCGAGTTTGGCAAGCGGCTCGTCGATGTCGAGGCGCCACCGCAGGGCAGCGTAATCGCCTGTTTCGAGGATGGTACACAGGCCGGCGGCGCTCTGCTCATCGGCTGCGACGGGGTCCACTCGGTCACTCGCCGGCTCATTGACCCTGCAGCGCCGGCTGGCCGCTATGTGGGGCTGACCAACTTCGGCGGCTACACTCGCGGTCTCTCTACACCAGCCGAACCGGGCGTATGGCACATGATCTTTGGCAGGCGTGCATTCTTTGGCCACGTCGTCGACTCCAGCGGTGGGCTGGTCTGGTTCGCAAACGTCCCCCGCGGCGAAATCAGCAAGTCCGAACGACAAGCTACCACCAGCCAGCAGTGGAAGGAACACTTGATCGACCTGTTTACAGATGATCGCAGCCCTGCCGCCGAGATCATCGCCGCGGGCGAGCTTGAGCTTGCCGCCGACAACACCTACGACCTCCCATCCGTCCCAACATGGCACAAAGGAGCGATGGTTATCATCGGCGACGCCGCGCATGCCCCTTCGCCCACATCGGGTCAGGGTGCTTCGCTGGCGATGGAGGACGCAGTCATCCTCGCTCAGTGTTTGCGTGATTGCTCCAGCATTGCAGAGGCGTTTGCAGTATACGAACGGTTACGTCGGCGACGGGTGGAGCGGATCGTGGCAGAGGGGGCGCGCCAAAGCAACAACAAAATTCCCGGGTTCGTGCGCGATCTGGTAATGCCCTTGATTTTCAAGTTTTTCGTCACCCAGAAAGCCCTGAGTTGGGTGCATGATCACCATATCGACTGGAACGCTTGCCTCGCTTCTGATACCAGCAGGACAGCGGGCGTTCGCCTGGAAGTGGCCTGATGGAAAGGGGTGGCGAGTCATGAGCACCTCCAGAGACAACGATGCGCCGAACCGCAATCGCGCCGCCACTGCCAGTCCAGCGGAAGGGCAAAACCCGGAGGCCGATTTTGTCGCCCCACTCGGCGCGGCGACAGCGGGACGCCTGGTCTTTCCCACGGGTGCGGCCGGCGTCACCCTTCACGTCGATCCCACGTTGGCCAGCCTCTGCCGCGCCCACTTCGAGCGACATCTGCCCACCGTCCAGGCGCAGGGCGGCGCCGTGACCATCCGCTACCCTAGCTTCTCGCTGTTCAACTGGCTGGTCTACTGGCGGGAACCAGTGGCGGAGGTGACGCTCACCGCAGCCATTCCCTGGCAGATCGAGATTCAGGGTGGGGTGTCCAAGCTCACTGCCGATCTGCGCGGGCTGCGGCTCATGAACTTCAGCATCGACGGGGGGGCCAGCGGGGTACTGGTAATGCTGCCGGCGCCAATGGGATCAACGCCCATCCAGGTTGGCGGGGGCGCAAGCAATGTAACTTTCCGCCGTCCGGCCGGTGTCGCCGTGCGGGTGCGCATACAGAGCGGGGCCAGCAACCTGACACTGGATGAGCGCTACTTCGGCGCGGTCGGTGGCGAAACGCGCTGGGAAACCCCTGATGCCAGACAGGTCGCAGACCATTACGACATCCGCATTGGAGGTGGAGCCAGCAACGTGACCGTCGGTTTCTGTTGAATGACAATAGATGTCCGGATAACCGATTACGCGTTCGAGTTGAACCAAGACCGCTTTACGGCGGGCGAGTTCGTCGTCTTCCACGTTGTCAATGCCGGCGAATATCCTCACGAATTCGCCGTCTTCCGGCTGCCTGAGGGGGCGACAGTCGACGGGATCGCGCAGGGGCAATTCCCAGAAGAGAGCGCCTTTACCGGCGCCATCTTCGCTCTACCCGGCCAGGAGGCTACCGATCTTGTCCTGGTAAACCTGGAGGCGGGGACCTATGCTATCGTCTGCTTCATGGATGCGCCGGATGGGATCCCACACGTCGCACGAGGGATGGTCGCCGGGTTCACAGTCCAATAGCCGATCCATCTTTACAGGAGAAGCAAAGCAATGAATCTCGCTATCAGTATCGTTGTGGTTATGGGGTTGGCTCTGCTCTTTGCCTGGCTGGCCCTACGCGCCTGGCGCGCCGGGCGGCCCATGGTGAAGTGGCCGGGTGCGGTCCTGGCCGG
>QEUW01000283.1 GCA_003577005.1 Chloroflexota bacterium | reverse complement strand
TATTCGCAATACGTCGCCCCAGGGTTGCCTCTGTATTATCCGGGAGGAACTTGTCAAACACCGCCACATGCCCGCCGGGTTTGAGAACCCGCACGGCTTCAGCGATGCAGGCATAAGGGTCGGGGATAACCGCCAGAATGAGGTGCAGAATAACAGCGTCAAAGTGATCATCGGGCAGGTCAAGCGCCTGTCCATCCATAACGTGTGCCTTGACCGGCAGCTGCAATTGTTCAGCACGTGTTTGTATGCGCTTCACCATCGCCGGTGTCACATCGATGGCCGTGACATCCAGACCACGTGGCAAGAATTCAAGATCGATACCTGTGCCTGCTCCCAACAACAGAACACGATCACCTGCCTGCAAATTCAAAAGATCAATCGAGCGGCGACGCGAATCGTTGAATAGCAATTCGATCGTACAACGGCGCATACACACTATAACGAATGCGATTCCAGGTATTTGTTCGAATCATCGCTATTCCAGCGTCTCCTTTTTAATCAGCTTGCTGTCTCTGTCATGAACGGACGTTACGATGAGATATCCCGGTAACGCAGCAGCCGCAGCGCATTCAGGACAACCACAATCGTGCTGCCTTCGTGCAGCGCCACCGCGCCGCTGAGCGGCACAATCGACAGCACTGAGGTCACGATGAGCAGGCCGATGATGCCCAGCGAGATCGCCAGGTTCTGCTGGATGATCCGGCGGCTGGCGCGGCTGAGGCCCACAGCGAACGGCAGGCGCGACAGGTCATCGGCCATCAGGGCAACATCGGCGGTTTCCAGCGCGACAGCGGTCCCCGCGCCGCCCATCGCGATCCCCACGGTCGCGGTAGCGAGCGCCGGTGCGTCGTTGACGCCATCGCCCACCATCGCAATCGACACGTACTCTTTTTCGAGATCGCGGATCGCGGCGAGTTTGTCTTCGGGCAGCAGTTCGGCGCGGACGTCGGTCAGGCCAAGCTGTGATGCGATCTGCCGGGCTACGTCGTCGTTGTCGCCGGTGAGCATCACGAGATGGCGCGCGCCAACTTCTTTCAGACGCTGTATAACGTCTGACGCATTCTCGCGGGCGGTATCGGCCAGCCCCAGCACGCCGACTAACTCACTCCCTTTGCCGATCACCATCGTCGTACGACCGCTCGACTCAAGGTCGGCCACCAGCTGTCGCACGCTGTCGCCGAGGACAAAACCGTCGTTCTCCTGGAACAGTTTCAGTGAACCGACGTAAACCTCCGCATCATCTACCATACCCTTGATCCCACGCCCCGGAATGTTCTCCATGCCATCCGTGGGTTGCAGCTCAAGCTGCTGCGCTTCCGCCGCGCGCACCACCGCCAACGCCAGTGGATGATTGGACTGCTGTTCGACACTCGCCGCCAACCGTAACACCTGCTGCGGCTCCGCGCTGTTCAACGGCACAACATCGGTTACTTCGAATTCACCCTTGGTCAGCGTGCCGGTCTTGTCAAACGCAATGACGTTCAGGCGTCCCAGGTTTTCAAGGTGCACACCACCTTTGACCAACACTCCGTTGCGCGCGGCCTGGGCAATGCCTGCCAGCACGGCAGCAGGCGTGCCAATCGCCAGTGCGCACGGCGACGCCGCGACCAGCAGCAGCATCCCGCGGTAGAAGCTGTCGTCGAGCGACATCCAGCCCACCAACGGCGGCACCACAATCAGCAACGCAGTCCCCAACAGCACGGCAGGCACAAAACGCGACGTGAATCGCTGAGTGAACTGCTGGGTCGGACTCTGCTGACTCTGCGCTTCGGCGACCATCTCCATCACACGACTGAGCATGTTGTCCCGCGCCAGCCGCGTGACCTTCACCTCTAGCGCGGCTTCCTGGTTGATTGTGCCTGCAAACACCTCGTCGCCCGGCTGCTTGGAAACCGGCACGCTCTCACCGGTAATCGGGCTTTGATCGATGCTGCTAGCCCCCTGGCTGACTTCGCCATCTACCGGCACCCGGTCACCCGGACGAACCACCACCACGTCATCGATTTGCAGTTCCTCGACAGGCACCTCGACCACGCGGTCGTCGCGTTTGACGCGGGCCGTCTGGGGCATCATCTCCCCCAGCGCATTCACCGCGCTGCGAGCACGGTCCAGCGCATAATGCTCGCCTGCATGCCCCAGACTGAACAGGAACAACAGAAAAGCGCCCTCCGCCCATTCTCCAAGCAGCGCCGCACCACCCGCCGCCGCCAGCATCAAGACATCCGTGTCAAACCGGGCTTTCAACAACCCCGGTAGTGCATGAGTGGCGATGTCATAGCCGCCAGCGACATACGCGGTCACAAAGAACACCAGGGCAACCGACTCAGTCAGTCCCAAAAACGTCTGGCCGATCCAGCCGACCAGGAATGCCACGCCTGCTATGCCGACCAGCAGCAGAGTCCACCATTCCTGAACCCAATGGGGCAAGAACGATGGTGCGCTGCCGTGTTCATGCTCCTCCTCATGTTCTTTCCGGCGTTGCTTCGCTGCCTCGGTTCGCTCCGACACGATATGGGCACCGTGCCGCTGGATGACCTTCTCGATCTGTTCTTTGGCAGTGCCCTGGGTGTCATACGCAACGCTGATCAACCCGGCTGCGTAATTCACATTCGCGTGCAGCATCCCGTCGAGACCCGTCAACGCTTCTTCCAGTGTCCAGGCTGCATCCGCCGTATTGAGACCGCTAAACCGCAGCGTGTCATGCTGGTAGCGCTCGGAAATCTCGCCCCCGGCCTGGCGAGCCAGGCGTTCGACACGCGCCAGAGGTACCAGGTTGGGATCGTAGTGAATACATACCTCAGCGGTCCCATTCTGCCGGACAATATGTGCCTCTTCGATGCCGCGCATATTATTGAGACGCTCGGTCAGGAAGGTGATGCAGCGATCCCCGGCTTCCATCTCTGGTAGCAGCAGCGAGAGGTCCAGTTTCAGCTTTTCGGTCACAATGTCCTCCACGACGGTACAGTTTTAACTCGATATATGCGCATATATTCATGCATTTTGGCAAAAAAAGAAGCCTGTTAGTGGCTAATATGTTCCAGACTAAGCCGGAACAACTCGCGCACATGGTCATCATCCAGCGCGTAATAGACGTTACGGCCTTCTTTCCGCGTGCGAACCAGCCGCATCTGGCGCAAAACGCGCAGTTGGTGGGATACCGCCGATTGGCTGAGTTCCACCAGTTCGGTGATATCATGCACGCACAGCTCGTGATGCATCAACACCGAGATAATACGCAGCCGGTTAGGATCGCCCAGGGTCCTGAACAGTTCAGCTAAGGTGGCTGCATCGTCTGTATTCAATAGGTCACCATGAACCTCAGAGACCACTGAACCATCAGAATTGAGTTGACCGCAGATATGATCCTGTGTGTCAGTCACATTCACCTCACATACACAACACATGAATACATGCTCATATATTAGACGTTTGTACGCTACCTGTCAACCGTTTTTCGAACGGTGACGTTCAATCAGCCAATTCAGCGAATACGTTTGAATGCCAGCACTACACGACCAGAAACGCCGTGAAATACATGATCGCCACGCCGGTCAGGAAACCCAAACTGTTCACGGTATTCAGCGCGCTCTCCTCGTGTCGGCGGCTGTCCTGGATCAGCAGGCGCGTCACTTCATAGACCACCTGGAGAATCGCTCCAATCCCCACGCTCAGGAAAATGACCGCTAGCAGTGCGTTAAAGCTAAATCCACCAATCCACACGCCGATCACTGCGGGCCCTCCGGCTAGCAATGCTAGCGCGACAAAGTGGTAAAGCGCGGGACGTTTTCGGGTAATAGGGGCAGCGATGCCGATGCCCTCGGTGATGTTATGCAACGTGAACCCAATCACCAGAAAGGTGCCGAGGCTGGCCTGTCCCACCGCAAACGCCGCGCCAACCGCCAGTCCTTCCCCCAGGTTGTGAAATCCAATACCGAGCGCAATCGTGTAGGCCAGCAGCAGTCGCGAGTCGCCGGACCTGAACAGGTCGCTCACCAGTTTGATCACCAACAGACTGACCGGGACCAGCAAGAATACAAGTGATTGGCCCTGGAACGTAGCAGGCACATCAGCCGCACGTTCAAGTGCCTCTTCAAACGTATCGACTGCTAAAAAGACCAACAACCCAATCGTGAGTGCCAGGGCGAAATTCATCCACTCCCGCTTCAACCGTCGCAGGAACGGGTACCAGAGCAACCCCAGTGTGACAGGTAGGATGCCAACGTATACACCGAGCAGCCCATACGCGCGGAACTGGCGGGCGGATGGTTCGGGCGTTGCCAGAGCCACCTCAATCGCAAAGGGAAACGTGACTCCGCTGGCGGTGATCACCACGATCTCATGTGCTTCCCCTTCGACCCAGGGGTACGGTATGCGGATCGACGCGGACTCAAAACGATCGAGCACGTGATCGCCCGTTTCAAAACTGTAGTTCCAATACGCGCCATCGACCTGGATCTGGGAAATCGAAATGGGGTCAGGACCACTGTTAAGCACATCCAGCCGGAAGCCTCCGTCGTCGAGGACCAACCGCTGCGACTCGAGCACTTCGACCGGAGGAACGTCCCCGGTGAAAACTGACACTGGATTAATGGACAGAAAAAGACCAAGCACACCCACCAGGGCAACCAGGGGTAACAGGCCCATCAGCCAGAATTGTATGCCGCGTGCAGCGGAGCGTTGGGCGGTCACATCAGGTGCTGCCATGGTGGTCCTCCTCTGTGACATGGAACATCCCCATCCAGCCCAGTTCCGCGAATTCGCTCTGGTGGGCATGGAACATATACATGCCTGGTTTTTGATAACTGAACTCGAGGATGCCGCGCTGTCCCTGGCACTGCATGATCGTGTCGACTCGTCGATGTGTGGGGGTTAAGGTCGTGCCATGATCGTAATAATCGAAAAACTCGGCATGTAGATGGAACGAGTTAATCAAATCGAACTCGGTCACGTTGATCAGGTAAAGGCGCACCCTCTCGCCCATCTTCAGGGGAATCACGTCGTTGTTGTAGGCAAATGCAATCGTGTTCACCGCGTAGATTTCGTTCTCGTCATCGAAATTAGTATCGAAGCCGTTCATCACCATGACCAGTTCCTTAGCCTCGGGGCGGCCTTCGGGCGGATCGACAATGAAGGCACCGTACAGTCCCTTGTGAATGTGGCGCTTGAGTGGAATCGCGTGGCAGTGGTAGAGGTGACACCCGAACGGTTCGGCGACGAACTCATAGGTGAATGAGTCGCCCGGTTGGATCATACCCGGCCCAACCGTTTCGAAGGGCATCCCAGGCATGGCGGGTATACCATCCATCACCGCAGCGTGGATGCCGTGAAAGTGGATCGTATGCGGATGCGAGCCTGCGTTCACAAAATGAATCCGCAGCAGGTCGCCTTCTGTGCAGCGGATCGTTGGCCCTGGAATGCGACCGTTATAGGTCCACGCCGGGAAGAACAGCCCAGGTGCAATCTCGATTTCTTTATCGACCGCTACCAGATTATATTCGCGGACCGTGCGCCCGTTTTCTTCATAAACACGGTCACCGTAGTTGAAATCGACGAGCAAATCGCTCGGATGAAAGCCGTTACGCGCGTGATCCACCTCACCCATCGTGCCAAACACACCATCACCGTGTGATGCGCCATGCCCGCTCGGAGACTGGCGGGGTGGTGCCGCATCAATGCGCGGCAGCAGACGCGATCCACCAAAAACAGCCAGTGCTGTAGACAATGCTCCAAAGATGAATTGCCGTCGTTTTACGTTCGCAGCGGACATAGGTTTCCTTTTTGATTATTAGGCTTGCCACAATTTCAATTTTACAGCCCAAAAACATTATTGTCAATTTTTATAAAATATATCTGAAAAAACGCAAATTAGAGGTGGTTTTGGATCATGCCACGCCATTGGATTACGGTGGGTAGCCAATTGTATGCGGGACCGCTGTGAATCTATCATTGCGGGAAGTCTTCGTTTTTGGAGCCGGGTATCTAAAACTCTCAAGATAGGCAGGGGGAATCGTTATCCAGACGCGCAGTTTGCCAGCACAACGCCAAGTCATGGAAAGAGGCAGTACGGAAAGTGAAACCTCTACTACATCTTTTCCTTTTGCCCGGGTTCAACATAATGATCCGTGACGATGAAACCCGACCGGTTCATTCCCGCTGGTAGTGTGACAGCCGGGATGAGTTGGCAAGAATGCCCAGATCAGGAAGCGATTGGGCTGCCGCTGCCATCACAGATGGCAAGATGCTGACCGCCGCGAACCAGCGTGAGGGGTATCCGCAGGTCTAGAAAACCTGAGGACACCTTTTTCACAGATACGCTTGGGCATTGACAGAAAGACTTTAGAGGAATAAGATATATCATTGATTGCTGATGTGATGATATGTGAGGTGTTTATGCTGTTGGCTGCTGATAAAGACCGATTGGCTTTGCACGCTAAGCTATTTCGTGGATTTAGTGATCCTTCCCGCCTGGGTATCCTTGAGGCGCTTGTGAAAGAGCCATTGTCAGTTAGTGAAATCGTGGAGGCAACCGGGTTGTCGCAGTCCAACACATCAAATCACCTTGCTTGTCTCCGGGACTGCGGGCTGGTTATATCAGAGCAATCTGGTCGTTCTGTGACATATCGTTTAAGTGATGACCGGGTTGCCACCCTACTCAAACTGGCTGAGGATCTTGTGGCCGATGTGGCACGAGGTGTCTACGAATGTACCCGTTACAACGTACCTTCTTCAGCTGAATCGACCGGCGAAAGCCAACTGTGACATCTCGCCATTTCACTGTTAAGGAAAGCTTGTTACGCCATGAAAACTACGGTTCAAACCGAAATCTACGTTAGAAATTTGGATTGTGAGCATGATGCTGCTGCGATTCAGCGGGGCATGAAGGATCTCAATGGCCTGGTGGATCTCATCGTGTATCCTAAGTCAGCTAAAGTTTCGCTGACATTTGACCCATCAGAGACAACACCCGATGTGCTACGCGATAAGTTAGACGAACTGGGATTCCCTCCACAGACAGGGCGTGTGATACCTGAGCAACCCAAACCCTGGAAGAATCCCAAAGTGTTGATGTCAGTTGCGTCCGGTGTACTTCTACTCGTTGGTTGGTTGGTGGGGCAGGCGGGCGCTGCCGAACTCATTCCCTTGGTCGCATACAGTCTCTCGCTGATTATGGGTGGCTATTTCTTTGGCCGCGAAGCGCTCGAAGAACTCATTTTTGAGCGTGAAATCGGGATTGAACTGCTCATGCTCATCGCCGCGGTCGTTGCCACGTTGATGGGAGAGCCAGCCGAAGGCGCTATGTTAGCGTTCCTGTATTCCATATCCGAGGCTGCGGAGGGATACACTGAAGAAAAGACGCGCTCGGCGATCAAGGCTCTGATGGATCTAACCCCAAAAGTGGCGTTAGTAAAACGGGGTGAGCGGGAAGTTGAAGTTCCGGTAGAGGATTTGCAGATAGGTGATGTGTTTATTGTTAAGCCCGGCCAATCCATTGCCACAGATGGCGAGATCATAATCGGACAGTCAAGTGTCAACCAGGCCCCGGTTACGGGCGAAAGTGCCCCAGTTGTCAAACATCCGGGGGACACAGTGTATGCGGGAACACTCAACGTTGAAGGCGCTCTGGAAGTGCAGGTAACAAAAACGGCTTCTGACAATACGATTGCGCGCATCATCAAAATGGTGGAAGAAGCTCAAGAGCGAAAGGGACAGAGCCAACGCTTTATTGAGCGCTTTGGCGCACGCTATAGCCCGCTGGTGCTGCTCACGGGGGTCCTCATGGCCGTTCTTCCACCGTTGTTGTTCGCGGTCTCATTCGATACCTGGCTGATGCGAGCGGTTGTGTTTATCGTGGCGGCAGCACCCTGCGCGTTGGTGATATCGATTCCTATCACCCTGGTGGCTACACTGGGAACCGCAGCGCGCAAAGGTGTGCTCATTAAAGGGGGCACCTATGTCGAAGAACTGGCGAAGATCAAAGTGGTGGCATTGGACAAGACCGGCACGATTACGCGTGGGAAGCCTGAAGTAACTGATATACTACTGACCACATCTGAACAGGGGACTCAACCGCACACTGTTCAGGATGTGTTAGGTATTGCTGCCGGAATTGAGCGCCGTAGCGAACACCCGCTGGCCAGAGCCATTGTGCAGCACGCTGAGGCTCAGGCGGTAGCGCCGGTAGAGATTGCTGATTTTCAAGCCCTGCCAGGAGCGGGCGCATCAGCGCGAGTGGACGGAGATACCGTTATGGTCGGCAGTCCGGCACTATTCCAAGACCGGCTACAAATTGACATCACCGCTTGGCAGGAGGATATCGTCCGGCTGCAAAGCGAGGGCAAAACCGTCGTCGTCGTAGGTACAAAAGAAACGCTCTGGGGCCTGATCGCTATTCGAGACACTGTCCGAAACAACGCACGGCAGGCGATTGCGGAATTGCATCAAATGGGATACCGAGTTGTCATGCTCACTGGCGATAACGAACGGGCTGCCCAGGCGATTGCACGCGAAGTCGGTGTTGACGAGTTCTACGCCGACCTGAAACCAGAAGACAAGGTGGCACAAGTGCGAACCTTGACCAGACGCCACGGTCATGTAGCGATGGTTGGCGACGGTGTCAATGACGCTCCGGCTCTGGCTGAAGCCTCGGTAGGCGTAGCTATGGGAGCGGCAGGTACTGATGTGGCGCTGGAAACTGCCGATGTGGCGCTGATGGCCGATGACTTGAGTAAGCTGGTGTATGCGCTCAACCTTGCGCGCCGCAACCAATCTGTGGTGAATCAGAATTTGGCTCTGTCTACATTAGTGATTGGGGCGTTGGTAGTTGGTGCGATCGCGGGCGTGTTTTCACTTCCTGTGGCCGTATTGGGTCATGAAATCAGCGAGTTTGTCGTGATTGGCAGTGGCTTGCGTATGTTACGAGCATAACACTCCATCGGACATGAAAGGACAAGATTGAGCTAGGGTGAGGCCGTACCTTGGCTCTGTTCTGGAACAGGAATAATGATTATGCCCTCGATTCTTGTCGTAGACGACGAAGAAAATATTCGAAACCTGCTTGACGCCTACCTGACCGCTGAAAATTATGCGGTTTACTGCGCCGCCGACGGGACGCAAGGGTTAGCGGCCTTTCGACGTTACCAGCCTGATCTGGTGGTGCTGGATATCATGCTGCCGGGGATAGATGGGTTAGAGGTCTTGCAGCAGATCCGCCGTGAGTCAGACGTTTACGTCCTGCTGCTGACCTCCCGTTCTGAAGAAACTGACCGGGTGATCGGCTTGACGGTCGGCGCGGATGATTACGCCACCAAACCGTTCAGCCCGCGCGAACTGGTAGCGCGGGTCAAAGCGATCCTCAAGCGCGGTCGCAATACTGGGGGTGATGACGAGCGTCCCCTCCAGTTTGCCCATATTCGAATTGACGGTCAGCGCCACGAGGTCTGGCGTGATGACGAGTGCATTGATTTGACCGCGCTCGAGTTTAAGCTGCTCATCACACTCGCCCGTTATGCTGGTCTGGTCTTCAGCCGGGAGCAATTACTCCAGCAGGTGTGGGGTTACGATTTCTACGGGGATGAGCGCGTGGTGGACGTGCATATCGGGCATATCCGGCAAAAGCTCGAACCCGATCCGGCCAACCCGCAGTTTGTGGTCACAGTGCGGGGCGTCGGCTATAAATTTGACGACCAACCGGCGTGAAACCTTATTTGCAAGCACATGGACTGCCGTTCCACGAAGAATTGGTGTCCGATCTAGGGCAAATTCCGTATACCCCTGAGATGACAAACTTTGTCGAGCAGATCCGGCACGCTGCCACCGAGCATGCGTATCGCCTCGTCGCGCAGAAACACCGTCCGACCGCAATCTTCTGCGCGAGCGACGGGTATGCCGCAGACGTGCTCAAGGCAGTTTACCGGTTAGGGTTGCGCGTTCCTGACGATATCTCGATTGTGGGATATGGCGATCAACATGAAGCGTTGATTACATATCCGGAGTTGACCACCGTTCGCATCCCGAATGACGTAATCGCTGAGGCAGCGCTCAAGCTGCTTATGGATTTGATTGAAGACCCTGAGTCTGAACACTTGCTCCAAACCCGGATTTATGTAGCCCCCGAACTCATAATCCGCAATTCCACTGCGCCCGCCGCGAGTTAGTGTTTGGCCGCAACCTGCTGTGCGGTCAAGTCCGATTACTACGATTGCATTGGGTGATCGGATTTGACCGCCCTATTTTTTGAGTTAAAATAACGCATGTAAATAAGAATTTCCGTGCGTTATTCTATGGCGAAAGATCAGTGACCTGTGAACGAAAACGCCCTGACAAATGCCCCATTCAACGCGCTTGAAAGCACGCAGGCCTTCAACCAGCTTGTCAAGATGATCGCGCCGGACGATCCCACCGTGCCTGGCATGGTGGCGCCGTCCAGCGCGCGGGTGTTGGCTGCGCTATGCACAGAGCGTCGGGATTGACCCGCTCGATCTGAACTTCTCGACCGTGCGCGACTTCCTGACCGTTACCCCCGGCTCAAAATCAACTCAACAGCGGCGGTTGTCCGCGCTGCGCAAGCTCGCTGAAGTGGCAGCGATCGCCGACCCGGGCAATCCATTCCGCAAGGCCGCCTACGACAGCCTCAAGCTGTTCAAGTCCAAATACGCGGCAACCGACACCGGACAGGAGCGGCAGCGCCGGGCGCTCTCACCGGCCGAAGCGGATCGCCTGCTGCGCGAAGCCCAACGCCGGGTCGCAGAGGCCGAAGACCACGAACGCATCAAGGCCAAACGCGATTACGCGATTGTGGCAACCTTGCTGCTGACCGGACTACGCCGAGCAGAGCTCGCCGCCCTCCGCTGGCGTGACATTGACTTTGCGAACGGGGTCATCACGGTGCGGCATGGCAAAGGCGACAAGGCCCGCGAGGCCGCCATCTACTCGCAGGCAGCGTTAGAGGCACTCAAAGCCTGGCAGCGAGAACAGCCGCCCGGATACAACTATGTCGTGGTCAGGGTACGGCGCGGGGGCGTGTTTACGGGAGATCGGCCGGTAGATACCACCACCATCTGGCGGGTGGTAGCCAGCCTGGCCAAAGCAGCCGGACTCGGCCACCTAAAACCGCACGACTTGCGCCGAACGCTTGCAACCGAACTGCTCGCCACTGGTGACGCCGTTCACCACGTTCAGGCGCAACTGGGCCACGAGAACGCCAGCACAACCCTCGACAACTATGCTGTTTCGGTTGACGCGCGCCAGCGCCGCAAGGCAGGTCGGGTGCGCTATGGCTGATCCGCTGTGCTCTGCCATTGACAGGAAGACTCCAAGCCAGTCGCACGCTGTAACATAACGGGCGCACGTTCACACGTAACCCAATTTTCTGTGCTATCCTGACATGTAACGGCTATCTTGCTTTTGAGGCTGCTATGCTTCTGCCCTATGGCGTCAACTCGGCTGGTGAATTGGTCTACATTGACCAGGTAGGCCGCGGAAGGCTCACGGACGTGATATGCCCCTACTGTGGTGGTGCGCTTCTGGCACGCAAAGGGCAGCGAGTAGCACACCATTTCGCGCATGCAGGCGCGACGTGTCAGCCTAGCGCTCGTGCTGACGATGTGATCGCGCTACCTGCGTATGATCGCTTTGGCCTCAACCTCTCCGGCCGGGAGTGGGAAGTGCTCCAGGGGTTCCACGACGCGATCGCTCCTAGCGCGGCGCGGAACTATGGCTGGCACAATGCGCGTGTGTTTCGTCGGCTGAAAGATCGTGGGCTGATAACTTACAACGAGTGGTCACGGCAAGACGAGTTGACGCCGCTCGGCCGGGTTCCGTTCGGCGAGGTGTCGCTCGCCTCGTTCGCTGCCATTCAGGACGGCTTAATCAAGCAAAAGCATGACCAGCTTGAGTACAACGTCCAGCGCGCGCAGCCAGAGAGTGAGACACACAAGATAGCCGTTACGGACCTGCGACTGTACCGCGCCCAATGGCGGCGCGTGCTGTTGTGCTCGCTGTATTTTCTCGAAATTAGCCACGCGGCGGGCAAGCTGTACAAGATCGGCGTAACCATGCGCCCGCTGGCTGAGCGACTGGTCGAGATCACGCACGACTTGTCGGCGCAGCTCGGCGATGTGCAGATCGAACCGCTGCGCGCGCTGCGTCACCGCGGCGCCGTCGAACTCTATTTCACGCACCGCTACCGGGAAGCACGCTATCCGCTCGGTTCACTGTCCGAGTACTTCATCTTTGACACGCGGCGAAACGCGCTGAGTGACCTCACCCGGCTCGGCGACAAAGAACTCACTGAGTTTGAGCGCGATATTCTAAACGATGATACGGCACAGATGAGCAAGATAACCGTTACAGTGGAGACGCCGACGCACCGCCGTGAAATGCCGATGAAGGAATACACCATCGTCTGCAAGCAGTGTGGTCGCGTGGTGACACTTCGCCGCTATCCTGGTCGGGCGCCGACACTCTGCAGCGACGAATGCAGGCGCGCATACGAGCGCGAGCGTGATCGGGCGAGCACGCGGGGGCGGGTCAAGCGCTATCGCCAGAAGCGCAAGAGCCAATGATGCCGCCTGAGTTGAAGGCACAGTGCAGCAGCTATAGTGCCCGGGTGCTGTATGAACGAACAGAATAGGGGGTCGCCTGCAGCACCGCGCGTCCTTCGCCGTGTCCCCGAGCCATCCCACCGCGACGCTTATTCGGGAGGCTGACAGGGATACTCGCCGAGCCGCAACAGCATCTCGCGCTCCAAAATCCGCTGAGGATCATTGAAACGTAGCAACCGAGCTGTCACGCGCCCTTCTGGCGTCAGAGGTTGGATGATCGCGCCACGAAGCTGAAAGTGGTCAGCCCAGTCGTGTTTCCGCGGATTGAACAGCGGCGTGACCTCCCCTGCCCCATCCCAGTCTACTGAACTGATATCGCTGCCTTTGTGACTGTTGCACCAGTAGCAACTCAAACACAAGTTGTCTGCCTCAGTCGGGCCGGCATGTTTCTCAGCAATGATGTGATCCACGGCAAAGTCGATGACGCGGCCGGCCTGTCCGACACGGTAATACTCACAGCAATCACCGGCCCGTGCGATGACGAGACGGCGAAGATTTGCGGGGATATACGTCACGCACGCCCCAGCCGTTTGAGCCGGGCTTTGGCTTTGACAAGCGCCATAAGGTGATCAATCGAACTGATTCAAACTTTCTGTGCAAGAACATGGCGCAGGTTGATCATAGCGAATGCGATATGGTGAGCACCCAGGAAGTGGGCGTCCTTACGGTCAAAGCGGATGAGCAAAGCTCGGAACTTATCGACCCAGGCAAAGCTGTGTTCGGTAGCAAAGCGATGCTTGTAAACCGCAGCGTTGAACAAACGTTTGCGCCCACGTTTGGGGGTTTTGCGGTTGCGCTTGTTCTCGGCGATGTTGGGGATCAAGCCATGGTTGAAGCAGACCTGGCGGGCTTCACGGGTGTCGAAGGCACTGTCAGCGTTGAAAAACGCCCCGGCGATGGTCAGTCCCAAGCGCTTCATGCTCTTGAAAGCAGCCTGGAGATGGGTCTGCAGGTTGAAGGCGTCATGGTGGTTGCCCGCAATGATGCCTGTCGAAGCCAGGATGTAGCCGTTGGCATCCATGAGGGGCAGGATGTTGCTGGTCTTGGCGCGCTTGCGACCCTGATAGGCCACACTCTCACCACCCTTCTTGGCCAGGGCATGGCTGCCATCCAGGTTCAACTCGCTCACGTCAAGGTCGGCCCGTACCGTTTGAATGCTGGCCTGCCAGACCCGCTCCAGACTCCCGTCGGCGCTCCATTTGCGAAAGTGGTAGTACACCGCCTGCCAACTGATTTCTTTTTTTCGGGTCGTTCGGGTCCGGGGCAATCGGTAGCTGCCGCCACTGGCACCCTGTGTGCAGCCGGTACAGGATGTAGTTGAAGACCTTGTACAGCGGGATTTGGCATACGAACCCACGTTTGGCCGTACTCAGATAGGGCAAGATATGGGCGTTGAACTGCTCTTCAGTTACACTGGTGGGGATAGTGCTCATGGGATTTCACCTTTGCTGAGGTTTTTTCTCCCATGATGCACTATCTCCCGTTGATTGCAAAAGTTTGAACCAGTTCATCTGCAGAAACTCGTCCATCTCTTGCTGTTGGACTGGAGTCAGCCCCTCACCACGTTTCTTGTCCAGCAGGTATTGCGCGCGTTCTTGTAGCGTCTCCGGCAGGCAATAGGCAATAAGGTCGTCAACAGATGGCCCGGAGGCGAGGAAGTCGGTCACCACATCCTTGATGGATTGTTCTGGTACGTCAGCCATACGATTTCTCCCCACAATCTGTGTCTTGATTCTACCACCCCACCCTTTTTGATTTATACTGCCCCAACGAACCGTAGAGAACCATTCTCCGCGTCAGCAGGCCGTTTTGACGTATCTTGGCCAGGAAGAGCAACACAACCACGCCATTTCGGTAAGCGCGTCGGTTATCCAGTACCTTCGCGTTAGAGTTCTATAAATATCTGGTGATTTCTGCCCTATTTTGCCTTGGGACTCCAAATCTTCCTGTAGAATGGCTTCGCGCTGTCTGGCTCTCCCAGAGCCAACAATGCAATTGCTAGCACAGTGAAGAGCATACTAAGGAGGAGACCCTTGGCTTCAGGTTCAACACGGAAGAATGGTCGTCCAGTAACAGACTACAATGACGATCCTCTCTTCCAATTGCTTCGAGCAAAATCTCACTCCCAAATCACCTACCGCCCTATCCTGAAACACCTGGTAGGAGACGTGAACGCAGCGATTCTCCTACAGCAGATCGTGTTCCGTTTTGTCACAATGGGACGAAAACCATTCTACAAGTTCGTCGCACCAAGTAAAGACGAACTCCACTCTTTGTACCGCCCGGGAGACAGTTGGGTTGAGGAGCTAGGCTTCAGCGAAGATGAGTATCACCAAGCGCTAAAAAAAATTGCCACGCGAGTACGAAAAAAGGATCGTTCCCAAATTCTGAGTGATGCAGTACCGGAATTCGGCCTCGATCCCGACAAGCGAAATAAACACCAGACCATCTTACTTAACCGACAGCACCTGGTAGCGTACTGGCGCGAAGCAGACAACGTCCTTCGCTTCGAGCTGAATGTGCAGCTCCTCACCAACGCGATTCTAGAGTGGGACAAGCACACGGAACGGGAAATCCCCTGTTCGGAAGACGGGAAGTCCGGCTTCGGGAATGGTGATTTCCCTGCGACCTATAACAGAAACAACCACATAGACACATCAAAAAGTGATCCCGCCGACGCCGCTAACGCGGACGCGGCGGAGTCAGCTTCAAGAGGGTTGGAATCAAAAACAGCTTCAACAGAGCAATCCAAGACTCAGGAGTCACTCTCAACCCCACGAGCTAGAGCTAACAAAAAGAAGACCTCCAAGCGCGACAAGAACATAAGCTACGCCAGCCTGTCGAAGCTCGGTAAGTTCCTGGTCCTACTCTCCAACACGGGAGCAAACATCCCCGAACGAACACAGACTAAGACACTGACCGCCAGGCAAGCCGAAGCACTGGCGACCGAGGTCAGCTTCTACCACACCAATGGCGAGTACATCACCGTCTCGCCCAACGATCTGTTTGACGCTGAGCCACTCATGGAGAAGTGGTTGAAGCGAGTTGTTTACCCGTTCCTGCGCGGGCGTCAGGGTACAAGCACGCCAATCGCACGCGACAAGCTGGTTAGCGCCGTTACGATGAAATACACGGACTTGAATCTCAAGGAGTTCTACAAGTGGCGCGAGTCGCAGAAGCACTTGGAGCGTCTCGACGCCGAGTCCTATGTGCCTCAGCCTGATGAAGGGGTCGTGCCGCAGTTCGTTGACGATGGCAGACCAGCCACTGTACTGCCTGGGATGCTGTCGTTAGAAGAAATTATGCAGAAGAGCACGGTAGACGAAACCGAAAGGAGCGCAGACACCGATGAGCAGGAATAACGGGAACTACCACGAGAAGCGGATCGCCAACCTGACCTCGCCAGAGGCTATCGAACTGGCGATGTCGCTGGTGGCAAACCTGATTGGACCGGAGAACAACCTGCCGCTGATGGGTGAGGCGCGGTTGACGCCCAAGACCTTCCCCAAGACGGACAACCCCGACTTGGAGTTTGCGAGAACCGTTCTCCGCATGATCTACACGGCAGTCGAGGAAGGTCTGCCGCCGACCAAAGAGAACATCATGCCCCGCCTGCTATTGGAGCTTGGCCGGGAAGAAGCTGAGCGCGGTATGGAACGGCTGATGTCCTTCCGCGCCATCGAAGACGCGCCGGACGCTGTGCGTGTGAGCGCCCTGTCCACCGCGCTAAGTGACGCGATTGTGTCTGCCAACCTGATTGCGGCAGGCCGCGACACGCTTGAGATCGCAACCAAGAACTTCGGCAGCAACATCGAGGTCTACAATGCGATGCTTGAGCGTATGATGGAAGCCGCGCCGCAGCGGATTCGTGTTTTCGTCAATCCGCTGGAAGAAAACCTTGCTCGACAAGAGAGAATATTGGCCGAGCGCGAGGCGCGATTGGAGTCGCAAGGCTCAGTCGGGCCGGAGACACCCTGGCCGCGCCTCAATCGCATGATTGCTGGCGGCAGGAAGGGCGACATCACCCTTATCTCGGCCAAGACTGGTTACGGCAAGTCCACGCTGGCGCTGCTGATGGCGCTGCATCAGGCGTGGACGCAGGGGTATGACGTGGCGCTGATGCACTTCGAGCAATACACGGAGAGCATCTTGGATCGTTTGCTGGCGCACCGTTTCAGCTTGCTGCCCGTGGACTTCCGCAAGCCTGGGAAGATCACCGATCCCAAGCAAACCCGAACCTTCTCCCTGAAAGACCCGCGTTGGGAAAGGGCGCTCAATGAGTTCAAAGCCCATGTGAAGCGCATGAGCGAGGAAAAGGGCAACATCTGGCTCATTCACGCGACTGGCTGGACACCCGCCCAGATCGCCGCCGAGATCGCGCAGCGCGCAGCAATGGCATATCAGAATGGGCGTGAGTTGGTCGTCCACTACGACTACCTGGACCTGATCTCAAGCGAGGGCCTCAAGAAAGATGGTGATGGCATGGTAGCGAACCACACCGCTGTCATGGACTTCCTGCGCGACGAGATCGGCCAGCAATTCGGCATCTACACGTACCTGTACGCCCAGGATGACTTGAAAGCCAACTACCGCACCCGTTTGATGCCGTATGGCGGTCAGAAGGCGCTACACCGCTCTCAGGTGTACGTGAGGCTAGAACGCTACTACGCCGAGGACTCGGAAATTGTGACCACGAAAGACGCCGATGGCAATGTGGTCCAGAAGGTAGATATGTTCGGTCGGCCTATCTTCAAGCACAAGGCCGGGCAGCTACACAGCCGCTCTTTGCTGCATGTCATCAAGGGCAGCGACGACGAAACGGGATTCGTGCCAGTAGAGTTCATCAACGGGCGCTTTCAGGTCAGGGAGATCGAGTATCAAAGCCAGGAACAGCTAAAGACCATCATTGATGAGGTCTACGGCGGCAATCGCGCCGCACCTGACACGGACAATCGAAACGACATCCACATTCCATTCTAGAGCGCCCAGATAGCCAGAGAACCATTCTCTGTAGTCAGTGGAGAGAAAAGGAATATGTCAAAGAAAAACCGGTCCTTCTTGGAAGACTTTCTCGAATTCTCCCTCATTGCCGCTTTCATCACCTACTTCATCATCGCCAATGCGTTTCTAGGGGCGAGTACCGGGAAATGGTCCTACGACCACGCCGATATTTTCAGTCAGGGAATGTTCATCCTGCTGGGGGTCGTGGTCGCCGCTGGGGCACTGTACTTTGGCATAGTACATCTCAACCGCCGGCTGAATCCTCCGCCCCCACCGCCAACGAAGAAGCGTCTGCCAAACCGTCGGCCTTTTGAGAAGCGAACAGCCTTCTCACAGCCACAGAGTCCGAGGAAGGCGAAGAACGACCAGGTCCGCCACACCAGGCGGACCTACCCGACCTCGGATCTGCCCTTTTGAGAGGCTCGATCCAGGCAACTCGCTCTCCCGCCGACGGCATAGCGCCCCTGGCGGGAGTTGCTTCTTGGTTCAGGTCAGAGAACCATTCTCCAGGTCGACTGCTCCAACGGGGGATGCACTTGGTCGGAACTGCTTCCTATGGCTGCCCTCCCCTGCCCTGTTTGGAGTCCATGCCAGGTCAGAGAACCATTCTCCAAAGCACCGGCGGTTCAGCATCACCTGGAACACCACAGGCGAGCTCAATCTGACAGCCAGTTCTCCGCTCTCGACTGGGACACCCATTCCAGGACAGAGAACCATTCTCTAGCGAGTGGACTCCAACCGGGTCACTGGAATCTATCCTCTCCTCAGGCTTGCTCCCTGCCCTGGCCGACAAGTCGTTTGGGCTCAGAGAACCATTCTCTGGAAGAGCTGGCTCCAACAAGGGGTAGAGACAGGTTGTTCTCTGCCTAGCACGTTCCCCTCCCCCTACTCGATTGAAGCCGCTCTTGGCTCAGAGAACCATTCTCCAGCAACTGTGCTTCAACCAGGAACGATGCTGGCCCCCGACATCTCCCATACCTTCCAACTTCTCCCCCATTGAAGTCGCTCCTGGTCCAGAGAACCATTCTCCAGGACCTTTCCTCTCCGCTCACGAACTGGATACAGCTCGCTCCGGGTTGGCACAGGGGTTGATGCTGCACTGTGTGTCAACCACTCCGATCCGCCAGGGACATACTCGTTCTTCCCTTGAAGTCGGTCCTCTGTCGTTGCTGAGAGCTATCTTCTGGTTGACGCCGATTGACAACCACTGCTCTGTGTCACCCTCCGTTGGAGCAGTTTTCTCGGTACGGGCTTTAGTGCCGCCCCACTCCCGCACAGCCCTCATAATGCCAGCCAGAGGCCCACACCAGGACGATGCAGGCCTCTGGCACACGTCGTCAGCCCCCTACCCTGCCAGGCGCTTCTCGAACAACGCCAGCACCAGCAAGCCTTCACGCGTGGTGATATAGCCCGCCGCCCGGGTTGCCTTGTGCGGAGGGAGATCGAGCAGGCCACAGGCCGCCAGTGCGCCGACCAGGGTCTTCAGGAAGCTCGTCGGATAGCCGTTGAAGCGCGCGTCCTCATAGGTCTCTCGTAGACGACGCGTATCCGGCTTCTCTGGGTCTGTCTGGAAGAAGCGCAGCAGGTCGGCGAGGAGCTGCAGACGCTGCTCGTGTTGGAGCTGGTTGATGTGGGTGATGCCAGGTCGGACTTCAAGTGGAATACGATAGTTGCTCATGGATTGATGCTGCTCCTTTCGGTGTTATCAGGTATCACAGGCGCCTCAACTCAACTCGACGAGGCCGGCAGCGCCCGACCCTTCGGCCCAGGCTTCCTCAGCCGCCTCATCGTCCTCGTCGTCTGACTCCAAAAGGGTGATAGGGTCTACCTTGATCTCGTTCATCTGCGAGATGGCGTAGCGGATGGCCGACTCGACCTCGGCGGCGAGTTCCCGGTCCTCGTCCAGCGCGTTCGCAACCTGCTTCGCGCCGACACCGACCTTGACCATGCCCTCGTCGCGGTTGAAGTACCACGCCGCGCTGCCCTTGATGCGAGAACCATTCTCCCGCGTGAACACGCCGAGTTCCTTCCCGATTGAGGCCATTTCCTCGAAGTAGTCCGGTACGCCTGTGTCCAGGTAGACCTTGACCTCGGCTACACGGTTCGGCTCGGATACCTTGTTCTTCTTTGTGCTCAGCCGGAACGTGCGGGCGATGATCTCACCGTCCTTGTTGGTGAATACCTCGCCCTGGCTTCGCATCGCGGCGCGGATGGTCGCGTAGTACCGCTGCGCTTTCCCGCCAGGGAGACGGATGGGCGAAGCATACGTGCCGCCGCCGATGTTGTCCCGTTCCTGGTTAATCAGGACGAGGCTCGTGTCGCTCTCGGCCAATGGCTTGGCAACGTTAGCCAAGAACTGCGTCATGGCCCGCGCAACCCCTGCCACAACGTGATCTCCGACCTCGCCCGCAAGCTGCGCCTTCGTGACCAGCGAAGCCACCGAGTCCAGCACGATGACATCAAAGAGGCCGCGTGACTTGTCCTCCGGATGCGGCAGCTTCACCATCTTGAGGATCGCGTTCAGCGCGTCTTCGGCGTTGGCGGGCTGGATCAGGAAGAAATGCTGCGATCCGTCAAAGTCCAGGCCGAACCGCTTCGCCCATCGCGGATCGATGGCGTGCTCAGCATCCACGTAGGCCACGTAGCCGCCTCGGTTGACTGCGGCCTTGCACATGACCAGGGAGAGCGTCGTCTTCCCGGTGCTTTCGGGGCCGTGCACCAGTGTGATGCGGCCCTTCGGGATACCCCCGCCGAAGCACCAGTCCAGGGCGAACGATCCGGTCGGCCAGAACTCGGCAGGTTCGTAGGTGGTGATGGGCTTCCAGAGAATGGTTCTCTGAGGAACGAATATAGAACGGTGTTACGGGGAAAATCGCAGTCAGCGGCGCTGCGGGAAATTGACGCGCGCGTACTCGCCGAAGTAGTTTCGGGCGAAGGCGTCATATTCGTAGGCAGCATGCAGCGGGTCGTTGAAGTAGCCGATGAGCTCGTCCAGGAACTCGGCAAAGGGCGCATGATCCGCGTCGAAGATCGCGATCAACTCCCCCGAGGTGCGGGGGA
>QEUW01000282.1 GCA_003577005.1 Chloroflexota bacterium | reverse complement strand
GAATTCAGTTCCGCCAGCGACTCGGCCCGCTCATTGACGATGCGTATGCCACCGTACAGCCAGAGCGCCTCCGGCTCCTGATTGGCTAACTGGTAGAATGCCTCAATTGCACCGGGCAATATCCAGTCATCGTCGTCCAGAAAGGCCAGATAGCTGCCCCGCGCCACGGCTGCCCCCGCGTTGCGCGCATAGCTCCGTTCGACCTGGTTGGTGTTGAGGATTTGGACTCGCGGCGACTGATGCCAGCTTGCCTGTGGCAGCGGTTCGCCCGAATCGTTGACGACAATGACTTCAAAATCTGCCTGAGCAGGAGCCTGCTCGAGCACGCTCATCACGGCGCGAGTCAGGCTCGTTCGCCCGATCGTGGGAATAATGTAGGAGCAAAACACAATGTCATTTACCTCATGCTCTCTGTCTGCTCTCTATCTGCTCGCCGCCCAACGGGTCTGCACCCGATAGATAATCGGAACGGGTGTGGGCGAGGCTTTGAGTTCAGACCGGCCAAACGATGTTAATCAGAGATGGAGCTAACCTCAGAGGCTATACTCCATGGCATGCGCCTGCTCAGAGAGCCTTGGGCTGCTATCCACCGCTTGACCCTGCATCGCCGCCTCTTGAATGCCGCGCCGGAACGTTGCGCTTGCATAGGGCCTCGCAGCGGCCCGCCAAAAGGTCGGGGAGGCGATGCCACGCCTGGCGGCGAGCAGAGAACGCATGGCGAAACCAGCACGGCTCATGGCCTGGAACGGGCGTCGATGTTCGATATTCCAGGCCATCGAGGTCAAATAGACCCTGAGCATGCGCCCCTGCCAAAATGGGTCTACGGAGGACAAGCGCATAGCGTGATAGGCGTTCGGCGCATTCAGGATGCTTTCGCGTGCCCAACGGCTGCCCTCAGCGTGGTGGAGATAGTCTGTGGTGCTGCCCTCCACGCCCGTGAGCACGCACGCCACCACATGGGGCGTCTCGGCAATCTCATCCTCCAGCAAGAGACGCCGCAGGAGATCAATGTCTTCCGGGCCAGCGAGCGATGGGTTGAAGCCGCCCAATCGAAAGAACGTCTGTCTATCGATCAGCGAAGACTGTAACGGAATCCACTCACCCGCCATGGCCTGAATAAAGCAGTTGCCGTTCAGCCCGTGCCTAAGCCGGAGCAGGGGGTTGTTCTGCCGGTCGACAAGCTGTGTATGCCCATACAGCCACTTTGCCGCGCTGGTTTTTGCAGTGCCGGTTCTGCTCAATGCCCACAAATGTTCAAACGCATTCGGCGCAAGATAATCGTCGTCGTCTAGAAAATGTAGATAGGCCCCACGCGCGATCGCTGCGCCTGTGTTGCGCGCCACGCTTCGTTCACGCCGGGCTGTATGGATGACCTGTACTCGCTCTGATCGCTGCCAGCTCGCCTGCTGTAGCGGTTTACCGGAGTCATTGACGACGATCACCTCAAACTCTGCCTGCGCTGGCTCCTGTTGCAGGACGCTTTCTACCGCGCGCGATAGGGTAGCTCGGCCAATGGTCGGAATGATCGTGGAACAGAACACTGTAGTTACCCTTCGCCATTGCGAGGCCATATGCTGACGGCGGTTTGGCGAGTCGCTCTCAAATCGCGCCGTCGCTCTTTATTGGGCTGCCGCAGGATCGTACAGATAGATCCGGATGTAGAAGTTGCCCTCTGGCAACCGCAGGTAGAGGAGATTGATCAGCTGCCCATGCTTCTCGATCCACTCTTTCATGCGCGCATTATTCCAAATCGTCTCGGAGTCAACGATAAACCAGTGGCGCTTCCTGTCTTCTATCACCGATTCCGGCGAAACATCTTTCCATGGGATGATCGCTCGATCTAAGTAGAAGGGGCCGAATTCGGGCCACCAGGCGACCACGACATCGTCCGCCCGACTTTTCATCTCGACCGTTTGAAATGCCGTTCTCCAGTCCAGGCGGTTTCCGTTGTTGGCAAAATAGTAGAGGAGTTGTGAACCTGCTGACTCCGCTACCAAGATTGCCGCCAAGCCGAGAGCCAACAATTTCGCCGTGCCTCGGCTATGGCTGAGCAGTTCCCTAATCCCTAGCGCCGCCAGTATCAGCCAGCAGGGCAGCGTCATGAAGACATAGCGGTCTTTTGTAAACATGAAGGGATTGAGCATGACGAGCAGGAGAACCGGCAGCAGCGCCGCAAGCAGCAAAAACAGCCCTGCCCGGTTTCTTTTCGCCAACAGGTAGGCCGCGCTCACCAACCCCAGCGTGAAAATCGAGATGCTCAGGTTAAATACAATGGCGAGGAATAACCTGAACGGATCCCCCACCCGGATGCCCAGAAAGTCGTTGAACACATCGATCGTGATAGAGGAGCCGGTACTCAGATACCGTGTATACTCAAAGAGGAGGATCAACCCAATGGGCGCTGCCATGATGAACAGGTTGCGGAGCCGCAAACCTGGTGGCCGTCCAAAGGGAAGAAGCCAGAGCAACGCTAGATACAGGAAACATACCGGCAGCAGAAAAACGGCGACAAACCTCTCTGACAATGCGAAGTAGAACAGCACATAAAACAGCACGAAAAATAGGGGCCAATCTCGCTCGATCCCGATATAAAACACCAGCGCAGCGAGCGTATAGAGAAGGAGCAGTGAAGTGTAGAATCGGGCGTTCTGAGACCAGTACAGATGCCATGGAGACATCGTTAGCAAGAGCGACACGATGAGGGCTACGCCCGTCCCGAAGAGCTTCCGGGTCGCAACATATAAGACCGGGACCGAGACAATTCCGATCAGGGCCGAAGCCAGTCTGGCGCTCCACTCGGTCACGCCAAAGACATTCAAAGCTACCTTTGTGGTAATGAGCGATAGGGGCAGCCAGAGCCGGGTAGGCAGGGTCTGGATGACGACCAGCGGATCTTGAAAGTGTATCTGGGCTCGATTGATCGAGTAGATCTCGTCGATCCAGAAACTCCACTGCCCCAGTTTATAAAAGCGAAGAACCGCGGCAAGCACGGTGAGTGCGGCTAATAGCCCATATTGGTACGCAGCACGCGCTTGAAGCCCGGCCAATATGGACTTGAGCCTGTACTCGAAAGAATATTCCATTTGAATGTCTTGTTGAATGTCTTGGCTTGAACGTCTTGGCTTGAACGTCTTGGCAGACTGCCCTTGTTGGTGCTGTGATGCTCGGTGCTGAGGCTGGATGTGGGGCTGCATGGCGCGCACTCTAGGCGCGCGATGGCATGTTCCTCAACAAGAGATCCGCGATCTTGCAGACATACGTTTCCAAGTTCAACTCTTTTTCAATTCGCCGCCGGGCGTTTTGACCCAGCCGCTCGGCTTCTTCAGGGTGCGCCAGCAGGTATTGGATCGCCTGCCGCATGGCCGGGACATCACTGGGGTCGACGAGGATGCCGGTCTCCCCGTCAATCACATAATCCACAATTCCTTCTGAACGAAAGGCGATGACAGCTCGTCCCATGCTGGCTGCTTCAAGCGCCGCTGTGGCTCCGGCTGAATAGACGAGGTTGTGGATGGGCAGCACGATAAATTGTGAACTGGCGTATAGATCTCTGAGTTCAGCTTGGGGGAGGCGTTTGCTGATCGATACATTGTGCGGCACGGAGATCGGCATGTTGGTCTTCTTCTCGCGCGCATACCAATGGCCGGATGCAGCAACCTGCAACTCCACAGGCAGCCCGTCCACGGCTCGGAAGAGAGAGGGGTAATCGCGCGAGCGCGGCTCGCCTACGCTCAGGATGCGCCCCCGTTGTGGTTTTAGCGCGGCAGACGGCGCAAAGAATGTCTGGTCAATGCTGTAGGGAATGACATGGACCTGGTGCGCATGTACGCCTAGGCGGATCAGGTTGCGTTTCATGCTTCTGCAATGCACGATGATGGCGTCCATCGCGCTGAACAAGTCTAGGGTCTGGATGGCCCGCTCTTGACGATTGGACCAGCACTGAAACATGGTTACAAAACGGGCGCTTGTTCCCAAGGCGCGTTTGTAGGCGGCGAATGGAATACCGGCTCTCTCGGACCAAGCAAAGACCAGATCGTGGTTGTGGCTTTTGAGCCAACTGATGGTGCCCAGATACACATCGGAGCGTAACTGCGTTTCAAGATAGCGCAAGAGCCCGCCGGCATATTTCCGGTCGTAAGCACTGTAATCGAGCGTGTCGGCATTCAGCAGGCGCTGTAGCTCAACATAGTCGACTCTCGGCAAGCGTGTATGATCTGGAACGGCACTGTTGCCGGCGCGCGTGCTGGCCGTCGCAACTGAGAGAATCCTAGACGCGGTCGTATCCGCATGGGTTAGCATGTGATTATCCATAGGGAATGCTGTTTGGGGGGATGCTGTGATCAAGTCTTTTCCGGCCGGCAACTCTGCAACCTTCATTGGCGGGCTGCCGTCTCGAGGATCGAGAGTGTGCCGGCGGCGCACTGATCCCAGCTAAACTGGCGCGCTCGCAGCCGGCCCTTGATCGAAAGAGTCTGGCGCAACTCTGGATCGGTTAGCAGTTGGCAGATCGCACCGCGGATCGCCGTGACATCCTGCGGGTCTACGAGAAGGGCGGCGCCTTGCGCGATCTCTTGCAGCCCGTTGACCTTCGACGTGATGATCGGCGTCCCACACGCCAAGGCTTCGGTGATCGGGATGGGAAACGCTTCGAGGTTCGAAGGGTAGAGGTAGAGATCTGCCAGCGTGTAAATGGCTGGTAAATCCGTTTGCTCCAACCAGCCAGGAAAGAGAATATCGCGGCCGTAGCCGCTGGCCGGCAGGCGATATTCATCGCGAAAGAGGTGGCAATCCTTTCCGCCTACAACCAATTTCAGCGGTTCGGAAACGCTGGCGTGATAGGCGGCATAGGCCTTGAAGATTTGGCCGAGGTTTTTCCGTCCATCGCCGGCGCGTTTGGAGAGCGTCAGGATAAAGCGTTCGGGCAGCGCGTAGCGGGCGCGCACCGCGGCTAAGGCCGCTAGGTCCTCGACCCGGCTAAAATGGCGGGCCGGCGCAAAGTAGACAGTACGCATCTTGCCATCTGGCAGGCCAAATATCCGTTCAAAATTCTCGGTGGTCAGCTGTGAGACAGAAATCACCGAGGTGCATTTTTGGAGATAGAGCGGCATCATCAGCCGCATGTAGCGCACGTCGAGCGGATGATAGTATTGCGCCTGCTCCTCGATAAACCAGTCTGCTCCATGGACCGTCATCACCACAGGGCAGGGAGCCGGCAGCGGCGCAGTGAACTTAGGATGAAAGAGCACGTCTACAGACTCGCGGCGGCACGCTGCCGGGATGGCGATTTGATCCCACAGCGCGATGTGAGGGGCCTTGACCACACGCTCCTGAACGTTGGCGCAGCCGGCGTGCGTCCCCAGATGCGCCGGGTTGCGATAGAAGAGGACATATTCGTTGCGCTTGTCCCGGTTGAGCAGCTCGGCGACGATGTTGCGGCTGTAGACGCCAATACCGCCTTTTTCGTCATAGGTGCGCAGCATGATCCCAATGCGCATAGGCTATGGCCGAATGTGGGCGCGCCGCGGCCAGCCCCACCATGGAAAGAGAACGACGGCTGCGAAGGCGAGTTCTGTGGCAATCGTCACGAGATGTTTGCTGCTCGCCAGGCCGTTCGACCAATGTAAGCCATAGAAAAGGTACACCGGCGAGAGAAAGCGTTGGTCGCTGAGCGGCCAAAGGGCCTTGACACCCCGGCTCCAGGTGGCTGCGTCCATGAGGATGTGCAGGTTGTAGCAAGCCAAGGCAAACAGAAACCAGAAGCCAAAGCTGCCGGTGCGCCACTTCATGACCGCCGCAAAGCCTAATGCGATGCCTGTGCCCACCAGCAGACTGTGGGTGGCGTTATTGTGATAGCGGGCGAAGTCCCCTAACAGCACGCCGGCAGCCGAATCGATATCCGGCAGCAAGGAGAAACCACCCGCAAGCCACAGCAGAGCTGGACCCCATTGTGGGTGGCGCAGCGAAGGCTTTGGTTCATGATTGCGCGATAGACGATAGACAACGTAGCCGGCGGTCAAATGAGCAATAGGTGATGGCATGGCTTGCTTCTAGCACTCCGGAGTGGGCCAAAGTGCGATCGCCTTATTGGGTCAGATCGCCTTGAAACTGCATCATGGGCTGCGGCTCTGTACGCGTCGGTTGGCCCGCCAGCGCCGGATTGGTCACCAGCCAGTTTCCTATTGCTAGATAGTCCAGGTTGCCCTGTTGAAACGAGCGCAGCGCATCTTGCGGGCTGCAGACGATCGGCTCTTCGTGCATATTGAAGCTGGTATTGATCATCGACGGAATTCCCGTCAGCCCGTGATAGGCAGCCAAGATGGCGTAGAAATCCGGCGCGGTCTCCGGGTCAATGAGTTGCGGGCGCGCCGTGCCATCCACATGTACGACGCCCGGCGATTGCTGGCGCATGCGCGGGGTACAGTTAAAGGTGATGGTCATAAAGCGTGCCGGATCCTCGGCGCCGGCCAAGCCTTCATAGCACTGGCCGGCGTACTCCGCCAGCGTTGCCGGAGCAAAGGGCATAAACTCAGTACGGCGTAGGTTCTTGTTGAGCCAGTCGTTCACCGAGGCATCGGTCGCCTGGCATAGAATTGAACGGTGCCCCAGCGCGCGCGGCCCATACTCCATCCGCCCGGTGAAACGGGCGACGACATAGCCTTGCGCCACAAGCTCGGCGATGCGCCGGTGAATGCTCGGTTCATATTGGGCAGCGCAGCGCGAGCTTTGGACGGCCTTGGCCACTTCATCTTCACCATAGGCCGGACCAAAGTAAACATTCTTCAGCCGCTGGGTCATCCGGCTTGGGGCATACCCCGGCTGCTCGGCCTGGGCGGCGAGCGCGCTGCCGACCGACAGACCAGCGTCATCCATCGCCGGGTGGATAAAGATGCGCTCGACCTCGTCCAGCTCATGGACTCGCTGGTTGAACTTGACGTTGCTAAAGACTCCCCCGGCCAGGGCAATGGCCCGCATGCCGGTTTGCCGCAGCCAATAACGGATAAAGGCAATGCCCACTTCTTCCAGGACAAGCTGCGCGCTCGCTGCCAGGTGGGCGCGATCAAAGCCGGCAGGCAGCCGCTCGGCAAGGAGCTGTAAGGCCGAATGATGGTACATCGGCACCAAGTAGCGAATCTGCCCCGGATGCCGATAGTGAATAAACTGGCGCAGGATGCCGGCGTAGATCGGCTCGCCAAGGGCGGCCAGCCCGGTGATCTTGCCTTCGTGTTTTTCGGCTCGAAACCCGCATAGCTCGGTGATATAGGAATAGAAGTTGCCCAACGAGTGAAAGCTGTCTACTCCGGCCACTTTATGTAGCCGGCCGTTCCGCCCCACATAGACGCTACCCGACAGCCCATCGCCGCCACCATCCAATGTCACGACCAGCGCCTCATCCCAACCGCTGGTGTAATAGGCCGTCGTGGCATGACAGTAGTGGTGATCGTAGAAGCGGACAGGGGCATGGATGCCATAGGCGCTGCGTAAGAGGGCTGGAATCTGGCGCAGCCGCTCACGAGAGCGCCATCGCTTTAACTGGTGATGCGCCTGCCAAGCCAACGGATACCGGCCCAACGTCGGGGCGAGCGCGCCGCTCAAGCGGTCGAACCGGCGCGTCTTCAGCGCGGCGTCGTCAAACCACCCTTTCCAGGCGATAGGCTCCGGCTCGAAGACGCTGACTCTCTGCGCCACGGCCACTTGTTCAATATCTTTGGCGATGATGCCTGCTTGATCCATCACCTGACCAATGGCTGCCCGCGGCATACCGCTCGCCAGCTTCATGCGGCACAGTCTCTCTTCGGCCACCGCGGCCAGGATTCGACCCTCATGGACGATAGCCGCTGCGGATGGTTTGCTATCGATCAGGCCAAGGATCATCATATGGCTCATCCTATCTGGAGAACGCCGGACGGGATTCGGAGTCAGCATAGGCATGGAGCGATTGGGTCACCGCTTCGCGCGGCACTTGGTCGATGTACATCTGATACCATAGCTCCAAGTTGAGCAGCATCCACAGGCGCACATGGTGATCGATACGGCTGCTGCGATGCTCTTCAAGCAGGCGCAGCACCGCCTGGGGGCGAAGCAGCCTTTCTTGAACAAGCCGTCCATTGGGCAGCAGGCTCTTCAGAAGTGGGTACAGCCGATCACGAAACCAATAGGCAACCGGGAACATAAACCCCTGCTTGGGGCGGTTGACGATCCCCGCCGGTAGATAGTGCTTGGCGACCTGGCGCAGGATGTGCTTGAGTTCGTGGTCGCGGATCTTCAATTGGCTTGGAACCATCGCCATAAATTCCACCAACCTATGGTCGAGAAAAGGCGACCGTAACTCCAACCCATGCGCCATCGTCATCCGGTCGGTGAGCATCAACGAGTGTTCCGGCAAGCGAGTCATGTAATCTGCATATAACATTTGATCGACCGGATCCGCCGCCGGAGCGCCGTTCACTTGGCCGGCGATCTCATCCGCCGAGTCCCACTGCGCCACCGCTGCCCATAGATCGGCTGTAAAAAGCGCCTGTTTGTCCGCATGGTTGAAACGAAAGAAACAGGTGGCTTCGGCATAGCGTCTGCCCAAACTGTCTTGGCGTGAAAGCTGATGCGCCCAACGCAGCTTTTGTGTCGTGCTTTTATAAGCGAAGCTTTCAGAGATCCCGCTGACGAGTTGGCCCACGAGGTTCGTCCCCAAGAGCCTAGACAAGCGTCTATGGCGCTCAAGGCGCAACAGCCCAAGGTAGCGGTCAAAGCCGGCAAAAAGCTCGTCGCCGCCGTCCCCGCCGAGAACGACCTTGACGTGGCGAGCCGCCAACTGTGCAGCCGCGAACTGGCAGGCAGCGATGGGGTCCGACGGTTCATCCAGGTGCCAGATGATGGCCGGCAGCAGATGAACGACATCCGGCGCAATCGTCTGTGCAATCTGGCGAGCTTGAATGTGATCCGCGACCTGGCGTGCAAAGGGAAGCTCGTCGAAGTCTTGTTCTTGAACACCGATCGAGAAGGTGCTGAAGGCAGGTTGCGTTTGCCTGGCCATCAGCGCCGCAACCATGCTGGAGTCCATGCCGCCGCTGAGCAAGGCCCCGACAGGTACATCGCTCACCAGGTGCGATGCTACCGTCTCGGCCAGCTTGGCATCCAAAGCCGCCACCATCTCTTCTTCGGAGAGGTCCAGCTTATCGTAAAAGGATAGCTGCCAATATCGCTTTAGCGTCACGTCCGCCCCTTGAACGACCGCGATATGGGCTGGCGGCAGTTTATGGATGTGACGCAGCATCGTTCGCGGCGATGGAACAAAGCGTAACGAGAGGTAATCATGCAGCGAGTGAGAGTCAAGCTCCCGTGCCCGCCGGTCTGCCGCTAGGATCGCTTTGATCTCCGAGGCAAACAGGAAGTCGTCACCCATGCGCGCAAAGAAAAGGGGCTTCTGACCCAGCGGGTCGCGCGCCAGCACCAACCTGGCCCGTCTGCTATCCCAAAGGGCAAAGGCGAACATCCCGCTGAGCTTCTCGACACAACGGTCACCCCACTCTTCGTACAAGTGAACGATGACTTCTGTGTCGGTGCGGGTGCCAAAGGTGTGGCCTTGCTGTTCTAGTTCGTGGCGCAACTGGCGATGGTTATAGATTTCGCCGTTGTAGACGATCCAGATGGTTCCGTCCTCGTTGCCGAGCGGTTGATGGCCGCCGCCCACATCGATGACGCTAAGACGGCGGTTCCCCAGCCCGATACACCCGTCGACATAAAAGCCTTCGTCGTCAGGCCCCCGATGGGCGATGGCCTGCGCCATCCGTTGCAGATCCTGCAATCGGACCCCTGCCGGGCTGAGCTTTCCACAGATGCCGCACATCAGTTCTTGATTGCAGTCACGGACAGTTTATACGCAAAGCGTTTGGCAACTGGCTCCGGCAGCACGTTATAGACAGGCCTGAAGACACGCGTGTACAGCCCAGCCTTGAGACCATCCCTCCGCACCGGCAGCGCGCGGTAGTGCTCTTGAACTGCTTCCACAATGCGAAAGCCGCCAAACATCGCTAGGATCTCCGCCTCGGTATAGAACTCGTTCACCGGGGGATCTTCTTCCTTGTACTCGATGTTCTCTCGACCCAGCGTATGCAGCAGATACATCCAGGATGGCTTGCGGTAGAAATGTGAGATGATGGCGCGCCCGCCTGGCTTGAGGACACGCCGCGCTTCTTGGATGGCGCGCGGCGTGTCGCCGGTGGCATGCAGGACGCCATTGGCCCATACCGCGTCAAATGTGTTATCGGCGAACGGCAGCGCCAGCGCATTGGCGGTGCGGACC
>QEUW01000281.1 GCA_003577005.1 Chloroflexota bacterium | reverse complement strand
CTGCATCGCGGGCACTTCTGGTGTAGGTGTGGGTGTATCGACCGGCAGCCCCTGGCTGATCGCAACGACTGCGGTCTGGGTGGCGGCATACTCGACACTAAGCGCAGTCAACGTAACGCTGACCGGGAGCAGGCTGTCCAGCAGGTCGGGTGTCGGGGGCAATTGGGCGATCGCGGTCAACGTGGGCGAGATCAGCGCAATCGCGGTCAACGTCGGCGCCAACTGGAGCTCGGTGGTGAGCGTCGGCGTAGCAGTGACTGCGGCGGTGGCGAGCAGCGACTCATAAGTGGCGATGGCGGCGGCCTCTCTGGTCGCCTCCAGGTCGAGAGCAATGGCGGTGCCGGTGATTTCTAGGGCTTGTAGCGTAGCCGTATCGGTCAGAAGGGTTCTGGCGGCTGGTTGCGGTTTGATGCCGAGCCCGTAGCCACAGCGTTCAAAAAATTCACCTGGTTCGCCCCCGATCGAGATCTCGCGCAGACCAAAACAGTAGCGGACGCCCGGCTGCAAGCCTCGTGTAACCGGGAAAATATAGGCCGCCCCTTGCTGCGGGCTTCCTTCGGCCAGCACCTCACCAATAGGATGATACTCGCTGTCGATCTGCCCTTCGACCTTGCAGAGCACCTCAAACCCGCTCAGGTCATATTCGGCGTTAGTAGCCCACTTGAGCGTAATATCGCGCTGGGTTACATCGACAAAAAAGTACCGGAGTTCGATAGCTGCCGCCACCGGCCAGATGGCGACGCTAAACGCCCCCAACGCCAATCCAAGGACAACCACCCAGTGAAGCAAGCGACGCCACGCCCACGGTTGGCGTTGCTTGGCCGGCGCATCATCCATCGATTCGAACTGCCTTATACAACCGTTATCCATCGACCCATCTGCCCAACGCTACTACCACCGACAATCGGCGCCCCTGCGCAATAGACCGCAGCCTAATCTCGCTGGATTTGACTCTCCGTTGCGAGCGTTGTGGTCTACTGATTCTATCACGCTTGCGCATAAGAAAGCCATAAGGTATTTGGTGTATTTTCCTACGAAACTCCTTCAACTCGCCAGCAGATATTGAACGTCCGCCAGCAAGCCATCTTTTGGCAGGCTGTAGCCAAAGGCCATGCGCAGGGCGCCGGTCTTGTCGATGACATAGATATAGCCCGAATGGTCGATCAGATAACCGTCGGGGGAATTTGCGGCAACCGAAGTATTCTTTTCAGAAAACACGCCATATGCCTGTTTGACGGCCGGCAAATCCGCAGGTGTCACATGGACACCATAAAAAGTGGGGTCGAAGAGCGAGACGTACTGGCCGAGCCGTTCTGGTGTGTCACGCTCCGGGTCGGTGGAGACAAAGACAACCGCCACATCATCGGCCTGCTCGCCCAGGTCGCTGTGAAGCTGGCGCAACTCGGCCAGGGTGAGGGGACACGCATCCGGGCAATAGGTAAACCCAAAAAAGATCAGAACGACCTTACCCTGCAATTCGGCCAGATCAAAGCGTTGGCCGTCCCAATTAACGCCAGGAATCGCCGGCGCCGGCCGGGGCGGGTCATAGAGCGTACCATGAAACCTATGGCCTCTACTGCAACCGGTGAGCACCACAACGAGCAAAATGGCAACCAGCCAGCGCCACAGATTCCCTCGCCGGAGCCGCCGTACGGCACCAGGTTGTTCTATGTTCTGCGTTTCACGTTCTGTGTTTCTTTCTGTGTTTCTTTGAAACCACACTTTAGCTTTAATCCTGTTCTTCCTCATCTGCCGCTTCGTCGTCGAGCAGGCTTACCAACAAGCCCCGTACCTCGCGTACACAAGCGGCGTTGAGGCTACTGTTGTACCAAACGCGCATCTCGTGTGTCAATTGGTCGAGAAGAGAAGTGTAACCGGCCTGAGCCTCCGATGTCTCGGTCTCGGCCAATATCTCATAGTCGGGATGTCGTTCAAACCACTCATCCAGATACCGTTCCGCCTCCTGGGGATGAGGCCCCCAATGCCCCTGATAAGTCCACTCCTCATCAAAGACCAGGAGGAGTGGGAGATCTAACTCATTGATAGCCCCGATGAGATCGAACTCCTCCACCAACCGGTCAAGGCTGGCGAGATCATCGCTCTCGCGCACGATCTGTAACGTAAAGCGGGGAGAACTGGTGGCAATAGCCGCGAGCACCGGCGCTACGACGAGCGTCTCCGGGCTCTCGTCAGCCAGCAAGAGCACAAAATGGAGCGTATAAGGGTAGCTGACAAAGAACTCCTGGTCTGCCAGGGGGAGCCGAATTTCACGTCGCCGGCTGCGGAAAGCTGCGGCCAGGATCGGGTTAGCTTGCAGGAACTCACGGAAAGATGGGCTCGCGGTCAGGGCCAGCGAGCGCTGTGTCAACGGCAACGTCGTCACAAGAGGTGGTATACTCATAAACGGTCACTCACTTTTTACCCAATTGTAACGCCGGATAGCGGCAGTGCCAAATAATCGTAAGGCGGGGCGCACTTGGAACAGAACGGATAGCCGTTCCAGTTGACGAAAGCAGCAAAGCGTGATATGTTCCGCCCGTTCGTTGACCTGTATGCTTGGGGTCTGGTGAAAGAGGCGCCCTCTCCTCATCGAACCACCCGTGTATACGACGATCAGGACACCAGTTCCATCTGGCTCGTCATAAAAAACAAGTAGGAGCAAAACATGACACAATTAAAGGATGCGGTGGCGAAGCCTGCCGGGCAAAACGGCTTCCCAACCTGGAGTGACACACCCGACCCGCGCGAGATCCTGGCCGAGATTGACCCCGACGTCTATCACGCCATCGACCTGGAGCGGCAGCGCCAGTTCAACGGTGTCGAGCTCATCGCCAGTGAAAATTATGTGTCGGCTGCCGTGTTGGCTGCCATGGGCAGTGTACTCACCAATAAGTACGCCGAAGGCTACTCCGGCAAGCGATATTATGGCGGCTGTGAATTTATCGATATCGTCGAAGATATTGCCATCGAGCGCGCCAAACAGCTCTTTGGCGCCGAGCATGTCAACGTACAACCCCATGCCGGCGCCCAGGCCAACGAGGCTGTCTACCTGGCTTTGCTCAACCCCGGTGACCCGGTGCTGGCCTTCAAGCTCGACCACGGCGGCCATCTGACCCACGGGTTCAAACTCAACAGTTCCGGCAAACTCTATAACTTTACCCATTACGGGGTCAACCGGGAAACTGAACTGTTGGACTACGAAGAGATCGAACGGCTGGCCGAGGAGCAGCGCCCCAAATTGATCGTGGCCGGCGCCAGCGCCTATCCGCGTTGGTGGGACTTTCCCCGTCTACGCCAGATCGCTGATAAGGTGGGCGCCAAACTGATGATGGATATGGCGCACGTGGCCGGTCTGATCGCTGTTGGGCTGCACCCCAACCCGGTGCCCTATTGTGACATCGTGACGACCACCACGCACAAGACGCTGCGGGCTGCACGAGGCGGCATGATCCTCTGCCGCGCTGAGTACGCCAAAGAGATCGACCGCGCCGTTATGCCCGGCACGCAAGGCGGCCCGCTTATGCACATGATCGCCGGTAAGGCCGTGGGGCTGGGCGAGGCGTTGCGACCGGATTTTAAACTATACCAGCAACAGGTATTGGACAATGCGCAGGTGTTGGCCCGCACCCTTCAGGAGGAGGGGCTGCGGCTCATCAGCAGGGGCACCGACAATCATCTCATGTTGGTGGATGTGGGCGCACTCGGCCATGACCCGCAAGGCAAGGAGATCACCGGCAAGGTAGTCGAGAAGGCGTTGGACAAGGCCGGTCTCCACTGCAACAAGAATCTCATCCCCTACGACCCCAAACCGGCGCTCGTCACCAGCGGCATCCGCCTGGGCACGCCGGCAGCAACTACGCGCGGCATGGGCGAGGCCGAGTTTGCCCAAATTGGTCGCTGGATTGCCGCCATCGCGCGAGAGCCGTACAACACCGCCCTCCAGGACGAAACCAAGCAGGCCGTCTATGAACTGGTGAAGCAGTTTCCAGTTCCGGCTTAATACAACGAGACTTTGATGATTGTCGCCGCCAAGACCTCCGCGCCCAAAGGGCCCCCGTGGCCGGAAATTGTCTGGTCGAGAAAGTTGATCCCGGCCACCTCCCGGAGGTCGGGTTAGGCTCGTCACATAAAGTCTCGTTGTAGGATTAACCGGTAAACTGAAGGCAACCTATTCCATCCTCAACCAGTCCCCGCGGGACCCTGTATGGCATCAAACAATGAGGTAGTAACGCCGAGTAACAGCTACAGCCGCCGTGAGCAGGTAGGCTGGTACTTCTACGACTGGGCCAATTCAGCCTTCGCCACCACTGTTGTCACTGTCTTCTTAGGTCCGTACCTGACCGCTGTCACCCAAAATGCCGCCGACGCCAGGGGCTTTGTCTATCCGCTGGGCATCCCCGTTCTGGCCGATTCTTTTTTCCCCTACGTCGTTTCGTTGTCGGTCATGTTGCAGGTCTTCTTTTTGCCGATCTTGGGGGCAATTGCCGATTACTCGCGTCTCAAGCGGCAGATGCTGGCGCTCTTTGCCTATCTTGGCGCCTTTGCCACCATGGCGCTCTATTTTGTCGAGGGCGACCGGTATCTGTTTGGTGGATTGCTCTTTCTCGTAGCAAATTTGAGTTTTGGCGCCTCGATTGTCTTCTATAATGCCTTTCTCCCAGAAATTGCCAGCCCCGATGACCGGGATCGGGTCTCCTCCCAGGGGTGGGCGCTGGGCTACCTGGGGGGCGGTCTGCTGCTGGCGCTCAACCTGGTCTTTGTCCAGTTTGCCGCCCCGGCGCTGGGGATCAGCACGGCAACGGCGGCGCGTATCTGTCTGGCCTCGGCGGGTGTGTGGTGGGCGGTCTTTACGTTGATCCCGCTGGCGCACCTGCGGGCGCGCCGGCCCCAGAAGAGCCTGCCGCCGGGTGGAACCTATCTCACGATTGGCTTTCGGCAACTGGCGCATACGCTGCGCCAGTTGCCACGTCTCCCTCAGACGCTCTTTTTTCTCGTCACCTATCTGCTCTATAATGACGGCATCCAGACAGTGATCGCATTGGCTGCGCTCTTTGCCGCCCAAGAACTGGGTATGGAGCAGGCAGGCCTGGTACAAGTGATCCTGATGGTGCAGTTTGTCGCTTTTTTTGGTGCGCTGGCCTTTGGCTACCTGGCCCGTTTCACCGGCGCCAAGCGCGCCATTATCGTAAGCCTGGTCATCTGGTTGGGTGTGGTTGTCTATGCTTACGGTCTGTTGCAGACCCAATCTGAGTTCTTTGTATTAGCCGCGGTGATCGCTATCGTCCTGGGCGGCAGCCAGGCGCTAAGCCGTTCGCTCTTCTCGCTGATGATCCCGCAAGGGCAGGAGGCCGAATATTTTAGCCTGTACGAGGTGAGCGAACGGGGCACCAGTTGGCTGGGACCGTTGATCTTTGGTCTTTCTTTGCAGATGACAGGCAGCTACCGGGTCGCCATCCTCTCGATCGCGATCTTTTTTGCCGCCGGGCTGCTCCTCTTGCCCCTGGTCAATGTGCGGCGGGCAATTGTCGAAGCGGGTAACGAACCACCCGAGCGGGTGTGACCTGGAAAATCGGGGAATTTATGAGGCGACCACAACTTCGGCCGCCGGTTGCCCGTGAGCCAGCCGGGCATTGCGCAGCGATGACTGGGCGAGCGCATAGAAGGCTGTCCCCAAATAGAGCGCGCCGCCGATGAGATAGACTAAACGCACCGGCGCCTGGTCGGCCAGCCAGGCAAAGAAGAGGGCAGCTACCATCAGGCAGATGCTGAGCAACATCTGGCGGGTGGCGTACACGCGGCCCAGCATCCGCTGCTCTACCGACGATTGCAAGAGCGTATCCTGCGCCACATCGCGGAAGGCGCCCGGTACGCCGTAGAATGCACAGATCAAAAGGGCAATCGCTAGATTGGGGCTGAGCGCATAGAAGAGGGTCAGCGCGCTGTTGATAAACGCATTGACGATGATCATCCGGCCTGGCCGTTGCGCCAACTGGTTCGCCAACAACATAGCCAAAACAGCGCCCACCACATTGCTGCCCCAAAAGACTGCCAGTTGATAGCCCCACGCATCCGTTGTTGTACTGAGGGCCTGTTCAGCAAAAACCAACATAATCGACGCCGTCCAGATGCCGTGGGGCCAGTGTTCCAGCGCCTCCATCGTCACCAGGGCGCGGGCAAGGTTATGCCGGCGCAGATAGCGCACGCCGTCGCCGATCATGCGGTGCAACGGTGCAAGGGCAGCCCGTTCTGGATCGCTGTCGTGCGCAGGCCGCCCTCTGATCTGCAACGCAATGGCCGCACCGAACAGAAAACAGGTCAGGTCGATCAGGATCAAGGTGCGCCCGCCGAACTGGAGCAACAGCCAGCCGCCTGCACCGTAGGCCAGGGCAAACGCGGCTAGATTCGTGCTCATGGTCAGGCTATTTGCCCGCACAAGGTCATTGCGCGCCACCAGCGAAGGAATGAGCGCCATCTGGGCCGGCTTGTAAAAGACATCGGCCAGGGCGATCCCAAAGACGATGCTGTAGACCAGCCAGATGCTGGTCACTTCACCTGCGCTCGAGAGCAAGACAAACGCCACCAGCGCAGCGCGCAGCAGATTCATCCCCGCCAGCACCAGGCGGCGGTCGTAGCGGTCGACCACCGCGCCGGCCAGCGGACTAAAGAGAAAGGGAGGCAGCGTGCGCGCCAGCAGTACGCCGGTTGCCTGGAGCGCCGAACCGGTGAGTTCGTAGATGGCGACCATTACGCCGATATTGTACAGTTCGTTGCCCAATGTGGCGGCGATCTGCGCCAACCAGAGATAGAGAAAATCCCGATTCTGCAAGAGACGTACGATCATGCCGTTCTCATTCCGGATAGGTGTGAGCGGAATTGCCTTTTTGCCTGATCTCATCCGAGTTGGCGAGGCCTGCCTTTGCTAACGCCTCGTCGAGATGATCATAGCGGGCATAGTGGACGACGCGCCCTCCCTCTGCTGTCTGGTTGGAGAGTATATCACAGGGCGCAGGCAAATTCACTGATCTTCGGATCAGTCGGGGGACAGGAAGTGAAAAGGTGTGGTCTCTGTGCCTCCTCTGTGCTCTATGTGAACCGCTGTTTTTACGTGAAGTCCCGCGGATTTGGAATGTCGATTGGCACCCCGCCCTGGCGCGCCGATTCTAACGCCAGCGGGCCGGGCAGCGAACAGTCGAGCGCCCGATAGACATCCACCGGCGAAGGCTCGCCCCGGCGAAAAGCGTCCACAAACGCTTTCATCGTCCAGTAATCCGAGCCGCCATGACCGGTGCGGGCGGCGTCGGCGCGGGCAGCGACACGGTCAGGGATAAATTCCTGCTCGAACTCGGCCAGCAGACGCCAATGCACGCTAGGGCCGGACTTGCCGGGACGGTCCGCCGGTTCGAGCTCCTCCAGCCAGATGCGGGGCGGGTCGCCAAAGCCGCGCGTTCCCTCAAACGAACCCCTTGTGCCTTGTAGGGCGTAGTAATCCATCAAGTGCGGTCGTGGTGAGACGATATCGACGCGAATCTTGAGCAGCCGCCCCGCTGCCGTCTGGGCCGGCCCGGCCGTAGGGTAGTCATGGCGCTGACGCGCGTCGGGCGGTCGTCGAGGATGTAGAGCAGCGGGCGCAGGCTGTGCCAGATATAGACATAGGTGGAGAACTGGCGGCCGCGCCAGGTGAGGCTGCCATCGGCAAAACGATTGAGGCCGCGGCAATCATGGATGTACTCGCCCTCACCAAAGTAGACATCGCCAAATTTGCCGGCCTGCACCATACGGCGGATCAGTTCGATCTCATCACGATAGCCGTAGTTTTCGAGCAGCATGTAAAAGCCGCCACTCTTGCGAAAGGCCTGTACCAAGCGCCGGCCATCTGCCACAGTGGTCGTGGCCGGCACCTCGGAGATGACACCAACACCGGCTTCCAGCGCCAAGGCCGCCTGCCGGGCATGAAAGTTATCAGGTGTCGCCAGGATCACTACATCGATCCCGTGGCGCAGAAAACGCTCGAAATCGGTGTAGGCCGTGGCATTAAGTTGGGCGGCGGCGCTCTGTGCGGCCTCGGCGACAAGATCGCAGACGGCGACAATCTGCCCGGCGTCGAGCGCGGCCAGGTGGCGCGCGTGGCTCAACCCGCGGCGGCTGCCCACTGTGTTACCGCCAACGCCGACCAGGCCGAATGGTTTCACCACGATGACGTTCCTTTGCCTTCGATGCTTTTGGCCGCCGTCAGGCATCCCCAGCGCAGATGACAGCCAATTCTTGATGGAGTTGCAGCGTATCGGGCCGGTTCGCTTGAGATTTGGCCGGGCTGATCTCACCGGCCCGACATTCGAGTTGAGCAACAACTTGAGCGGGGTTATGGTCTGCTGCCAGAGTAACTGGTGTTCCACCAGATTCGGCGCACATGTCAGTGTCACCGGCATGATAGTATATGGTATATCATCAACTACTATCTGTCGAACCTGACCCTCAAATGAGAATATACTGAACTCCAGCATGAATTTTGCGTCTACTTGTATGGTTAGAAAGCTCTGTGGGTCTATCTGAGCAGCCGATGAACCACGTGTCATCCAGCCTGTTTTTGTTGCTGGCCTGCTTTGAGATCGTCGCCAGCCTGTGATATGCTCCATTGTCAGTAACGCTGTAGGTAAGGTAGCATCTTGCCTGTTTTTCTAGTCTGAGGTTCGCTTGAGACGCTACTGGCAACTGTTGCTTGGCGCTGTGATTAGCGCTGGCTTTCTCTATTTTGCACTGCGCGGTCTACACCTAGCCGAGGTAGGAGAGGCACTGCGGACAGCCAATTACTGGTGGCTGCTGCCCGGCATAGCCGTTTACTTTGTGGGGCTTTGGGCGCGCAGCTGGCGTTGGCACTACACACTCCGCCACTTCAAAGCTATCCCCCTACGCCATCTTTACCCCCTTGTCTGCATCGGTTACTTTGGCAATAATATCTACCCGTTCCGGGCAGGCGAGGTAATCCGCTCTTACGTCTTGCGGCGCACCGAAGGCATTGCGATTTCGTCGAGCCTGGCTACGGTGCTTATCGAGCGTGTCTTCGACGCGCTGGTCATGCTGATCTTTGTCTTTCTGGTGCTACCATTTGCGCCCTCACTTCCGTCAGGATATCGCAAGGCCGTCTTGGTGTTAACCGTGTTACTATTGGCGGCGACTTTCTTTTTTGTGTGGATGGCCGTCCGTCCACAACGGATGGCCGCCGTCTACCGCTGGTGCGCCGACCGTCTGCTGCCCCAGTCGATTCGTTTGCGCACCGATGACCTGTATGGGCGATTCATGGCCGGACTCCACAGCCTGAGCAGCCCGACTGATGTGACGATGATCTTTGTCACCAGTATTGTGATCTGGCTGATGGAGACGGTGAAGTATTGGTTTGTCATGCATGCCTTCGACTTTCAGGTCAGCTTCTTGGTCTTGATGTTGATGAATGGGCTGGTCAACCTGGCAACGACGCTGCCCTCTGCGCCGGGCTATATCGGCACTTTCGATACGCCGGGTATCGAAGTCCTCAAACAATTTGGCGTCGAGGCGAGCATGGCCGCCAGTTACACCTTTACGCTTCATGCTGCGCTCTGGCTGCCGGTGACGTTGGTGGGCGGCTATTATTTCTGGCGGGCCCAGTTGCGCTGGTCTGATTTTGCGCGTGCCGAGAAACAAGCGGTTGCAGCGACGGTTGCACACGAGCCGGCGCCAGAGGATCAGGAGAAGATGGTAGGTGATACAACGGTCGTGCTCAACGACTAGTTCTATTTATTAAGGAGTCATAAACCATGAAGAACGTCATCGCCGTGGCCGGCACGGGGTATGTCGGCCTCTCCACCGGCACCTGTTTTGCCGATATGGGCAACAAAGTAACCTGTATTGACATTAGCCAGGAAAAGATCGATATGTTGCGCCGGGGCGAGGTGCCTATCTATGAACCCGGTCTCAGCGAGATGATCGCCCGCAACGTCAAGGCGGGCCGGCTGAGTTTTACCACCGACTATGCCGAGGCGCTGGCCGACGCCGAATTTGTCTTTATCTGTGTCGGCACACCCAGCGGTGTCGACGGCGAGGCGGACCTGCAATATGTGCGCATGGCCGCTCAGTCGATTGCACAGCACATGAAGGCGCCGCTCGTGGTGATCAACAAGAGCACCGTGCCGGTGGGCACAGGCGACTGGGTGGCGAACATCATCCGCCGTAGCCAGCGTGAACCCGTCCCCTTTGATGTGGTCAGTTGCCCCGAATTTACCCGCGAAGGCTCGGCGCTCTATGACTTTATGAACCCGGACCGGGTGGTCGTCGGGAGCGTCAACCGCGAGGCGGCCGAAAAGGTGGCGCAACTCCACTTCCCGCTGCGCACCCGTATCGTCATCACCGACCTGCGTACGGCCGAGATGATCAAGTATGCCAGCAACGCCTTTCTCGCCACCAAGATCAGCTTTATCAACGAGATCGGCGCCATCTGCGAACGGCTCGGCGCCGACGTGCAGGAGGTGGCCTTTGGCATGGGGCTGGACAAACGCATCGGCCCCGCCTTTTTGAATGCGGGGTTGGGTTACGGCGGCTCGTGCTTTGCTGCCGATGAGACGCTCTTTGCGCTCAACAGCCCGACAGTGAAGGCAGAGACTTTTGCCACTCTCTTTGCCGAAACGGGCCCCAGTTTTCAGGGAGACACCGTCGAGGTGATCACGCCGGTTGACAAGCGAGTCGTGGCGTTTGACCTGACTACTGGCCAACCCACTGTAGCGGATGTGCAGGCGATCACCCGCCGTCCCTATCGGGGCGCGATGGTGACAATTGGCGCCAGCATGGGACGTTCGCTCAAGGTGACTGCCGATCACCCAGTGATCATCAAGCAGGGCGAACAATTTGGCGTCATCCCTGCCGCTGCCGTAGCGCCGGGTGACCAACTGCTGGCCTTGTGTGACCTGCCGCCGGTAGAGCCGGCCCTTGATTTCAACCTCATCGAACTGTTGCGGGGAACGCCGCTGGCCGATGATGTGATCGTCGGGGCCACCGACGATACGTTTCGCCGCACCTATGATCGCTTTGCGCCCCACATCCCGCCCGAACTGTTGCGCTATCCGCATGACATCAAGCGGTTCAACCGCATGTCGCTGCGCCTGTTCTATCACCTGGCCGGGTTGGGTGTGCTCGATGTGGATGTGCGCACCCTGGAGCTTTACACGGCCAAAGGGGCCGCCACCAAGATCAAGGCCCTCATTCCGGTCACCGGCGATCTGCTCCGTCTCTGCGGCTATTATCTGGCCGAGGGCTACATCAGCCAGGATGTCGGTCGCGCCGGGGCGGTGCGAGAACGAGTCGGCTTCTCCTTCCACGAGAACGAGCACGAGTATGTGGCGGATCTACGGCGCATCCTGGCCGAGCTGGGGCTGAAGTTTATGGAACGGCGCGGGCCTGGCGCCGTGAGCACTGTGGTCTCGTCACGCATCTTCGCCTGGTTCCTGCGCAATGTGCTGCAATGTGGCATCCGCTCGGAAGACAAGGCCTTGCCGCGGCTCGTTTTCAACGTACCCACGGAGCTGCGCTATGAACTCGTGCGCGGTGCCTTTAGCGGCGACGGCGCCGTTACGGCAGTACAGGATGGCGCCAATCTCATGTATGAGTACGCCACGGTCAGCAAGAAACTGGCCGATGGCATGGCGCTGTTGCTCCAATCGTTGGGCATTGTCGCTTCGATCCGCGAACGCTGGATGAACAAGTCGCAGCGCATGGCCTATATTTTGCGGGTCAGCGGTTATGCGCAGCTGTGGGCGCTCAAAGATGTCTTTGGTCAGAAACATCAGCAACGCATCGAGCAGGTGCTGGCCGGCTACCAGCGGCAGATCAAACAGCGCGGGTTCACCCGTCATGGCTCGTATGCGGCGCTGACGGTGCTGGCGGTGGAGTATGAACAGGTCGAGACGACCGTCTACAGTGTCGAGACGAGCACGGGGACGGTGATCGCCTCCTCTGGGCTGATCTGCCACAACTGTTTTCCCAAAGATGTCAAGGCGCTCGAACACATGGCGCTGGTGCATGGTTCACACCCGGCCTTGTTGCGTGCGGTCATCGACATCAACCGGGATGCCCGGCGCTGGGCGTTGCTCCACCTGCGCGAGTTGTTGGGCGGCAAGCTGCTCGACCGGCGCATCGGGGTGCTGGGGCTGGCCTTCAAACCCAACACCGACGACATCCGCGAGTCGCCGGCGCTGGACATCATCCGCATGGTGCAGAACGAGGGTGCGGTGGTCACAGCCTACGACCCGGTGGCCATGACCAATGCGGGCCGCGCCAACCCCGAACTCCGACTGGGGGAGGACCCGTACGAGGCCGCCGACGGCGCGGATGCGCTGCTCATCTGCACCGAGTGGAACGAGTTCAAACACCTGGACCTGGTGCGCGTCAAGAATCTGATGCGCCGTCCCTATATCGTGGATGGCCGCAACATCTACGAGCCGGAAGTCATGTACGAACTTGGTTTTGTTTACAAGGCCGTAGGCCGAGGAGCTCTCCAATCGAATGGCGCTAGCAACCCTGACGAAGCATCGGCTGAAGAATAACATGCAGGTGATCCTGCGCGAGAGTCATGTCGCGCCGGTCGCCAGTTTTTGGATCTACTATCGTGTGGGCAGCCGCAACGAGACGCCTGGCCGTACCGGCATCAGCCACTGGGTCGAGCACATGCTCTTCAAGGGCACCGAACGCTTTCCGCCCGGCGCGCTGGACAAGATCGTCGCGCGCGCCGGCGGGCACTTCAACGGCATGACCGCCCAGGATTGGACCACGTATTACGAGACCTTCCCATCCGACCGCATCGAACTGGCGCTCCAGATCGAAAGCGACCGCATGGCCAATTCGCTTTTCGACTCCGAAGAGACCGAATCTGAGCGAATGGTGATCATCAGCGAGCGCGAGGGGAGCGAGAACAGCTACTTCTATCTGCTACAAGAGGAGGTGCAGGCCGCCGCGCACCCGGCGCACAGCTACCACCACCCCATCATCGGCTGGAAGAGCGACCTGCTCACCATGACGCGTGACGACCTCTACAACCACTATCGTAGTTTCTATACTCCCAACAACGCCATCGCTGTACTGGTGGGCGATTTCGACACACAGGAGATGCTGCAAAAGCTCGAACACTATTTTGGCGACCTCCCGCCCGGCCCGCCCGTACTACCTCTCCGCCTGGCCGACCCGGAGCAGCGCGCCGAGCGGCGCGTCATCCTGCGCGGCAGCGACCTGACCTCGTACCTGATTCTGGCTTTTCCGGCGCCCCAGGCCACACACGCGGACTTCTTCCCGCTCATCGTCATGGACGCCGTGCTCAGCGGCGCCAAGGGGATGGGTCTCTTTGGTGGGGGTGGCAACAACCGCAGCAACCGCCTCTACAAGGCGCTGGTCGATACGCAACTGGCCGTGGCTGTCCAATCCAGCTACCAGCCCACCATCGACCCCGACCTCTTTAGCTTTGCCGCGACGGTGACCCCAGGCGTCACCCACGAGCAGGTCGAGGCAGCGATCTGGGCCGAGCTGAGAAAGATCCAGCAAGAGGGCGTCACCGCCGCCGAGTTAGAGAAGGCAATCAAACAGACCAAGGCCCAGTTTGTCTACAGCAGCGAGAGCGTTACCTACCAGGCCTACTGGTTGGGGATCAGCGAAATCATCGCCAGCACCGAGTGGCTTGACGGCTGGCTGGAACGGCTCACAGCCGTCACCGCAGCGGATGTGCAACGCGTGGCGCAGCACTATTTCAAGCGCGAACGACAGACCGCAGGCTGGTATACTCCACAGGATGATTTGTAATTCCCTATCTTAATTCTCGATCTTCCGCCCCGGTTCACCTGGCGTGGACAAGTTGAGCGAGTCGGGGCGGCAGATGCGCGGCGTCAACCAACACCTCATTGAACAGGAGGATTGAATAGGAGGAAGGATGAAGATCACAGCCATCAAAACCGCAGCCACTCGCGGCCACGGGATGCACCTCTGGGTCAAGGTTGAGACCGATGCCGGCATCACCGGGCTGGGCGAGTGTGTCCACGGGGGGATGCAGGCGATTGCCATCATCGAATATCTGGCGCCCAAGCTGGTCGGGCGCGATCCTTTTGCCATCGACGCTATCTTCGAGGAGATGCGGCGCTCGCATGTCTTTGACGGCGGCACCGGCGGCGCCCTCATCACCGCGCTCACCGGCATCGAGCTGGCGCTGTGGGACCTCAAGGGCAAGGCGCTAGGTGCGCCCATCTGCGAACTCATGGGCGGCAAGTTTCGCGACAAGATCTGGGTCTACGCCGACTGTGAGATCGACCCCGGCATGGATTTCGACCAGATCAAGCGGGTGGTGGACGAGGTGCTCAAACGTGGCTTTACCGCCCTCAAGGTGGACATCGACATCGGCGCCTACAGCACCCGCCGCGGCAACCAGACCTTTACCGTAGTCAAGGACCGCTTCAACTACCACGCCGGCCAGGTCGAGCACGAGCGCATGGTCGAACTGGTGGATATGGTGACACGAGCGGCGGGAAAAGGGGTTTCAGTAGCGGTGGACATCCACACCCGGCTCGACACGCCCAGCGCCATCCGCGTGGTGCAGGACCTGGCTCCCTATCACCTGCTCTGGATCGAAGAGCCGGTGCCGCCCGAAAACATCGACGCCATGCGCGAGGTCAAGCGCCACAGCAAAAACCCCATCTGCGCCGGCGAAAATCTCTATCTGCGCCACGGGCTGCGCGAGTTGATCGAAAAACAGGCGGTAGATATTATCATGCCCGACCTGCCCAAGTGCGGCGGGTTGAGCGAGGGGCGCAAGAGCGCCAACATGGCCGAGCTCTACTATATGGGCTTTGCGCCGCACAACGTCTCGTCCCCGATCGGCACGCTGGCTTCGGCGCACGTTTGCGCCACCGTCCCCAATTTTGTCGTGCTGGAGTTCCATTGGCTCCACCGCGACTACTGGACTACCATCATCAAAGAGAAGACCGACGTCATCCAGGACGGGTATATCACGCTCAGCGACCGCCCCGGCATCGGTGTGGAACTGGATGAAGAGGTCGCCCGCCAGTACCAGTGGCCGGGCACGAAGTGGTTTGGCGCCTGACCTCTCCATTCCGTACGTACATTCCGCAGACCATAGCCTGGACTCGTAGCGGCGGTTTCCATACCGCCGCTACGCATTGGTGATCTGTGGCCATCAGCTCATAATCAAGGGCAACAGCAAAGCATGTTGCCCGTCATCATCGGGCGGCGCGTCGAACAGGTTGTCGGGAAGGACGGTAATCACCAAAGGGGTGAGGGTCACCGTGTCCCCATCGGACCATTGGATACGAGCGGTAAACGTATATTCGCCCGCAACAGTGGCCTGCCACGTGTAGCGATATGGCTCGCTGGTGACAGTGGCGATCCACTCATCGTTTAGCGAGAATTCAACCTGTTGCACGTCGCTGGTCGTGCGGTTGGCGGCCGCAGTGACCGGCGTCTCAATCACCAGTTCGACCGGGGTGAAGACGGTTACCTGGGTGGCGCCGCTCTGGGTCGTCAACGCTAGCTCGGGCCGGGTCGGGAGCGGCGGGCCAGCGATGAGAAAGGCGCTGTTGGCAACATTCCAGTGAGTGGCGAGATAGCTGCCGGCCGGCGGATCGGTGTGGAAGTAGTCGTCGTTGTTGCAGTCAAGGAGGTGATTAAAATGGGTGCTTGGGCAGGCAAAGTGGAGGGCCGGATAGTAGGGGGCATCTGAGTAGCACATGATGTCGTTTTCATCGACACAGTGCCAGCCGCCCGACGCATTGGGGGCGGTGTGTTGAATCCCACCCAATGTATGAGTGAGTTCGTGGGCTACCGTTACACCCTCCCAACAACCGTTATCCACGCGGGCGTAGCCGGCGATGTGGTTGCTGCGGTTCTCCGACCCGGGGCGATGGTCGTTGACGACCGAAGCAATTCCGCAATAGACGCTGGATTCCATGAACAGAAGATATTTGCGGTTGGGATGGTTGTAGCCGAGCGTCCGTAGGGCACTGATTGTGCTCGCAAAAGAGCCATCGCTGCCATCCGGCAACACGACAACCGGGATGTCGATCTCGCAGGTGTCGTTGGTGACAAAGCGAATCCGCCGCTGGCCGCCGGTGATCTGGGCACTCTCGTTGTAGATGGCATCGGCCTCAGCAGCCCAGGCGCGGAAGGAGGACAGATATTGGGCGTAGCGCTCTGGCGCGCTCTCCGTGCGCACGTAGAGCACCTGCACTCGCTTGCCACTGACACCATCACCTTCACAAATGATTGGGGCCAGGTTGGCGCCAGCCATCGCCACTTCGCCGTCGCCTTGTGGGGAACTATCCGGGCCGTGGGTACACAGCTCAGTCTCTTCAATGCGGTAGCCACCGGGCCCGCAGAGTACCTCATCGGCGATCAGGCCGTTCATGGCTGCGGCGCTTACAAGAGTGCCTTCGTACCCGCCGTGAGCCAGGAGGGGTTGGGGGGGCATCAGGGCAATGACGGCAGCGATAAGCCCTGCCCCCAGAGGCAGCAAGCGGACGAACGGCCGTACGAGCGTCGAACTATCTCGGTTTGCCAGGAGTACAAACAGCGCCGGCACCATACGACCCCTCCTCATTCGTCCCCCAAAACCCTTTGGTTGTAATCACCTGCTCGATTTCAGTCGTATGTCCTGACCACCGTTACGACGAAGTGAAGAGTTGCTTTGACTGTTCTCAACGCCAGGGGAGTGTCGCGCTCTGCCCCTCGTCGCCGCATGCGTGCAACTACTATAGTGCAAAAATGCACAAGCAAAACTAACAATTAGCTGACCAGTCGAATCATAACTTGCTAAATAACTGCAAAAAAGCGACCGACCGCACTTCTCCACCACTGGAAGAGGCGCTACAGCCGCTGTTGCGGGCTTAGTCAATTTACCGATTATGAGAGACTAAAGATTTGAGCAGTAGGCCAACGCGGTTCGACATGAAGAACAGGCGCGGGTCATGGACCGTCACTCGGGCGGTGGTCGCCGGATACGCGCTCTTTGTTACCGGGTCAGCAAGCGTACCATGAGGGGTACAACGATAAAGAGCAATACCACGCGGACAAAGTGGATCAAGGCTACGGGCGCGGCCTCAGCACCCTCGTCGCCGGCCATGACCGCCATATTGGTAAAGCCGCCGGGAGAAAAGCCAAAGATCGCCGTGTTAAAGTGGAGATAACCGAGCCTGGCTGCCACGACCGAGAGCAACAGCCCCACCAACAGAAAGACAAAGGCGCCGATCACCCCCCAGATCAGGATCGGTAGCCCCTCTTGCAAAAGCTCGCGCCGGAACGAGAAGCCCACGACGATCCCCACCGCAATCTGGGCGCCGAGGTTCATCACCGGGGGCACAGAGGCCGGTTGGCTCAGCAGGACACTGTAGAGGCCGCAGCCGATCATCGCGCCGACCGCTGCGCCGCCCGGAAAATTGGTCCGCCAGGAGACCAGGCCGCCCACAATACCCCACACAATTCCCCAAAACAAGGTGATCATCCAATTCATCCATTTCAGTGAAAAAAAACCAGTGAGAAAAAGAGATAGAGTAGCACCCCACGGGCCACCTGTGCCAGCAAAAACAACTGTAGAGGCGCGCTGCAACAAAGCCATAAGAAAACCGGGCTCGTGGCTCAGCCTCTAAGAAACTGCCTGAAAAGGGTGGCATCGGCCTGGTATATTGTACCTGAAAGGTGCGATGCACCAGGGCTCCGGGGCTTCCTCTACAGGTGCATCGCACACTGCGTGTGCAACGCACCAAGCCTACTCACCCTTTTCAGGCAGCTTCTTGGCGCTTCTCTAGTTGAATTTATACCTTCCACGGCGGTGTGTACAAGGGTTGGTTTGTATAGCGCGCCACCTCCAACTCAAGGATAATCTCTGTGGCAGGTGGCAGCAAGAGTTGGAGATAGCGGTCATTCACCGGCTGGCTCTCCGTGGTGGTTTGGAGGGGTGGTGGGGCGTATTCGTGGTGCGAACCCGGGTAGTCGCTCGTCCGCACATCATAGCGCACCGACAAAAATTGATGTTCGCCAAAACCGCCTGCCTGGAGGATCAGCTCGCGGGGGGTGAATGGGCTCAGGTTGACCAGCCGTACTCTTGCGTGCGCCGCCCCGACTTCCTCCACCAGTGCGGCGACATCCTGTGGCAGGCCGGGGCGTTGGCGCCGGGCGTCAAAATAGCGGAGCGCACAGTGGAGCAGCCCGCCATTGTAGATGATCTGCGGTGCGCCCAGCGTCAACTGGACCAGCGCCTCGGTGATCACTGGGTTGTGCTGCTGCCAGTGGTGGATGTTGACCTGAGTCAAGTCGGCCTCGTCGGCGGCAATCAGCGCCAGCCGGTGACAGACCATGCTGTAGGTGGCGCGCAGGATCTCTTCGGGATAGGTGGGATTCTCGCCGGCCAGAAAACGAAGCCAGGGCTGCTCATGACCGCAATCCTCTTTGTTGCGGAAAGGGACTACGGTGCGCCAGTCATAGTTCTCCACCCGGCGCAAACGCTCGA
>QEUW01000280.1 GCA_003577005.1 Chloroflexota bacterium | reverse complement strand
CCGCGAGCGCAACGTGCTCAAGGGCGCGCCGCATACGGCCCAGGTGGTCAGCGCCGATGTCTGGGACCGGCCCTACAGCCGCCAGGCCGCGGCCTATCCTGACGCCTGGAGCCGCGAGTTCAAGTTCTGGCCTGCCGTGGGGCGCATCGACAGCGTCTACGGCGACCGCCACCTGATCTGCACCTGCCCACCGGTCGAGGCGTACGCGTAAAGGAGCCGAAGGTCAACCGCAAAGATCGCAAAGGCCAGAGCAGAGGAGAAAGCAAAGGTTGGGATCGTAGCCACTGGCTCGACCTAACATTCTCTATCGCTCTAGCCCCATATCACGTTGGTCAGGGATAGGGTCTGAAGTTGATGCTCGACCGGGGCGTACTTCTGCCCTATTGCTCTGCGGGATCGAGGTCTAGCCGGAGCGTCCAGTCCTCAAACCGGATGTCCATCTCGGTGCTTCCCAGCGCGCAGGTGCAGTGCGGGCTTGCGTAATGAGGGAATCCGCCGAGTGCCTGCACCTTTCCTTGCACCTGGAATGGCCCACTCCAGTCAAAGGCGACGGCATCCCCCCGCAAGGAAACCAGCGATACGCCCAGGCCATCAAAGCGGAGCGGAAGGTTGAGAACCGCTCGTTGGAACTCGGCAAAGCTGCCATCCTGCGCGGCTCGGCCCATTTGGCACAGCCAGACATTCTGCCGGCCCACCGAGCGCAGCTCACGGAAGGCCCCAGGGCCTACCTTGATCAGGTGCATGCCTGCCGAGGCGGTGAGGGCCAAGTAAGCGTCGCCTTTGCGCGCAAAGGCCCACCCCTGCCGGAGTGTATAGGCATCGAACGCCGCGATGGGGAAGTGGGCGTGCGTATAGCCCAGCCAGTCGCCGGCAGGCAGTTGGTGAAGCGCAATGAGCAGGTCGCGCCATTGCGCCACACGCGGCAGGACGCCATTGCCGCGCCAGAAATTGGCAGGATAGGCATCTTTCTGGTTGAGACAGCGCGGATGGTTGACAAAGATCACGGCGCTTGGGCCTAGAGTGGCCTGCCAAATGTGCTCGACGCTGCCCGCCGCGCCGGCCCGGTAATCTTGGGCCGAGCAAAGCATATAGTCGGGCGTTTTGTAAGTAACCTTGTTGATCTCCTGGTCTGCCACCGGTTCATCGTTTATGTCACGCCATGCGGTGATGTGACGCTCGCGCGCCCACAACGCGACGGGCCGGTCGAGCGCGATCATCTGATGCACAGGGGGGCAGACATACTTCGACGACGTGGCAAGGGCATAGGCGGCGGCCATGTGTTGGTTCCAACATCCGACGCCCCAGAGCAGACGGCTGATGCCTGCGGTTGGCTCCATCCGGGCATCGGTGATCGAAGCCGCGCTGGTCGCACCGTGGGTAGAGCCGAAGACGCCTCGAAAGGAGTTGATGGCTAGCGTAAAGAGCAACTTGTCGACGGTGGCGGCGGCCAGCTCGGACAGTGTCTCGGAGACAGCATGGTCTACCAATGCAACTAAGCCGAGCAGCATGGCGGCAAACCCCTCGCCCGAATCCCACGCGGCAAAGCCCCCTTGGGCGCGGCGTGCGAGCCAGGCCAGGGCGCGCTGTTCGCCGTCTGCTTGATGCCAGCTCCCTGACCGGCCGCTCCAGAGAAAGCGGCGCGTGGGATAGCGTTGGCCTGCGAGTATGCTGCAAGCGTGCCGGACGATGGCGCCATCGTCGTCCAGACCTTGGATCCGATGGGCGGTCTCTGTATTGGCACGATAGTCATACCCCAACAGACATTCTTCCAATGGGGAGATCAGGGATGGCGGAAAGGAAGGGTGATCCGCATAGCGATAGGCCATGAACAACAGGCCGGCGAGAAGCTCGTCACAGCCGGCCTGTTGCGCCAAAACCTCATTGATGGCGCGCAGGATCGCCTTGGCGTTGACTTGTTTCCACAACCCTAGAGCCATCGCCGCAAGTTCGGCATAGATGCCGTCCGTCCACCAGGCGGCATGTTGCAGCAGTTCGATGGCGCGCTCGCCCTGCTCGCCCTGAGGTTCGTCGCGATAGGAGCTGTGCAGGAGGTTCACCTCCAGATCGCGGCTGACGCGCAGCCCCTGGATAAATTCCTCGAAATCGGGCAGAACCTTCACTTGGTAGCGGCCATCCTTGACCCAAGTGCCTTCCAGGAGATGTTGGGATAGACCGGCGCTGACCACCGGTTGGGCCTCCCCCACGATATCGCCGGAAGGTTTCTGTACGCGCAGCAAGAGTCTGCGTTGCGCGCGCAGGGTCGCAGGCCATTTGATATACAAGGCTTCAGGACCGGCGTACAGATCACGCTCGAGGTAGGCCCGCCGCGCCAGACGCTCGACGGCCTGATGGAGTTGGGTATTGCGGTTTCGGGTGGGGATGCGTACTCTCAGGCGAGGATGTCCTGCGCCACGCAATTGCAGCGCAATGGCTAGTGGGGTGGAATCGCCTCTCGGTTGTTCCAAACGCACAAGGATAGCATTGCTCCCCTTGACTAGGTTGAATTCGATTTCCAGGCGATAGAGGGTACGCTCGTCATGCCCTTGGTGATGCACCGCCAAATGTCCATTCAACCACACCTGCACGGGGCCAAACGAGTGAAGGGTAAGGCATGTAGATAAATTGGCCGGGGCAACCACTTCGCTATACGCCCAGGCGCGCAGCGCATGCGGCGAGGGATAAGCGCCGGTTAGGTCCACGAGATGGTCGTCGTCACACGCGAGATAGCGCCACATGAGTTGCGAGACGCCGCCGGCTGGCCCCGCGCTGGTGAACTGAGCGCGCTCACAAGGAGTCTCGACGATCCCGGAATCTGACGGTGCGCACGCGCTAACCTGCTGTGCGCTGGACGCGTCGCTACGATCGATGGCGATAAGCTGAGGACCTGCAACCAGCCAGTTGTGAATGTAGCCGTCCTGAAGTGGATAGCGGAGAAACGATTGGGTCATGGCTTTGTCTCTAGCCTGCGCAAAACCGGTTCTTTGGACCCGGGGCTGGCCGTGGCGCTCAGGCTGCGCGCTGGGGCCTCTGCGCGGCTTGTTGTCGCTGCGCGCCTGCAGGCGCGCAGCGAACCGATGATCGATGAGAACCCGGCGCGGTTCCGTCCTTTGGGCAAGAACGGAACCGCGCGCAGTTGCGAACGTTTGTTGGGCGGTTAGGCAACCGGGTCGAGCCGGACCCACATCAACATGGCCGAACGGTGCCAGAACCCTTCGTGCACATATTCGTTATCGCAGGTCGGCCACCCGGTCCAGTAGGTGGTATTCATGGGCAACTGGATGACCGTCTGCACCAGGTGCGTATCGGGCAGTTCTTTGAGCCAGATTTCCGCCGCCTGTCGCCACAACGGGTCAATGCCGGGATCGTTGAACTCCAGCGCCGCCATTTGGTCGACGATGGCGTCGAACTCCTTGTTCGTCCAGCGATAGAACGGGTAGGCGCTTTCGCCAATCGGTTTGACCCAGCGCGAATGGTACAGATCCATGGTCTTGTGCGGGTCTTTGACGCTGCCGCCGTGACCCCAGATAAAGGAATTGGCCTGGCCCTGCTGGAGACGTGCGACAAAGTCGGCGGGCAGCGAGAAGGTGGCGTCAAAGCCACCGCGACGCAGTTGCTCGGTGACGACCGGCGCGCACGGCGTGGCCGAAGGGTGCTGCGGGAAGGTGACGATCTCGAGCTTGATGCGCTCCCCGCTGGCATCGACCCAAAAACCTTCGCTGTCCTTTGTATACCCCTTGCGGGTCATGATCTCCGCACTCTTGTCCAGGTTGTACTCGATGGGGTTGCGCTCCGCGAGCAAGTCCTTGATCTGTTCGAAGTAAGGTTCGAGCGCACCATAATGCGGGAAGGGCATCGGAAAGCCGACCTCGCTGGCCCCGGAGAAGGCAAACTGCACAATTTCGTCGCGGTTCAGCACATAGCTCTGCGCCCAGCGGATCTCAGGGTCGTCGAACGGCGCAACCATACAGTTCCAGCCAAAGCCCATCGGCCACCAGTCTGTAAAGCCATAGGGAGGCCGCGGGCAGTGCGTGATGAACTTGTCGTTCTGCGACTGGATCAGCTTCATGTTGCTCGGCGTCATGGAGAAGGCCATGTCGATCTCATTGTTGATGCACATCTGGGCCATGGTGATCTCGTTCATGCCCGGCAGATGGATCTGGCGTTCAATGCGCGGCAACTTCTGGAAGCCGATCTTGGCCGCCCACCACTCCGGCCTGACGTCCCAGATCTTCTGCTCGACCGTCGTCCCGACCAGTTTATAAGGCCCGGTGACGACAGGCCATCCCTTCTCCGGGTCATAGTTGCTAAAGGTAGAGGGGTCTTCGGCATCTTTCCAGATGTGCTCTGCCATGTTAAAGGGGATGCCAAAGTCGGCCCAGAAGACCAGGTAGTCAAAGACGAAGCGTGGTGACGGCTGGTTGAAAGTGAGCTTGAGGGTCAGATCGTCCACGGCCTCGGCATTGGCGATATAGATGTTCAGATCGCCGCTGTAGGCCATAAGCTCGTTGGCCTTGAGGGTGTTGATCGTAAAGACGCAGTCGTTGGCCGTGAAGGGCGTACCGTCGCTCCACTCGACACCCGTGCGAAGCTTCAATACGACTTCGGTAAAGTCGTCGTTGTACTGATAGCTCTCTGCCATCCAAGGGATGATCTCTTTGACGTCCAGCATATTGGCATAGAACAACCCGTCCGTAGCTGAGTTGACCAAGCCGCTGCGAGAGATACCGCCTGGCGCATAGAGGTTGAAGTTTTCTACGTCGAGAAAAGCGCCGGGGTGTTCGCCACCAAGCCCGGCCATGATGAGGGTGCGGTTGCGCGGTATGGGTTTGAGGCCGGCGACCTCTGCGGCAGGAGCAGGGGGTGCTGCCGCAGACTGACCCGGTTGCGGCGCGGTCGTGGTGGGTACGCAAGCCGCCAATGCCAGCGTCGCGCCACCCACGAGAAGCTGACGACGAGTGATCCCATTCTTGCGAGCCATTCTCATCCTCCTTAGGAAGCCGCCCCATTGCTGAGGGGAGGCACGCCGACGGATTTTTTGGGCAAAATTGGTTCGCCCCGGCCAAGTTCCGGTATCAAGGACTAGCCAAGCCGTCGAAAGCGTCTATCACCTCCTTTTGCCACGCGCTTTTGCCACGCGCTTTTTCTACACATGATGGCGAGCGCGACGCCCTGCCGCTGAATGCATCTGACTCAACTTCGAGTATACAGGCTTGTAACTTCAGCCTGATTGAGTGCCGGCGACTTGTCGTACAGATAACAGGCGACCGCACGATCCCGGTCTAGCCCATAGAGGGGAGGCGGGGCTTGCCAGCATTGGGACATGACATGAGGACAACGCTCGGCGAATTTGCAGCCCAGGTTGACGCCCTCCGGAGCTTTGGCAAGCCTTTCACGAACCGTGCCCTTGCCCCACCGCTTTTTGGGGTCGGGCAGCGGAATCGAACTGACCAGCAACTGCGTATAGGGGTGGCGCGGATTCTTGATGATCTTGTCGACGTTGCCAAGTTCGACCATCGATCCTTGGTAGAGCATGAGAATGGTCTGGCTCACCTGATAAGCGGTGGTCAGGTCATGGGTGATGTAGATCAAGGACGCGCCCAGTTCCATGTGAGCTTTGAGCAAGCTTTCCAGGATCGTGGCGCGCAAAGAGGCGTCTACCATCGAGACAGGCTCATCGGCCACAATGATGCTTGGGTTGAGGAGCAAGGAGCGGGCCACCATTACACGCTGTCTCTGACCACCGCTCAACTGGTGTGGGTAGCGGCCCAACGTCTCATCGGCGCGCAGCCCCACGGTAGCGAGTACGGCTTCGATCCGGGCGCGTGCCTGGGCCTTAGACATGCTCGGTTCGAAACTGTTCAGGAGCATATAGAGCGCATGGTCCACTTTGTAGAAGGGGTTGTATACCTCAAAGGGGTCCTGAAAGATTGCCTGCACCTCGCGGCGGTAGGTCAGCCGTTCCGCATGGGTCATCCCACTGATGGGTTTACCTTTGTAGTAGATATCGCCTTTTGTGGGGCTGATCAGGCCGAGGATCAGCCGCGAAAGCGTCGTCTTGCCGCTGCCGCTCTCCCCGGCGATCGAGATCACGGTGGCGGGCTGAACGTTGACGGCAATCGACGCGCCATCCAATGCGACCGTGGCTACTTTCTTTTTGCCGATGCCACCCCTGCTGCTGAAGATCTTGGTGACGCCGCGCGCTTCCAAGAGAAATGTCATGACAGGTCTCCACTTGAAACCGGTTCAGAATCATTGCGCCGTGCCCACGTCACCCTACTGAGTTGAACCAGGTTTTCGTCCACGGCATTACAGGCGACCCAATGGCCGGGCCGGATCTCGCGGAAGTCATATGTCCATTGCAGACAGGCCGCGGTACGGTTCGGGCAGCGCGGATGGAACACGCACCCCGAAGGCGGGGCCAGGAGTGAGGGTGTGAGGCCGGGGATGCCCTTGAACACGCCTTTGACGTCGAGCGATGGCAGCGTGCCGATCAGGAGCCGTGTGTAAGGGTGCAGGGGCCGCTCAAAGATATCGTCGACTGGGCCAAGTTCCACCAGCCTGCCGGCATACATGATCCCCACCCGGTCCACAAACTGGGCCATCAGCCCCATATCATGCCCCACAAGGATCACCGATGCGTTGATGGTCTCTTGAATCTGGCTCAAAGTCTCCATGACTTGCCGTTGCACAACCACATCCAGGGCGCTGGTTGGTTCGTCGGCAATGATCACTTGGGGCTGGAGTGTAATCGCCATGGCAATACAGACGCGCTGCTTCATGCCGCCGCTCAATTCATGGGGGTACATGTCGGCCACGGAAGGGTCTAGCCCAACCAACTGCAGCAATTCGACGATGTGCGCCATCATGGCGTCTTGTGTCTGAGTCCTGTCATGGGCGCGGATCGTGTCCATCATCTGGGTTTTGACGCGCATCACCGGGTTCAGCGAGTTCATCGCGCCTTGGGGGATGAGCGAAATCTCGGCCCCGGACATGCGGCGCATCTCTGCTTCGGACAACTTGAGCAGGTCAACGCCGCCCAAGAGCGCCTGCCCTCCTTCGATCCGCCCCGGATTCATGACCAGCCCCAGGAGCGCCAATACCGTGGTAGATTTGCCCGACCCCGATTCGCCCACCAGCCCTAAGTTCTCCCCGCGTCGAAGGTCGAAGCTGACCCCATCCACGGCCCTGACTCTGCCCGCCGGGGTATGATAGTGAACCTTCAGGTCGCGCACGCTGAGCACGGGTTCGCTCATCCTGCCCTCCTCAGCCTGGGGTTAGCCAGTTCATCTAGACCCCAGGAGATCAAAAAGAGGCCGATAAAGACATAGGCGATGGCGGCAATTGGCGGCAGCCACCACCACCACATCCCGCGCAGGATTGCGCCATAGTAGATCCCCCAGAAGATCGTCATTCCCAGGGTGGGGTCATGTTGTGGGCCAAGCCCCAATGCCTCAAGCCCTACGGCGGCCAAGATCGCCGCCGACACAGCGCCGACAAAGCTGGCGGCGAGATAGGGCAGCAGATTCGGGAATAGCTCTTGGATGATGATTTTGGAATCGCCTAAGCCCGACAACCTGGCGATTTCGACATAGGGCCGTTCCCGTAAGGTGAGCACTTGGGCGCGAATGGTGCGCGTCGGCCACATCCAGGCAAGCAGGGCGATCACCTGGGCCATGCTCTGCGGCGTGAGCCGCTCTTTGATCAGGGAGGCGATCACCACCAGCACCGCCAAGGTCGGGATCGTCAGAATGACGTCGGCGGATGTGCGGATGACCGTATCCAACGGCCCGCCAAAGTAGCCCGCGGCAAACCCCAGGATGATGCCGATCAGCAACCCCACCGAACCGGCGATCAGCCCGATCTGGAGCGTATAGAGCGTGCCTTGCAGCAAGACGGGCAGCAATTGGCGGCCTGTGCTGTCCGTCCCCAGTGGGAATTCCCGTGATGGAGGCATGTCTGGCGGGGCGGATAGGGGGTTCGCCTTGGCGGTGTCAATCGCCAGTGGGCCAAGCAGCCAGAAGAGCACCAGTGCGAGGAACATGAGCAACCCGACGGCCAATTGCGGATTGCGCCGGCAGTAGCGGAGAAATGGCCGCACGAAGCTAACCTCCTATCTAGTTCTTTTGGTAGCGGATGCGCGGGTCAAGCAGCGGGTAGAGCAGATCGATGAACAGCGTCGCCAATGCAATTGCCAAGATGACAAAGAACACGACCCCATAGATGGTGAAGTAGTCAAACCCCGAGATGGCTGTAAACAGCACCGACCCAATGCCCGGATAGCGGAAGATCGCCTCGACCAGGAGTGAGCCGGAGACAATGGTGCCGACCGAAAGGGCCAGCGAGGTAATCTGCGGGAGCATGGCGTTGCGCATGGCGTAGGCGAAGAAAATCCGCCGGGGGGCAAGGCCGCGCGCTTGAGCCAAGATGATGTAGTCTTCGCCCAACGTGGTGATCATCATGCCGCGCATCCCCAGTGCCCAACCGCCTAAGCTGGCGATGACGATGGCAGAGGCCGGTAAGATCGAGTGAGTGACGATATCCAGCAAGTAGGCGGGGGTGAGCGCAGGCAACTGGCCAAATTGGGAACCACCGCCCAGCGGCAGAATTTTGAGCTTGAAGGCGAAAATATAGATCAGCATAAGGCCCAGCAAAAAGAAGGGGATGGACGACATGAGCAGGAAGGGACTGAGCAGGTAGGCAAATATCTTGGGCGTCTTGGGCCAAGCCAGCAGCCCTCCAGCCAAACTGCCCAGCGAGAAGGCAAGCAGGGTGGACACCGAGAGCAGCCCAATCGTCCAGGGGAGCGCGAGTGCGATCAGGTCGATGACTTTGGTGGGGTATTGGGCCAGCGAGTAGTTGAAGTCGAACCGGATCATGTGCGATAGGTAACGCAGGTACTGCACATACAAGGGCTGGTCCAGACCGAATTCGCTGCGGTAGGCCTGGACCATTCTTTCGATGCCTTCGGCCTGGATGCCGCCGGTCGCCAAGAGCATGGTCATGCGCTCCATCACGGGGTCGCGGCCAGGAACCAGTTTGGGCAGGAAGAAAATGAGCGTCATGGCTACCCAAATGACGAGCACGAAGACTATTAGCCGTTGCGTCACATAGCCCAGACTCATAGATCCTCCATCGATCTGCCGTTTCGATCCTGCTTGCCACGGCGCAGCACCATCTGGACAGAGAGTCGCAACCGGAGGTGCATCCATGTCCAGAGACAAATGCTCGGATACAGAGATCACAGCACATCGCGCGGCATCGCCATGCCCGCGCAGCGCCTATGGGTTCATTCGAAGCGGAGATACAGTCAAAAACAGCGGGGGCCAAAGGGCCAAACACCCCCGGCGCTCGAAACAGGCGTCCGTCCCAACCGAGTGCTTCCAAGAATGAAGGGAGTGGAAAGACACCCGGGCTGAGCTACACGGGGAGACGGACAGAACGAGATCGGTTGAAGCGAGTAGGAAGAACCTACTCAGGACACCCCATAGCCTGCACGCTGGTCGCCGACATCCCTGGCAGCACTTGTTGCTGAGATGTGCCCACCAACAAGTACTGTAGATACAGGCAAGCTCGTAGATGGGCAGTCATTATATAATCAATATTATATAGCCAATAGGGGAAGGGCATGATTGCGAGCGGCGACCTTGCAGCGGATCTGAACCAAGTATAGAAAGCAGAATATACTTTGTCAAACGCGTCGCGAGGGCAGGGCTGATTTCTCATAGTGCATTTGTACTTGGCGCCTTCCTGCTTGTCACACCCATCCCCGGCATCGGCCTGCCCGGCTTTATCTACAGCGCACCGCGCGATCTCTTTTCCATCTCTTCTCTTCCCCAGGCGGCTGTGCTATCCAGACTCTGTTCCGAGCAAGGGCCTGCAAAATAGGGGCACTTGACCCTATCGGGGCGCGCCGGCTTCTGATAGCATGATGTCCAGTTACCCTACGCGCGCTCTGGATAGTTGGCGGAGATCATGGTCCCCTGGTTTGTTCGCCGGCGGTTTTGGTTAGCACCTTCGTCCCTGTGGTGCGAGGTATTTTCGCGTTCCCCGCCGCAGTCAAGCCGTGATCTGGCCTCGGCTCACAGCGCGCAGCTTTGTTTGACCCATCCAATCATCGACACATGATTCTCGACGAAAGGTCCCCCATGAATACTCGGCAACGTTTTCTACTGCATCCTGTCTGGATCGGGCTGTTGCTATTGGCGCTGGCGCTGACCCCGGCGCTCCCGGCTGCGGCGCAAGGCGCGCCCGACTCTTCTGAACCGGACTACGGCCCCGCTCTACCGTTTTGGCCTGCTGGGTCTCCCCAATCCTCGGACCTGCCGGACGTGACGGCGGCGATGTCCACGGATATTTCTCAGATTGA
>QEUW01000279.1 GCA_003577005.1 Chloroflexota bacterium | reverse complement strand
AAGTAAACAGTGATTTCTCTGTCATCAGAATTCTCCTCCTTGAGAACTCCCAACAGCGTACCATACGCGCAAATGTCGCTTCTGTCTTTTCTCGCTTCTCCTTTCTCTTGGGTTCTTTGGGCGCACCGGCCCAGACCATTCCGTTTGTAGGCGCAAAGGTAGCCGGATGGCCTGCTTCGATTGTATCTGCTTTCTGAGCCGGACGCACTGTCCATCTGGATAAATTGGGAATGGTCAGATAGTCAGGTTGAAAACTCCCTACCTGACCAGGTTTAGGATGAGCGATGGCAAGACTTGCGATGGCGTGCGTCGGGCTGGTAGCCCGACCTACAAATACACAAAAGTCGGGAGGTTGGAGGAGTGTGGCGAGAGGATGATATAAAAGTCGCGCTCAAACAGAGGCCGGTACGGTTGCCGATGAAGTAGTTGTACTGAGAACCTATCCGTAAATTCGGTGATGGGTCAGATTACACCGCCGACCAGACAGTGCGATACAGAGAATTTACGGATAGACACTGAGCGGTCGAGCCATGAGCCAATCCGTTTGTCGTTCATCTCCGAGTTGAAATACCTGTGTGCCGGCGTGCTCAAAACCCCATTTGCGATAGAAAGCAATCGCCCGCGGATTGCGCTCCCAGACGCCGAGCCAGACGACATCACAACCGGCTTGCACGGCTTCGTCAAAGCAAGCTTTCATCAACTGTGCGCCCACCCCCTTGCCGATCCACTCTGTGCGGGCATAGAGGCGCACAATCTCCACTGGTTTGCGCCCAACGATGGGGGAGGGCGCAGCGCCGAAGTGCAATTGGGCATAGCCGACCGCTGCCCCATCCACTTCGATGATCAAAAACTTCGAGGCGCTATCCGCCAGTTCAAGCGCCTGCTTTTCGGAGCTAAAGGAGGCTGCAATATAGGCCCTCATATTTTCGGGGGTATTATCGGCTGCAAAGCTGTCGGCAAAGGTCTGCGCGCCCAGTTCGGCCAGGAGGGTGTTATCCGCTGGAGTGGCGTAGCGGATGCGGAATTGAATAGTTTCCATCATACGGTCGGACCCCAACACAGCCTTTGGTGTGATGTCGACTGGAACTACGGGTACGAAAGCCTACCCCGAAATCAACGACGGCTCACAGGCCGTCAAGACAGTAAGCCATCCGGCGCTGACTTATTCCTCGCGGATTTGGGTGCCTTGGTCTGGGCCAAGCATGACCTCAAGGGTTTGCGGCCCAATCCCCTGCATCAACTGCCGATAGGCTTCTTCACGCGAGAGACCGCTCTTATCGCGCCAAGCGTAGAGTTCTGTCCGGTCGGCAAAGTGCGGGGGCGTTCGAGCACGGTTGACCCACACATGACCCGTCGCGCCAGCCTGCGCTGCCGCAATCAACTGGCGATGGTCCCAGAGGATCGGCTCTGGCAGTTGGTCAACTGGGAAAAACCCTAACGCTCCCACCTCAGCAGGGTCGGCGTTGAGAGTTATGCTAAGCGGGCGAGCGGCAAAGACCGAGAGATGGGTGCCCTGCCGGCCCCAAAAGGGCTTGCTCAGAAGACCGACGAAATGGGTGAGTTGAATCTGCACCCCGGTTTCCTCGAAGACCTCGCGAATGGCAGCCTTGTCCACTGCCTCGTGCGGATCGACCGCACCGCCCGGAAGACACCACACCTCAAAGTCCTCGCGTTTGGTCAGGAGCACACGATCATCGTGAAGAACAGCAACCACAACTCCGAGCTGGGGCATACTTCCTCTTCTGCCAAAAGGCGCAATGGATGTTGGGAGGCTTGTGCTGCGCCGCTGTGTGCGTCAAAACTCTAGCCAGGTCTCTGCTTCCGCTCTGGAAGGGACGAAGCGAATCAGCGGATGGGATCGATGTTCATAGGCAAGCTCGCCAAACCGTTCACCGTACACTTCGGGAACTGGCACAACGATTGCCACCCGCACTCTGTAATTGACAAACTTCTGTAAAAGCTCGCCGGCCAGACCACTCTTGAGATCGAAGAACGCCGGTCCCAAATCCCCCTCGGTGAGAAGCAGCCCGTCCCTCCCAATAAAAGCGCCAAGGACATCGGGAATATCTCTGACCGAATGGATTGCAATCCCTACCTCTGAAGCGATCACCACGTTGCGTTCTTCACTCATCGCATACCTCGACCTGATTCATTTCGCTCTGCACGAAGTCTCAATTAAACCTGCCCATTATAAACGGAGCGGTTGGGCTTCCACCAAAAGAGAGACCGGCCAACGGCGCACCACATGGGCGCTTTCGCTCTCCGGCTGCGGATTCCACTCGGGTTCATAGAGACGGGTGACCGCCAACCCGTTGGCCCGCAGCAGATCGGCATAGTAGGTCAGGTTGCGATGGTAGTGGTTGTGCCCACCAAAGCTGTCGATGCGCCAGACCTGCGGGTCCTGGTAATTGGTCACCTTGCGGTACCATACTTGAGCCACTTCATCGAAGTGGATCTTGTACTGGAAGAAACAAGGGTGCAGGATGACAAAGATAAACCGGCCCGTATCGGCCAGCCGCTGGCTCACATCTTTGAACAACTGATCCAAAACCGGAATATCCATGAGCACCATCAGAGAGACGATCCGGTCAAACCGTTGCCGGATGTGAGCAGGGACGCCATACGCCAGATCCGCCTGCATAAATTCGACCCCTGGATGGCGAGAGCGGGCGTGCTCCAGCAGCCGGGCGGAGCCGTCGATGCCCAACACGGTCGCACCGGCCTCGGCCATCAACCGGCTGAGCCAGCCGTCCCCACAGCCGAGATCAAGCACATGAAGGCCATTGAGGTCGCCCAAAGAGTCCCACAGCACCGCTTTGAGCTGTAGATACATGGGGTTGTCCCCGGTTGCACCGTCTTGGATGTATTGATCGGCGATCTTGTCCCAATCGGCGATGTCCTGGCTTGATTGGTGAGTATCCATAGGTTCTCCTGACAGTTAACAGCATTCCGGGAATGGGCAAGGGACACTCTGCCGCCCCCAAGCATTCCGGGAATGGGCCGGAAAGACTTCGGTCATCCAACCTATCCGCGGCCCATTCCCGGAATGCTTGGGATTTCCCAGAATGCCAGGAAATGGCAATTTGCGCCTGCGACCGCGCCCGATGTATACTGCCCCCCACAACAAAACGCCGCCTCTGGATGCCGGAAACATCCTCGGGCGGCTAACCCTCCAAACTGCGTAACCCAGTCTGGCGGGCTAGCTGACATTGTAGCTACCTTTCTCGTAAGGATCAAATCAGCGGCCGCCTGGCGACAGCACTGTTGGAGGCGGCCGTTTTGTTGCCCTCCGCACCGGGCAGCACCCATTTGATTGAAGCGAGAAAGGAGCACTACCACCATGTCTACCTACTCCATCCCCGAGTTGATGCAACTTTGGCGCCGGGGCGACCTGACGGCCGAACAGGCAGTCGGCTACATCCTCCAGAACCTGGTTCCCTGGCACGAACGCCTCATTGATCTCGAAAAGCGGGTGCGCCAGCTCGAACAGGTCCTGGTCAAACCGCAGTCATAATCCTTGCCGCGCCGCAACACCGTCTGAAGCGCGGAGGGCAGAGGGACGTTGTGGCGCACATGGTTGTATAGATGCGTAAGGGTGCGCCTAGGAATTAAGTCGAATATGGGGCACAGGCGGCAGTCACCTTTGAAGTGACTGTAGCCTCATATCGTCAAAGAAGAGCAAAAAGCCGGCCTGCTGGCGCCAGGTGAAGGTCGCCTGATGTCCTGGTTGACTTTTGTCATTTTGGGATGTGTGTCACCGCTAGTTTCTTTTGGGTAGCAGCGGGTTACGAGCCGGACTGACCATCGCCCCGAATAACGCACACCGGAATGCCCCGCACTTCCCGCTGTATGGCGGCGTATGTATCCGGATGGGCCTGCAACCAGCGCTCGGTCACAAAAACGCGCAAGACAACAGAGTCCGCGGTCGGGCAGCCAGCAGGTGCATACCCAAGGTCGATGGTGATTATGTCCGGATTAGCCGAATGCTGGTTCATGAGCTCTTGGCGGGCGAGGACAGCTTTGGCCCAAAAGTCAGGATCTCGTTGTACCATCGGTGCATCTCTCATTCAGATTGTTTGGCATATAGGATGACTTCATCGTTGATCTATGCCTCCTTGCTCTATATCACATGAAACGACGGTACTTCAAGATGACCCACGATTGGAGGTTTACCTTGTAGTGACACGACAACCCATAACCGATAGAGCCCCGCCTGTAAGGATGCATAATCTATTCTGGCAGTATGTGTTCTTCTTTCTGCCACTAGTGCCGTGGACAGGGAATTGCCCAAATGCGTGCTGACGCCCGTGATCTGGTCACGCATGTAAAATTGGGCGCTGCATCGAGTCTCTCTGCGGGCAGCATCCATATCACCCAGTCCTGCCAGATCAAAAATGACGACCAGCGCAAATGGTTTATCACTGTTGACGAGACCCTGGAACGCTTGATTGGGTCTGCCAAACGCGATTGGCATCTCAACATCTGGCGGTTGGAAAACCTGTACTTCAATGATATTCACTTGCACGGGTGCGCTGACCGCGGGCATAGCCGGTGGTTCAGTTGTCGCATCCATCGCTGCCTTTTCACGCATCTGTTCCAGTATCCATGTGCAGAGCTGCTCGACTTGGAGACCAGGCCACGCCTGGTGCTGAAGGATGTGATCGTTGTCGACCACCACATGATTGACTACCGTTCGATAAGGCTCAGGCTCTTCCTGCTTTGGAACAGAAAGAGTCTGAAACTCCACGACAAACCTGGCAAATGCCTCCCAGCCGTCAACCGGCCTCGCTGTCGTTTCTTCCTCACTGTCTACTTCGCCACGCACTTCAACATGCTCGATGATCAGCGCAGCGGTGGCGGCCAACACTTTGGCCTGGGCGATCCACGATTCGATCTCGCTGCGGGTAGCGCGCCGGCCTGCCGCAGCTAATGCAGTCTCAAGCTCATCTGGTGAAAGCGCGGCCAGGTCCTGCAGGGTATGCACATTTGCCTCGTGCAACCATTGTTGCTTGGCCTCACCAATGCCCTTGATGACGGTTAACTCGTCGTGTTCACTAGCATTTGAATTCATAGGAGACTCCACCTATCTTGTTTGACGACAGAATCAACGCAAAGAAACGATGGTCATTGAGCGCAAGACATCAGCTGCAGACAAATCCAAACACCTGCCGACGAATGTCGTTTCTGTTGCCAAGCACTCTCGGAAGACCAGGGGCCGAAGCAATGACGCAGCGAGTAAGCACACTGTGCTGACCAGCGCGGCCAGCACAGTGTCTTAGCATAATGAGTCGGTAACGGTTAGCCTTCGATGATCTGGAGGATATCCACGCCACTAGTAAAACCGGCGAGTGGAGATCCGGGGACGACCACGACACCCACCAACCGATAGGTTCCCACCGTCGACAACAGATCTGTGGCGGGGACAGGAATGGTTCCCACATAGTTCAGGATGCCTGCCACCGTTGTGACTATCACGGGGGGCAGGGGGGGCTGAGGTTCAACCCCTTCAGGTCCATCGCCAAGGGACTCAAATCGAACGGTAACATTGCACGGAATGCCCAAGCCGACAAGGAATGGTGCAAAGAACCCGCCAAATTCAAAGCTAACGTTGAATTCGAAATCCGCACTATCCTCGATGACGGTCGTAGGCGCTAAGCCGGGTTCATTGACGGTCAAGCCGGTGACATCGAACGTGAGGACCGGATTGGCGGTAGGTTGACCTGCCATGTTGTATCTCCTTTTCAATAAACGAGGGGTTCTGTTCCAACGACGATGCTCTCTGTTTTGTACTGGTTGCTGATGACCATCCTCTTTGTCCATGTGTTTATCAGGTCATAGGCTGCCTCCTCTCTACAACGTTTTCTTGTGAAACTGCTCAATTGCTCCTTACAGCTAACCAGTACAATTGCATGGTAGCGGGGGGCGCTTAATGCGCACTGTTTTAGCGCTTAACCGGCACGAATTTAGAATTAAGTGGCCAGCGAATTTTTGCTGATCATGGGTTGAGCATTGCTGAGGAACAGATTCTGGTGAAGGTTCTAAATGAACCAGCGGTAGCCTGAGGCTGCTGGGGCCTTCTAACCGCGTTGGCTCTGTGGCGCGCCAATTAGAAGTTCTGTCAGATCTGGTCACTTCACAGATCAATAGAATCTGGATGAACCTCGAGTGTGCGCTGATTGTTCACCGAAGAGATTGAAGGTTGTTTTTGGGGAGACTATCCAGCCACCGGTGATATTGGTTTGCAACCCTGCATTGACTCATGATTGACAGCGGGGTTCCAAGGGGGCAAAGACTGGAGTGTGGTACATCTGAATTCGGGTAATCGTCATGAGCACAATCGTTTTCTCCAGAAGATATGCTCAGTCGAAGGCTATTCAGCCGAGTCAGCCTCGACTGAACAGCTTATCGGTTAATTCCCTTTTAAGTGCTTATCCCACCTCTTCTTGCTCCTTTTCTTTTGCCAACGCTGCCAGGCGCTCTTGCGCTCGATCCAGGATCCATTGGCACAGCCGCTCCTTTTCGATGCCTGGCCAGTGAGCACAAGTGTCGGTCTCGATGAGATGCACTTTGGTCTGCTGCTCTTGTAGCTCACCTGTAAGCGTACGCGTTTGAAACTCCACCACAAATGAGGCAAAGGAGACCCACTCATTCGTTGTGGATAGATGAACCATCATAGATTTTTCTCCTTGTATACTGACCACGACTCACTAAGCTATGGCAACGACAACATGATAACGATTCTGAGTCTTGCAGGTGAATCATATGTGGCCGAGCTTAAACGGCCGTTAACCGGCGCTTAATTTGAAACTGGCCAGAGTTAAGTGGGTCATACGGGCTGTTGCCGCTGAATTTTCTCATACAGATCCTGTGTGGCTTGGCTGGGACCGACATCGAGTTCACGAGCTAACGCTTCGACACAAAGATGATACTGGCGTAGCGCCAGATGATAATGACCCTGCCGGCTGTAGCAACGCATCAGGCGCCGTTGTGCGTCCTCGCGGCAGGCGTCGATGGCAACTATCTTGTTGGTCATCACAACACAGAGGTCGTACTCTTGCCGTTCTAGATAATAGTCACCCAGGCGGTCGAGTAAGGCGAGGTACTCGTCTTGAAGATTTTGCCGTTGAGGCAGAAGCCAATCTTCATAACGATCTTCCTCTAAGAATTCACCCTGATAGAGTGCTTCGGCCATGCGATATTCACGAACTGCCTCCTCCAGTTCCGCCAGCTGTTCCAATCGACGGCCATTCCTGAGATGTTGGGTGAATTCTTCAACGTCCACCCAAATGTGCAGTTCAGGATTAAGGAGATAACAATCATTGTGAAACAGGACATGCGAGAAATCTGGGTGACTGCGACGGAGCGCACGTCGCAGGCCATAAATGGCGACGTTGAGATTGTTGCGAGCGGCGTCCGGGGCTGCTTCCGGCCAGAACAGCTCCATCAAAACTTCTTTGGCCACGGGACGCTCGCGATGGGTGACCAGATATTTGAAAATTGTCTGACCCTTGCTGCTCGGCCACTCTGCGACTGGTTGCTGGTCCAGATATACGCGGAACAGCCCAAGACAATAGGCGGCCAGCGAAGGCGGTCTTTGCCGGCCTGGTTCTCCCGCCTCAGCGGGTGGTGTAGAGGCGGTTTCATCTTCCGGTGCGGAAGTGACAGTAGCTGTCTCAACGGTGGGTGTAGGAGGCTCAGGCACATGCGCTTGCACGGCTGTCTCAACCGGCGGGGCAGCAGTCGGCTCTGCCGGCTCCACCGAGGAGGGAATCACCTGCTCGATTTCTTGTTCCGCTCTTTCCCCAGAAGGCACATCAGGCGGCCGTATTCTGCGCGGGTCGAGTGGGATGAGCACCGCAAGCCAGCTTCTGATCCACTGCTTTGTCTGCCGAAGCCGTTGCAGAATTCGTTGCCACCAATCAGTGGGTTCGCCCACCTGACGAACCTCAAATTCTGCCGGCTGGATTTCGTCGGACGAGGCTGCTTCACGCGTTTCACCGGTTTGCCACTCATAGATCCGTTCAATAAAGACCTGGGCATAGGCTCGCAACTGGTCTTCGTGATGTGTGGCCGCTTCACCGGCCTGGCGATGCCACTCTACATCGGCGCGACACTGGCGGCAGGCGAGGGAGATCTGATGGACGGCAGCCACCGCGGGCGTGAGGAGAGGGTGCTCAACCTGCTCGCCGGTCCGCCCTGACAGGTCCAGCAAGTCAACAACCTGGTCATACTGGCCTGCTTCGAGCAACTGCCCAACAGTACGCCAATCAATATCGATTTCAGCGGGGTGATTTGAGATCGATGGCATCGCGATGGGTTGTGACGAACGCTACGATGACCGCGATTGCAACTCTGATAAGTACCCGGGCATCCTGCCTCAGCCCGCCGCCCAGACAGAAATGGACCGAGCCAGAGATTGCGTTGGCGACAAACAATGTTCATAATTCTGATTTGAGACAGCGGTGATAAATGGAAATCAGAGACAGTATAGCAGCGCTGAAGGTGAAAGTCAGTCCCCAAAAGTAGTATTTTGTAGACGCGATCAAATCGGCCAAGCCGGAGAGCGCATTCAGGTGCGGCCTAGACTAGCTTTAGCTCGCGCGCTCTGGCCGCGGCCTGGGTGCGGTTCCTTACGCCAAGCTTGGCAAGAATATTCCCCAAATGCTTTTTTACCGTGCTTGTGGCAATAGACAATCGGATTGCGATGTCCTGATTGGAGCACCCGGCTGCCACGAGGCGCAACACTTCTATTTCTCGTCGACTCATTTTCTCGATAAATATGAGGGGATCTTGCGTTACGTAATCCGAGCCATATGCACGCATAACATACAATGGCGAATTTGCAAAGGCCGCAAGCAATCTGTTTACATAGGCCAGCGTTACACCTTGCGCAGCCGAATGGTGTAGTAGTTCGGCTAGCGGCAGCCCTTCGTCCAAAAAAGTCTGTATATATTCCTCTCGTTCCGCCCGGCAGAGCGCCTCAGCTAGAGCGGCTGTCGCATTGGGAAGATCACCGTGCGTCTTGTAGGCCAGCGCCTGTAAGACCAGCAATTCGACAACATCTCGTCCCCGACCTGCTTCTGCGGCGGCGGCTACGTAACGATCCAACATCCGCAGTGCATTTAAGGTATCGCCCTGTGCCATCAGAGCTCTACCCAATGTCATGTGAGCAAATTGAGCCCCATAGGTGATAGGGTCATCCGGCCCAAAGCGATCTTTTCGTAGTTGGCGCAGCGCGCCCTTGAGATCGTCGTGGCGCAGACGAAATTTCGCCTGGTGCGCCTGCACCAGTTCGGCGCAGCCGGGATCCTGCGCCTGCCGGGCGATTGATGCAGCCTTTCGGATCGCAGCAGCAGCCGCTCTGTCCTGCCCTGCAGCCCACAGGCTCCAGCCCAGACGCAGATACCCCCCCAACGCCCAGACGCGCGGCAGCCCCTGCTGGGCAATAGCCACAAGACATTTGCTCATATATTGTTGCACATGATCAAGTCGCCCCCATTCGTAGTAGAGATCGCACAAGCCATAGAAAAAGATAAATTCGGCAGGCTCCCGAGGCGGCTCGACAATGCGGTCGAGCAACGGGTGGTAGGTGGCTGCCGCCAGATGCAACCTGCCTTGCTGTAGATAGCTCTCAGCGAGCATCGAAGCCCACGTAAAGTTGAGCGAAGGAGAAGTGGCGTCACGCTGGACATTCTGTAGGACCAACAGGAGAGCCTCCGCTTTGTTCACCTCCCCCTCATCCAGGCACCTTCCGGCCTGTTCGATTAAGCCGTAACCGGGCCGTTCATAATATTCATCCGCCTTGGTTGTCCTAACGAGCCCAAGAAACATAGCACGCTTCCTTAGAAATAGACTTCCACTGGCAATCCCGCCGTCAGTGTAGACAACTGACAACGCTCCGAAAGAGCATTTTGGTACGGGCTGCTAACATGAATGCCTTCGTCAGGCTCGATGATGTGTTGTGGCAGACAACCACCAGGTTGCCATGCAATGGCGCTCCAATCCCGGAGTGGCTCGCGCAAAGCGTCTCCCCGTATCGACAGCCGGAGCGCCGAGGAACTGTAATCCCCCGATGGATTCATTCGGTTGGAGTGACAACAATATGGTATAATATGGTGGTATAACATGTCCACCTGGGCGTCAATGCGATTTGCGCCAGCTTTGGTGACAGTCATCTTCTCGCCTCATACTTGGAGCGCTTCCAAGACCCGGAGGCAAATGGCGCGACGCTCATCAATTTTGTATAATACCCCTGGCGCGGTCACGCGCCGCCCATTCTACACCCAACTATCAGGACGCAACGCTTATGCCAACCATTACCGCGATTGAAACCATCCGCACGCGCGCCAACGGCACGTGGCTCTTTGTCAAAGTTCATACCGACCAGC
>QEUW01000836.1 GCA_003577005.1 Chloroflexota bacterium | reverse complement strand
TTCTTTGACTACTTGCACAGACGAACTTCACCATCCTTTGCCTGTTTGATAGTTTGGCCGAAGCCGATTCTATCACTGACTTTTATCATACCAGAGCACGGAGAAGACACAGAGAACACCGAGGAAATCTCTGTGCTCTCCGTGAATCCTCTGTGCTCTCTGTGTTCCTGCTTTTCCAGCCTGTTCCGGTTCAGGAATGATGAAGTGATGTTTACCTGACCCAAGAGAAATGAGGAATCAGCTGTGATCGTCAGGAATGTTCGTGCGTATTATGCCGCCGGCAGAGGCCCTGAAGTCAAGGCCGTGGACGATGTATCGCTCTCGGTCAAGGAAGGCGAAGTGCTGGGCATTGCTGGTGAATCGGGCTGCGGCAAGTCCACCCTGGCTGCGGTGATGGCGTTGACGGCGCGCCCGCCGCTCTATATCAAGGGGGGCACCCTCGAACTCAATGGGCAGACCATCCAGTTGAATGAACAGACCCAGGCGCCGCTCGATTGGCACGGCAAGCTGGTGGCCCTGCTCCCGCAGCGGGCAATGAACTCGCTCAACCCCACGGCACGCGTGCGAGATATCGTCATCGACGTGGTGCGCGGCCATGACCCCCTGATCCGCCCGCAGGAAGCAGTCGAGATGGCGCGCGAGCGGCTGGAGCAACTCTCGCTCCCGGCGCGAGTGTTGGGCAGCTATCCACACCAACTGAGCGGCGGGATGCGCCAGCGCGTGGTGGCCGTGATCACCACGCTGCTCAACCCGACGGTGCTCATCGCCGACGAGCCGACCTCCGCGCTGGACGTTTCATCGCAAAAAGAGCTCATGCTCCTCTTGCAGTTGCTGCTCGCAAATGGCTTCATCACCCGGATTGTCTTTATCACACACGATTTGCCGCTCCTGAGCAACATCGCCGACCGCATCGCCATCATGTATGCGGGCAAGCTCGTTGAGGTTGGACCTACGGTGCAGATTGTCGATCACCCGCAGCACCCCTACACCCAGGTGCTCATCGGCTCGACCCTGGACCCCGACCCGCGCCTGCGCGGCCAGCGGCTTGAAGGGATCACCGGTGCGCCGCCCGATCTGCGCACGCCGCCCAGCGGCTGCCGCTTTCACCCCCGTTGCCCCTTCGTGATGGATGCCTGTATCCATCGCGAACCCCCTGTGGTCGGCGATGCAGAGCACTATGCGGCCTGCTGGTGGGTGCAGGAGCAGGCCAGCGAGCAACTCTACAAGGAGGCAGTCCGATGACCCGACAACAGCAACAGGCCCCGCTCCTCGAGACGCGCAACCTCACCCGCCTCTTTGGGCACGGTGCGGAAACGGTGCGCGCCGTGGATGGGGTGTCGTTTGCCATGCAGCCGGGGGAGATTGTCGCCGTAGTTGGCGAGAGCGGCAGCGGCGCATCCACCGGGGCCGCGAACTCAAAGCCTACTGGCGCAAGGTCCAAGGGGTGTTTCAGGACCCGTTTGCTTCTTTCAACCAGTTTTACACGATCCGCAGCGTCCTGGGCAATGCACTGAATCTGCTCGATGGCCGCATCACGCGCCAGGAGCGTTTGGCTCGCATGGAGGATGCGCTGTGCGAGGTGGGGCTGGACCCGGAAGATGTATTGTACAAATGGCCGCACCAGCTCTCCGGCGGGCAAGTGCAACGCGTCATGATCGCACGGGCGCTGGTGGTCGGCCCCGAATTGCTCATCGCCGACGAGCCGACCAGCATGTTGGATGCGTCGCTGCGTGTGACCGTGCTTAACGTGTTGCGCGACCTACGCGCCGAGCACAACATGGGCATTCTCTTCATTACGCACGACCTTGGCCAGGCATGTTATGTGAGCGACCGCATCCTGGTTATGTACCGGGGCCAACTGGTCGAACAGGGGCCGGTGGAGGAAGTGATGGCTAATCCGCAACATCAGTATACCCGGCAACTACTCAGCGATGTGCCCCGGCTCCACGCCTGGGGCATGAAGCCAGTAGCCCAGCACATCACGAGCAATGGCGCACCCGTCGAGATGCTACGTAGGGGGTGATTGCGTCCGTCCCTCTGAAGGATAAGATGGGTGATTGCAGGGGGCGGACGCAATCACCCCCTACGTAGATGGCCATAAAACGAGACGACTCAACCGCTGCAATCAATCGGGTTATTTCGACAATGTCACATTTCCCAAGCCCTCCGGGAGGTGTCCACAGATCTCCTCGTCAACCTGTCTGATTCTGGACACCTCCCGGAGGGGGGCCGGTTGCCATTGCGCGAATGTGACATTGTCAAATTATGCTACAACGATGTCACCCGCTCACCTCCGGCAAGGG
>QEUW01000278.1 GCA_003577005.1 Chloroflexota bacterium | reverse complement strand
GAAAACAGATCACTTCCAGCTCATGGAAAAGGCCGCGATGAGCACATCGTACGATGACTACGACAGTCCATGGAAGAATGCGCTCGAGGAGTATTTTGAAGAGTTCATGGCGTTGTTCTTTCCCGGTGCCCATGCCGACATCGACTGGAGCAGACCGGTTGAGTTTCTGGACAAAGAACTACAGCAGGTGGCAATCGAGGCTGAAACCGGACGACGCTATGCCGACAAGTTGGCCAAGGTCTGGAAAAAGAGCGGAGAGATAGAGTGGGTGCTGGTTCATGTTGAGGTGCAAGGGCAGCCCGAAGAACAGTTCGACCGTCGTGTCTACACCTACAATCATCGTCTGTTTGACCGGGACAATCTTCTCGTTGCCAGCTTTGCCGTGTTGACCGACGATAACGACGGCTGGCGTCCTGGCCAGTTTGGCTATGAATTGTGGGGCTGCAAGGTCAACTTCGAGTTTCCCGCGGTGAAGCTCACCGATTATCGTGGCCGCTGGACGGAGTTAGAAGCCAATGATAACCCCTTTGCGGTAGTCGTAATGGCGCATCTCAAAACTCGCGAGACGCAACATGACCCGGAACATCGCCACTTTTGGAAATTTTACCTGATTCGTCATCTCTATGACCGGGGCTACGGACGGCAGGATGTTCTCAATCTGTTCCACTTTATCGATTGGATGATGCGGCTGCCCGATGATCTGGACCGGCAATGGATCGCACAGGTAGAACAATTGGAGGCCGAGCGCAAGATGCGATACGTGACCAGTGTTGAACGACTTGCCAAGCAAGAAGGTCGAGAAGAAGGTCGAGAAGAAGGTCGAGAAGAAGGTCGAGAGACGGCAATTCGGTTACTGCTGCGCCTGCTCACGCATCGCTTTGGTGACGTGCCAGAGTCGATACAGGACCACATGCGCACTCTTACCCTTGAACAAACCGAACAATTCATGGATCTAGCGTTGAGCAGCCAATCACTGACCGAATTTGCGGATCAGTTGCCAACAGCAATCGATGAGACGTCCGCCAATCACAAATCTGACTGACCGTTTACCTGTTGGCAGTTGAATTCAGGTGCGTTGCACGCATCGCATGCGATGCACCTTCCCCTGTCTCATCTTGGAAAGGCACCCAACCTTCCGGTAGAGCCTGGGAATAATTCACCCAGGTTCACGCAGCCGTATTCCTCAAACACGCCCGATCATCCCAAAATCAGCAAGGCCAATATAGAACAATAGTTCCCAGCTTTTGTTACCGCGCCCGGCACATCTAACTTTTGGCAGGGCAGCACTCCTAACCTTTGGCCAGTGAAAATCTACCCTCAGTCTGAAGCATTTACGCATGAAGTTCGCTATGCTGGTGGATGCGTTGCGGATTGGCCCTACTCAGACCGTGCCTTGCAGATTCAAGGAGAATTGTATGACCCAACTAGCCCCTATAAAGCGCCATCCGTATTGGCTGCTGGGAGGGGTGCTCGTTCTCATGACAGTGTTGGCGCCACTGCTGAGCACCTACGCTACCAGCCTGGCCCAGGAGGCGCCGGCGGCAGAACTCGGAGCCGCCGCCTTCAACGGGCCAACTACCTCCAGCCCCATCACCATGTCGCAAGATGAACAGTTCATCTGGGTCGTCAACCCTGATGACGGCAGCGTCTCGGTGTTGGGTGACCTGGACAGCAACCCGCGCGTGCTGCGGACGATCCGCAATGTGGCCCGCGAACCGCAGGCCGTTGCGCTCGATACCGGCGTGCGCGCCTATGTCGTCAGCCCGCCGGACAACGGGGTGACCGTGCTACGGGTGACCAGCACCAGCCCGTTCAATGCGATCGTTGAGAAACGATTGACCACCGGCGCCGAGCCGTGGAACATCGTCGCCTCGCCCGACGGCAGCCGCATCTTTGTCGCCAACAGTGGCCAGGATACGATCACCGTCATCCGCACCGACAACCAGACCATTGTCGGCAGTGTCGATCTGAAGCAGAGCGACTGTAACATAGGCGACAAAAATCGCCACTTCCAGCCGCGCGGTCTGGCGGTTACTGAAGATAGCTCGCGGCTCTACGTCGCTCGCTTCCTCTCCTTTACCAAAGCTGGCGGTGTCCAGGCCGATGATCTGGGCAAAGAGGGCGTCGTTTGCCAGCTCGACATCCCGGCGACCATCACCGAGTTGCCCACCGTGGCCAATGTGGTGCGCATCGACCCCATGGAGACAGGGTTCCGCATCGACAAGGACCGCGATGGGACGCCCGACGCCACGTTCGCCTATCCGAACCAGATGCAGAGCATTGTCATCCGTGACAATCAGGCCTATCTGCCCAACATTGCCGCCTCGCCCTCTGGCCCGCTGCGCTTCAATGTGGATACGCAGGCCTTTGTCAATGTGCTCGACAACGCCGCCACCGGCACACCGGCCGATGCACCGGATAAGTCGATCAACCTGCACTTGGGCGCGCGTGTGCCCGAGGCAGGCAAGGAACGGCTCTTCTTCGCCAATCCCTGGGCAATCGCCTTTACTACCCAGAGTGGGGACGGCAACGCCTACGCCGTCTCCGCCGGTAGCGACCTGCTGGTCAAGCTCAATGTGGACGGCAATGGCGACCTCTCCTTCACTGGCGGCGTGAGCACGACCACCTATATCAATCTCAACGACCCCAATGAGCCGGCCACCAGCGGGCGCAACGCCGGCAAGAACCCGCTCGGCATCGTCATCCGCGAGGACAAGGCGTTTACGATGAACTACATCTCGCGCAATGTCTCCGTGGTCGATCTAAACACCGACAGCGTGGAGCGGGCCATCCGCACGACGGCGCTGCCGCTGCCCGGGTCGGATGACGAGCAATTGCTGGTGGGTAAGGAGATTTTCTTCTCGTCGCGCGGGATCTTCGACGGCGGCAAGGTGAACCGGCTCTCCAGCGAGGGCTGGCAGAATTGCGCCAGTTGTCACTTCGCCGGCCTCACCGACGGCAACATCTGGTCATTTGCCGCCGGGCCGCGCAAGTCGGTGCCTATGAACGGCACGTGGAGCCCGCACAACCCCGATGACCAACGGTTGCTCAACTACTCGGCCATCTTCGATGAGGTGCAGGACTTCGAGCTGAACATCCGCAACGTCTCGGGTCCTGGCCCGGTCAGCGCCGGCCCGCCGCCGATCCTCAGCCCCAACCACGGGTTGATCATCAGCGATACGGGGAATATTGACGCCGCGCCGGCCGCCGTACCGCCGCTTATTCCTATCGCCAACGCCGGTCGCCAGCAGTTGACGGTCACGCTGCCCGACAGCGACACGGCCTGGCCGGCACTCGACGCCATGAAGGAATGGGTGCGTTTTGCCATCCGCACACCGGAGGGTAAGCTCACCACCGCCCAGTTGCCGGCTGGCAATACGACGGGCGGGCTCAACCCCAATGATGTCAGCGCCGGGCGCCGGCTCTTCTTCCGCGCCGGCTGCCATGAATGCCACGGTGGCACCAAGTGGACGACCAGCAACAAGGACTTTGTTTCGCCGCCGGCCGCCGACCGTATCGCCACCGAAGCCGGCGCGGCCGGTGTGGTAGGCGCGCAATTCATGCCGGAGTTCCTGCGCGACATCAAGTCGTTTGCGCTGGGCACCGCCGAAAACCCCATCGGTGACAATGTCGGCGCCGAGGAAAAGAACGATGGTGGTTTGACCGCCATCGGCAAGGACCACAACGGCGACGGCAAGGGCGAGGGCTTCAACACACCCTCCCTGCTGGGCATCTACATGCTCCAGCCCTATTATCATAACGGCGCCTGCGAGACGCTGGCTTGTGTGGTCAGCAACGTGGATCATCGCACCGCCGGGTTGAAGGAAGGGCAGAGCGACCCGCTCCAGAGCGCCACGGCCCAGGCGCAACTGGTTGCCTGGCTGGAGACGCTCGACGCCGACACGCCTTTCCCAGTCAACCTCTCCATTGAGCGGCATGACATCTTCCTCGACCCGCCGCGTGTGATCAAGGGCGAGACGGCGACCATCGGCGCCAATGTCAAACTTTTTGGCACCAAAGCCGACCTGGCCAACCTGCTCAGCGACCTGGGCGTCAGCGCCATCACCGTCCGCTTCCAGGCCGACCCTGGTCTGCCTTCGGCGGATGTGACCATCACGGCGGACGACTTCAACCAGGACTTTGGCCAGGCGGTGATCACGACCACGTGGAATGTGCCGGCCAACGCCAGCAGCGCCGCCGTGCGGGTAACGGTCGACCCGGGGAACGAGATTGTGGAGGAGAAGAAGACTGACAACACCGCCGCGCGCCAGATCCGTCTGCGCAACCCTGCGCCCGACCGAACACCGCCGACTGTCACCGCCGTCTTCCTCAGCGATGACGACCCATTCAACGACAACGACGCCATTACGGTCTCGCGCAATGTGCAGGTCAAGTTCCGGGCAGAGGACAACGCCGGTCTGCAGTCGTACTGTATCGTCGGCTACCGTTACAACGTGGCGCGGCGCTTCTGGGAGCCGCTGAGCTGTACCTTCCAGCCGCTGCCTGCGCCTGAGGAGGATGGTTCGTTTATCGTCGAGGCCGAGTTCCACCCAACGGCGGGTGTGATCTACGCCTTCGTCTGGGTGCGGGATACCAGTGGCAACATCTCGCGCCAGCCCGGCTTCGACGTGATCAGCTACACCCCCAGCGGGCCGGCCCCTCTCCGCCGCAATGACGTGATCGTCTTGCGCATCCCGCTGGCTGAGGGGCAGGAGCAGGTGCTCTCCTTCACACCGGTTGTTGGCGATGTGGATGTGGCCGTCTTCGACGACTTCCGCAACCCGGATGCAAATCGCATTGCGCTGAGCGCCAACAACGGTCCAGTCTGCGAGGAGGTGACGTTAGTCGGTCAGGCTGGCCAGCCCAACCGCTTCCAGGTAGAGGCGCGCGCCATCGTTAACAGCGTCGTTGAGATCAAGCTAGAGCCATGCGGAGAAGAGGATACGAACGCCGCCGCCGTCGCTGACCCAACCGGCATCCATGCCGGGCCGGAGAAGCCAATCGTGGCGGGCCCGCCACTGCGTGCTGCCATCGAGGATGAGGGCGAAGATGAGGCTGGGGCAGGAACGATCTTCTTGCCGCTTGTCGCCAAGTAAGCGTTCCACATCAAAATGACTTTCCGACCCAAGTGACAGTCACCCCTGAGGTGACTGTCACTTGTACGGAGCGGAGAAGCAAATCTGCAACGCAGACAAAGGGGCGAGCGCCATCACCGCTTGCCCCTTTGTCTATTGGAATAGGCAACCTCGTTTTTGTGTTAATAAAGGAATACACCGCCTAAATCAATCCTGCCACAAGGAACTCTTGATTGTGATCTATCGTCTTCCATGTGGTTTGGATTTTTCAAGCTGGATAAAGCACCTGCTATAATGGGGTGACTTTATTTATTACCTTACTAAAGTCCCTTGCGTCTGGTGGTGTCCCCCTGATGTAACAATGCAGTCGTTTGTCAAGCCATCGTCGCCCTTGTAGCAACCAGTCTTGTATTTGATTTTGACTGAGGAAACGCGTGTACCGACGAAAGCTGAATCGAGCCTGGGAGACGTTGCGGTCGATGCCGATGCCAGCCATTGCATCGGATCGACTGGTGGATTTGCACAATGATCTGACTGATTACGACATGAGTGTTGCCAGACAGATGCGCGAATTTCTGCGCGGCAATCCGGTCAATCAGTCGAAAGTTCGCATCGATGTCGAATTGGAAGAGGCGCTGCGATCGTTCAAGGTCGAGGTGCCCGCCGAGGTCGACTGCCGGCGCGAGATGCTCCGCTATAAACGCCGGATCGACGACGTCGTGCGCGAACTCTTGCGCATGGCGAACGAAGCACCCACACCAGACAACCATGTTGTAACACCGACCACGTAAAGCGCGGGCGGACCCAGGATAGGGCAATTTAATTATGCCGTGACGGATGAGGGGGTTGCACTCAGAGGCAGGCGCCTGTTTGGTGTGCCACGGGTGAACCTTTCAAGCCGTTGATTCCGATCTACTGCCCCGTGCTTTCTGCGGCAGTAGCTGATCGCGTGCCACAAGATCAGCCAGTTGTTCGCGCCGCTGGATGAGGATCGCCTCACCATCGTCCAGCCAGAGGACGGCCGGTTTGCGTGCGCCGTTGTAGTTGCTGCCCATCATCAGGTGGTACGCTCCGCTGACCGGCACGGCCAGTAGTTCGCCCGCCGCTACTGTGGGGAGTGGCAGGTTTTCGATCAGGATGTCACCGCTTTCGCAGTAGGGGCCGGCCAACCACGCCGGACCTCGGTTGGGTCGTGCCGGCTCTTGTACCGGCAGCGCCGAATAGCGGGCGCCATAAAGCGCCGGGCGTGGGTTGTCGGCCATGCCGCCGTCCAGCAGGACCCACCGGCGTTCCGCTGCCGCTTTGACTACCCCTACCCGATAGAGCGCAACACCGGCGCGGGCGACCAGGCTCCGCCCTGGCTCCACTTGGAGACGGGGGAGGGGCAAGTCACGCTCTCGGCACCCCTCTACCAATGCGGTTGCAACAAATTGAATGTACGCGCCGATGGAAGGATGCGGCAGTTCATCCTCATGATAGGCGACGCCCCAACCGCCCCCAGGGCAGAGCGTCTGCGGGAGCCAGCCGGTCTCGGCCCGCAGGTGTGCGACCAGGTCCAGCACAGTCGCCAGCGCCGGGCCAATGGGCGCCGGGTCATGGAAGTGCGACCCCTGATGAAAGTGCAGACCCGTGAGCGGCAGGCTCAGTTCCTGGCAGCGAGTAACGGCGGTCACTGTCTCAACCGGGCTCAGGCCAAACTTGCTCTCCGCCTGGCCGGTCTGGCGGTAGGCGTGGGTATCGACCGCCACCCCCGGTTTGACCCGCAACCAGAGTTCCGGCAGGATGCCAGGCTGCGGCGCCATCTGCGCTGCCAGCCGCTCCAGTTCGGCAAGGTTATCGACAACGATGGTGCCGGCCTGGGCCAGCCCTGCTCGCAGATCCTCCTCGCTTTTGTTGACCCCATGCATGAGGATGTTATCTCGCGGCACGCCAGCGACGGTCGCGATGTGCAGCTCCCCGGCGCCGGTGCAATCGACCCAAAAGTTCTGCCGCGCCATCCACTGGGCGATGGCAAGACAGAGAAAGGCCTTGCCGGCGTAGGTGATGCCAGCCTCACCCGGATAGTATTGGGTTAGGGCCTGGCGGTATGCGGCAGCGGCGGCTGCCAGGGTTGCCTGGTCGTAGAGATAGAGCGGAGTGCCGTAGGTTTCGGCCAGCGTCACCAGATCGCAGCCAGCAACGGCGAGACGGCTCTCATGGCCGCCCACAACAAGTTGCGTCGTGATGGGAAAGAGGTCAAGCCGTCTCTGGTAAGACACGTATGGTTCCTATTCGTTTGCCAACCGCCTCATCATAAGATTACCAGCACGATCCCGGCCAGCGTCACCAGGACACCGATGATGCTGTTGGCGCTGGGGATCTCCTGGAGCAGCACAATCCCCAGCAGGATGCCGCCGGTGACCTCCTGCGTTGCGATCAGATTGACCAGTGTAGCATTGGTCTTGCGCAGGGCGGCGTTGTAGAGCGTATGCCCCAGCGCCAGTGGAAAGAGACCCAGCCCCAACACGCTCAACACCGCAGGGAGCGTATAGCCGGCGGGGCTAAAGTTGAGCGCTACCGCCGGCGCCAGCCAGAGGGCGGCCAGCGTGTAGACCGTCCCGGCGTAGCCAAAGAGTGAGGTGCGCAACCGCTCGCTGCGACCGGCCACACTGTAGAGGCCAAAACAGATGGCGCTGCCCACGGCCAATAGGTCACCGATCAGCATGTTGCGGTCAAAGGCCGGCTCAAAACCGGCAAGGATGGATACGCCAACCACTGCCACCAACACCCCACCCCATTTGCGGACATTCAATCCCTCGCCCAAAAAGAGCCAGGAGAAGAAGGCTACAAAGATCGGCGCAGTATAGATCAGCGCCAGACTGTGGGCAATAGTGGTAAACTGGAGCGAAGCAATATAAAAGCCAAAATGCAGCGCCGTGATCAACCCAAAGAGCGCAAAACGAGGCCAGCCAGACCAGTCAGGCAAGGTGTGGCGTTGCCAGCGCGCCAGCGCCAACACCAGAACGCCGGCCGTCAACAGCCGGCCGGCGGCGATCTCATAGGCCGAGAGCGTCACCGCCGCCCAGCGGGTAAAGACTGGGCTCAGGCTAAAAAAGAATACGGCAACAGCCGCATAGATCACACCCTGACGTTCGTCCCCCGACCAGCGTCCTGCTGTGGCCGAAACCGCATCCTGTTGTTGCGCTGTCAATGCGTTGCCGCCCCTCAGTTGGGTAAGATCGCGACGTAGACCATGCTCAACACCATGCTGATCACGATCAGGATACTCAATACATAAAAAATCAGCTCGGCGCGCGTGCGTGGTTTGCGCATAGAGCAACCTGCCTTTCCGGTTTGAAAATAACCTTAACAAGCCGATTATACCATAATATGCCCGGCCAGAGAAGCAAGGCTTTCTGCAAAAAGCCTCGCCTCTGTAATTGTCTGCACCGGGTGGGCGTGATACACTGCCGGCCATGACGCGTACGCAGGCGGTGGCCTGGACCCTACTCTTTCTGTTGGGTGGGGCCGGGGTCTTTGGCTATCTTTTGCTCTATCTTTCCCCGTGGCAGCCAGATGGGCGCCTCAACGGTCCGTTGGTGGCGCTCTTTCTCCTCGCGTTGCTTTTTGTTGTCACCGGGCTCGGCGCAGCGATAGCCTTGTTGCTGCATCGGCGTTTTCCCACCCTCGGGGGTGGCAGCCGTTACGCCGCACCCAAGCCCGCATTTGCGCTGCGCCAGGGATTCTTGTTTGCGTGTGCGTTGGTGGCCAATGTGGTACTGGCTCTGTTCGAGCTCTATGATGTGATCTTTCTGCTGGCGACGCCGCTCCTGGCCGGACTGCTCGAAGCGTACTTGCAGCATCGCCCGGCGCGGCGGTAGTGGCCCGCATCGCTGGCATTGCTTATACCGAATGTGCTGGTCTGGGGGCGACCGGATATGATCGATAAGGATCTGCACAACCTCGTGCGCACTCTTCAAGAAGAAATGAGAAGAAAGATGAGTATGGCAGCAACAAATGATCTGTCACACCCAGAGGAAGAAGCCAGCATGGAAACTGGCCCAACGCCCGACCTGCACTGGCTCGTGGCTGTGCTGGAGGCGGTGGGGGTTGGTCTCGCTCAAGGCTGGCAATGTGTGCCGGCGAGCTATGTCGCACAATCCTACTACCCACAGACGGAAGGCAATCTGCCGCTGCTGATCTTCGGAGTCGATTCGCCCGCCCTCGGTGGGCAGATTGGGCGGGCGCTGCGCAATGCCTTCCCGTCTGACCACCCCATCCGCCTTGTTCGTCGGGGTGACGATGGGAATCCAGATGTGCAGTCGCTGCAGCTTGCCGAATTGAGTGAAGCGCAACCAGTGGATGCTACGACCTGGCTCTACGTACCTCCTCTGCACCCATTTGGTAGCCTGACGGCGCTGCAAGAGATCGTCGCCCACCTGCGTTCTGCCGAGGGCTGCCCGTGGGACCGGGCGCAGACACTGGCGACCATGCGGCATGATCTGCTCAGCGAATGCGCCGAAGTGATCGAGGCGATCGATGCCGGCCTGGATGGCGCTGATAACAGCCACCTGATTGCCGAAGAATTAGGAGACCTGCTGATGGCGGCGGTGCTCATGGTGCAGATCGGCACCGATACACGGCGTTTTCAGATGGCAGAGGTGGTGCGGAGTATCGTCACCAAGCTGCGCCGGCGCCACCCTCACGTCTTTGGTGACGTTGCGGTCGATGGTGTGCAGACGGTACTGGCTAACTGGGACGCTATCAAGGCGGAGGAGAAGGCAGCCAGGGGCGCCGCACCCGGCCATCCGCTCGACGGTGTGCCGGCTGCGCTGCCGGCGTTGGAAAAGGCGCGCCAGCTCCAATCAAAGGCAGCCAAGGCCGGTTTTTTGGATCGCAGTGCCCTGGCTGCGGCCAATCCAACGTTGGCTGCACTCGTTGGCGAAGGGACAGACGAAACTGCACTGGGTGAACTGCTCTGGCAATTGGTGGCGCTGGCGCACCAGGCGGAACTCAACCCCGAAGATGCCTTGCGCAGCTATACTGTCCGCTGGCGCGCCGCTCACGGTGTTGTGTAGATCACCGGCAATTCCTCGACCTGCTCCACCGGTACGCCCATCGTTTCGCGATAGACCCAGCCGATGCGGCCGTCGGGTAGCGCGATCTGGAGCCACGAGAAATCAATCGTGCGGGCAATAGCCGGCACCACCGTTCCCACTTCCAGGCTCTCCAGGCGGGCGCCAGTGTGTCCGTTAGCGCCGGTGTGTTTGTGGCCGGCTGTGGTGTGTCGGTTGGCGTCGCCGTCGGCCAGGGTGTCGGTGTGTTAGTTGGCCGCGGGGTCGGCGTCCGCGTTGGGGAGAGGGTCGGGGTCGCGGTGGCCGTGTGAGTCGCCGTCGGCGATGGCGTTGGCGTACCAGTGGCTGTCGCCGTTGACGTAGCGGTAGCCGTCCGTGTAGGCGACGGCGTCCATGTCTCTGTGGCGGTGGCCGTCGGCGTAAAGGTTGCTGTGGGAGAGGGTGTTGCAGTGGCTGTCGCTGTAGCCGTAGCGGACGGCGTTGGCGACAACGTCTCTGTGGCGGTAGCCGTCGGCGTAAAGGTTGCTGTGGGGGGCGGGGCTGGCGTGGCCGTCCGCGTTGCGGTAGCGGTTACTGTTTCAGCCGCCGTGATAGGTGTGGTCGCTGTTACGGTCTCGCCAGTTATTCCGGTTGCGGTAGTGGTTGCCGGATGTGTGGCCGTGCGCAAAGGTGTTGGCGTTCTGGTGGATGTCGCGGTTGCGGTGCGGGTAGGGGTCCGTGTTCCGCTGGCCGTCTTCGTCGCTGACAGTGTTGCCGTACCAGTTAAGGCTACACCGGCAGACAATGGGGTTGCTGTCTGAATAGGGGTGAGCGTGGCGCTTTGGGTCGGACGTGGCGTTGCTGTGGCAGACGCCGGCGGCGTGGATGAACTCGTTGCCGTAGTGGTCCTGGTGGGCGCGGTCGTCGGTGTCGTCGTGGCCGTGGGCGTAGATGGCACGGTTGTTGTCAGCGCGGCCGCAACCGCCAGAGCTGCTGCTGATGGAGTATTCGCACCGGGCTGTGGGGCGTCAGAGCCATCGCCGCTGCCGGGGGGATCGATTGGTGGTGACGCAATCCCCGCTGCCAGGACGGGTCGGAGGGCAGCCGTCTGAGATAGCGCAGCCAATGCGTCGCTGTCGGCGTCCGCCGCTGAATCTGGCGAAAAGACGGGTGTAGAAAACCAGAGCGAATCAACCACAGCGGAGAGCGCCGGATTGATGCGGGCAAGGGCAAGCAACGCCAAGGCAACCAGACAGAGTGAAACAAAGAGACCGAGCCGGGGCAGAGTGCGTGGTTGGACAGCCTGGACTCGCGCCAGTAATTGGACGCGTGTCGTCACACCGTCCATATTGATCTCGATCCAGCCGTCGTACGTATGAGTAGGCGCAGGGGCATCGATGTCGGCTACGACTTCGAATTCCAGGGGGAGAGGCTTGTCCTCTTCAATACGCCGGCCTTTGGTCACTCGGAACCAACTGTTCTCATCGCTACAGACAAAGTTGATCGTCGAGGCCGTGGCGCCGTTATTGTCTACTTGAAAACGCAACCGCTGGCGTTCGCCGGGGCGTACCAGACCAAAATCCAACACCGGCGGGTCCACTGTGGGCGCAGGCAGCGGAATCGATGGAGCTACATAGGCCGGTTGCGGGCTGGTCAGAAAGGTGTACGCCTCGTTGATCTCCTGAAGCTTGCGTTCGGCATAAAGTTTGTCCAGCGCGTTGGTAAAGCGATCCGGGTGATAGATGCGCACCAACTGCTTGTAGCGCGCCCGAATCTCTTCCTGGCTGGCAGTGAGAGGGACATCGAGGATATCGTAATAATCTTTCACACAGCACCCTTTTCAGTTCAGTGCTTTGGAGAGCTTGGCTATCAGACGGCCATTAGGGCCGGCATAATTTATATCGTTTTTTTTAGAAGAATCCTTCGCAGTTGTATGTCCCATCTATAGAACGGTAAAGCAGTGGAGTGGAGTTCCTGAAGGGACGCTGGTTCGTGGACAATGGAGGATTGACCCTCGTTTCCTCAGATGAGCCGGCTTTCGCTGGTACTTTACGGGCTCGCCCGCTCACGCACGACTTCAGGCGTCTCCCAGGCTGGAGGCGGTTCGATGATGGCAAGAGTGTGACTATCTGTGGCGACGCTCTGCGGCGACTCTTCACTCTCGTCTGCCGGTGCGGCTGGGGTGAGTGGATCGCCAATCTCTTTGGCCGGGGTGACTGTAGTGCTGAGAGGGGCGCGCGCTGGTGGTCGCCGTGGGCTATCGAGCACCTGCAGCAAAGGTGTGAGGACGACAAGAGCAACCAGCAGCAAAATAAGCAGACCGCCTACCAGGAGCCACCGGAGCGGCAAACGTACGGGTGCGGATTCGCCAACCTCAAGCATAAGCGCAGCACGCGCAGTGGCGCCATCCATCCTGATCTCTACCCAGCCCGTATATTGGCCTGGCACCAGTCCTGCGGTATTTACCAGCACCTCAAATTCCACGGGCACAGGCTGATCGGGGTAGACTTGCCTGCCTCTAGTGAGCGTAAACCAGGGTTGCTCGTCACTATAGGTAAAGCTAACGTTGCGGGCCGTGCCACCCATGTTGCCCACCTGTAGCCGGGCGCTGGTGCGACGATTGGGCGGTATTACACCAAAGTCGAGTGTCGCAGGTTCCACAATGGGGACCGGCGGTATGTGGCCCGGTGTCGGCGCGCGCTGGCTACCGGCGTAAGCGATCAGGGCCGTGTACGCTTCGTTGATCTCCTTCAACTTTTGCTCGGCATACTCTTTGTCAGTGAGATTTGTAAAACGGTCCGGGTGATAGACACGCACTAACTGGCGATACCGGGCCTTGATCTCATCCGCCGTAGCGGTAAGCGGAACGTCCAGGATGTCGTAGTAGTCCTTCATGTCCGGCAAACCTTAAACAGTGGTGACAGCCGGTAGGCGCAGGGTTCGCAATGCTGACCGCTGCATATTACCGTTGGCAGATGGAACAATATCAAGGAACAGCGTGCTCTTACCCATAAGTTTACAAAGAACTTAACAGAAACTCAAAAAGATGATGTTCCGCTGTGCCTATTGGACAGCGCAAAGAAACATCGATCGTTCAATGGGGGAAAGGTAGATCCGTCTCTATTGGGTAGCTGTACTGACAAATGAAGTTAGGTCATGCAATCCAGGTGCAACGCACTTGACAAAGTACGTCGCACCTCCTGACTCGCTACCCAACTTGATGTGTCAATACAGGTAGCAACTATATCGTACCATACTCTTGGCGTCCGTGTGCAGCAAATCCTAACAACTTGCTAACAATTTCACGATTAAAACCGCTCGTCAGGCTAGACGAAAATGCCCACTTATGGTATCCTTTTGTAAAGGAAGATTGTGCGCCCGTAGCTCAGTGGATAGAGCACTGGTCTTCGGAACCAGGTGTCGGGGGTTCGAATCCCTCCGGGCGTGCCAAATAGCGACCTC
>QEUW01000835.1 GCA_003577005.1 Chloroflexota bacterium | reverse complement strand
GAGCATGGGTTGCATGTCCACTTCAACAAGACAATGACCACAACAGTCGATGAGGCCGACGACCTCATCGAACGCGCCCAACGCAAAGGGGTCAAGTTGGTCTCCTGCCCTGGGCAAATGCTGCGACCCGTCTTCCAACGCTGCCGTGAGTTGATTCAGGAGGGCGCGCTCGGCCACCTGACCTGGGCAGTCACCGGCGCTGCCTTTGGCACCTACCACGAACGCGAACGGGTGCGTACCGGCGATGACCCGCTCTCCAATATCAACCCGGCGCGAACGGGTGCGTACCGGCGATGACCCGCTCTCCAATATCAACCCGGCCTGGTATTACCGCCGGCCCGGCGGCGGACCGCTCTATGACATGACGGTCTACGGCATGCACGCGCTCACCGGCATCCTCGGCCCGGTCAAGCGGGTCACGGCCATGTCGGGCGTGCGCATCCACGAGCGCGAGTTCCGCGGCGAGATGCTGCCCACCGACATGGACGATAACACCTTTATGGTGCTCGACTTTGGCAACAACCTCTACGCCTTTGCCTACGGCGCGGCTGCCGGTGGCATTCCTGGCGCCTGGTCACCCATGTTCTTTGGCACCAAAGGGGTCTTGCGCGATGGTAAACTAAACGAGGAACCCATCGACTACCCCGGTCGTGACCTGGAAGAGCAATACAAGAGCATGAATGCCTCTCTGCCCCACGTCGTGGGCAAACACCGCGAGGTGGAAGAGGCGCATGTCTACGAAGACATCATGCAACTGGTAGACTGGATCCGCGAGGACAAGCCAACAATCTCCACCGCCGAACACGCCCGCCACGTGGTCGAGATCTTCGACGCCGCCTACCGCGCCGCCGAATCCGGCCAGGCGCAGACGCTGCGGACGACGTTCTAAGCGAATCTCCTCAAATCTCCTCGAATCTCTATAATCTCCCAATGGCTAGAGATTTGTTGAGATTTGGGGAGATTGAGGAGATTTTTGAACGGAGGCTCTGCCATGACCCTACCCACCATTGAACCCGGCCTAAAAATTGCGGCGCAGATGTCGCCAGAGCCGAGCGAAGACGACCTCAAGTTTGTCAAGCAGATGGGCATCGACTACGCCGTGCTCTGGACCGACGCCAGCAAGTCGAGCTACGAGTATTACGCCAGCCGGCGTAAACTTTTTGCCGACCACGGCATCACGGTCTATGGCTTTGGCAACCGTGATGTCCACAACCAGGATGCCATCGTCCTCAACCTGGAGAACCGCAACGCCAAGGTAGAACAGTACAAACAACATCTGCGCGACCTGGGTAAAGCCGGCATCCCCTACACGACTTATGCTCACATGGCCAACGGCATCTGGAGCACCGAGCGCGAAACGACGCGCGGCGGCGCCAGCGCCCGCGCCTTTGATCGGGCCAAGTCCGAAAAAGGGCATTGGGCCGGAACCTACTATCCAACGCCCTATTCGCATGGTCGTGCTTACACCCAAGAAGAGATCTGGGACAACTTCACCCGCTTCATCCAGGAAGTAGCACCGGTGGCCGAAGAAGCGGGCGTCAAGATCGGCATCCACCCCGACGACCCGCCCGAACCCGAGCTGGCCGGCATCCCCCGCTGTATCTTTAGCAGCTACGACGGCTACCGGCGGGCGTTGGAAATTGCCGACAGCCCTAATGTCGGCATCTGCTTCTGCGTCGGCTGCTGGCTGAAGGGTGGCTCGCTC
>QEUW01000277.1 GCA_003577005.1 Chloroflexota bacterium | reverse complement strand
CTTTGAAGGCGCCCGTCTGGTAAAAGGCCAGGTAATCGGCGCCAATCCGGCGCGGCGCCCGGCGCTGCGGGATGCGATACCAGCCCTCGGCCGCGGCGCGGCGCAGGTCCTCGGCGTTGTTGACCACAACCACGAGCACAGTCCGTCGGCGGGCTTCGGCATCCGGGTAGAGCGTGGGCATGGCGGAACTATACCGAAAGGGGGTAGGTTGCGCAAATTCTGATCTTCATTCTATCCTCTTGTCATCTTGCTGTTGGACGTACAGCCGGAAAATCTCCTCGAACAGGCGTACGTCGGTGCACGTATCAGCAGCCGAGGAGCGGAATGGCTCTCCGCTCTGCAAGCAGTGGATAAAGTGCTCCACCTCGCGTTTATAACTCCACGACCAGGCTGGCTGCGGGATGGAACGGGTGAAGCTCTGTTCTTTGCCGGCGCGGTAGATTTCTACCTCGGCTGGCGTCTGTTTGAGCAATAGCGGCGGCGCCCAGGTCTGGACCCAGCCGTCGCCAAAGTAAATTTGCGTATGCTCGTCCCAGCGATAGTGGCTGATGCGCCCCGTTTCCAGCACAGCGCGCACTCCCGCCATGTCGAAGATGACGATGCCGGTATAGCCGTCGCTATCGAGATCAACCGTACGCACGCGCACATCGTCGCCTGCATCCAGGAACCAGCGCAGCAAGTTGACGTTGTGCGTGTACTGCTGAAGATAGCCGATATACTGGTTCAGATAAGCCGCCGGCAACCACTCCGGCCCGACCACGGGCGCCTGGGGCATGGGCTCGTCGCTCTTGTCCTGTGGCGTGTCCAGCCCGGCGATCCAGTCGCCGCAGAAGCCATGGTTGCGCGCATAGGTGAGAGGACCCAGTTCGCCGCTGGTGCGGTAGTGGTCGATTCTCGTCTTCACCAGTTCGTTGCCGGCGTCGTACCGCTTCATGTAGCCGACCATGAGGCGCCGGCCCGACGTTTTTTCAGCCGCCAGAATCGCATCGGCCTGGGCCAGCGAGATCGCCATGGGCTTTTCCATAAAGACATCCTTGCCGGCCAGCAACGCATCGCGTGCGATCTCGCCCTGGATGCCAAAGGCGGCCGACACGGCGACCGCATCGATCTCTGGGTCAGCCAGCATGGCCTCATGGTGGGGGTAGAGCCGGGGAATGCCAAAACGGGTCTGCACCCGTTTGCCCAACTCCTGGCGCACTTCGGCCAGCGCAACCAGTTCGCAGCCCGCAGTGGCGGCAAAATTGGGCAGATGCGCCTTTTGCGCCATAAAGCCGCAGCCGACATAGCCTAGTCGAATCGTGGACACGGTTCGTCACATCCTTTGTGTGGGTTGATGATAGTTGGGTTGATGATAGTTGGGTTGATGATAGTTGGGTTGATGATAGTTGGGTTGATGATAGTTGGGTTGATGGTAGTAAAGCAAGTGATTCGCTCTTTTGTTGGCCCCAGATCTTGCCCTATCACTCATGGGGCCGCGGCGGTCAGAATTTCTTCTGGGAGCCGGGGATATGGTACAAGACCGCCCTATCTTACCACAAGAACGGCACCGGCTCCGGTGTCTCGGCCACCTGGGGTGGCTCAGCTTCCGCGCTCGAGTCTTCGGCCCAAAGGTGCTGCCGCTGATAGGTTGGATACCCCTCACCCGTGGGCTGGATCTCCACCATCGTAGCGCCCCGCCAGCGAGCTTGATAGGTCTGCCCGGCGATCTGATAGCTGCGGTTGGATTCTGGCAAGGGATAAGAGAGGGTTGCCGTCTGCCCCGCCTGGAGCGCAAAGGTCGCATAGGGCCCCTGCCAGCCTACATCCGCATCTTGACCCTCTATCAACGTGCGGACCTGGGCCCGTCCGGCGTGACCTGGCACCCGGATATGCACCTGCCGTGGTGCGTGGGCACGCACATCGATCTGGCCGCGCCACGGCTCGTGGCCGATCACCTGGACGGCAGGTGTCGTGCGCGAAAAACCCAGGTTGACCCAGCTTTCACCATCCCGGTCGGTGAGGGCACCGCGCCAGGCCAGGTACAACGCCCGGATCCCGCCGCCGATGCAACAACCCTCGACGCCCACCCAGGTCAGCAGCCGGTTGGGATAGGCGGCACACTCAAAGCCGCCGTGCATCATCGCCAGCACATTCTCGGCGATACCGGGATAGAGCTGGCGGATGCGGTCGGGATGGCGGTACTGGTTTTCCAATAGCTGGTTACGGGCGATGCGCTCGATATCATCCCAGTGATCGCCGGCTCCCGCTTCGGTCAGCACCAGCGCCAGGTGGACCAGGTCGGCCAGGCCGCAGGTTTCGCAGGTGCCGGCAAAGAAGCCATCCAGCCCCAGCCCATCGAGCAGAAAACCAAATTCAGGTGTGTTCTCACGCACCCACAGATAGACCCGATTGGCCCACGCCACCATCTCCGTATCACCGGCCCAAACGCCCAGCCGGGCGATCCCGACCGTCGCCGGCAAGACCCCACCGGAATGGGTGTTAGCAGCAAAACGACCATCGGGTGGCACATCACCATGACGCATATAGAAGCGAGCCAGACCCAACGCCAGGTCGACTGCCTCCGGCTCTTCGGCCAGTTCCACATAGCGCGCCAGACCGGTGAGAAGCGCATAGCGATAGCCCAGCCACTTTTCCGGGGCGTTCGTCCCTTGCACCCACTCGGGCCGGATCTCACGCGCCCAGCGGTAGGTGGGGAAGCGCAGTTCGTCTCCCGTCCGCTCGGCAAGAGTCAACAGACCCCGCACCATCTGTTGCAGCCGTGGGCGCATCGACTCATCGCCCAACGCCAGCAGGGTGGTCATCGCCAACAGCGGCGAACGCTGACAGAACAGGTCCACGTGGCGGTGGAAGGTGCTGCTGTCCAGGTCGGGCAGATACTTGCTCATCTCGGCGTTGGGCTGGTTGTCCCCTTCCCAATTGTAGAACAGACCATCCTCCGGGTCCTGTTGCGCCCAGAGGAAATCGCGCAGCAGAATCTCCGCATCCACGTGGTCGGTGCGACCGGTCATCTGGCGCGCCAGCACCAGGCCATCGACAAAGCGACCGGCAATATCACAGCGGTCCCAGTACGAATGGGACGCCTGGGGCGGCTGCTGGCGCAGGTCGATCCAGAAGAAAGGCCGGGCGTCATGCGCCAAGTCCAGCCGCGCCAGCAAGGCAGACATAGCCAGTGAAGCGGCGTTTTGTAGCCAGTGGTCAGGGTGAGGGAAGCGGTTGAAGTGCATAGGCCGTTTTTGTACCAGAGATTTTCTAGATTTTGGAGATTGAGGAGATTGAGAGAGTGGCACAACCGGCCAATCTCCCCTATCTCCTCAATCTCTGTCTTTTCACTTACGCCCGCGCCAGTTCCTCATCCACCTTGGGGCAGGCCGCCGCCGCGGCATCGGCCGCGCTCTTCTCGCCGGCGAAGACCAGGTCCAGTTCAGCCTGGATCAGCCCGCTGATCTTGTCCCACTTTTCACCGCCGCCGGGGATACGCAGGATACCGGGCTGGGTGACCAGGTCGAGCAGCGGTTGATAACCCAGTTCGCGCGTGGTTTCGTTGTCAAAGGAGGGCAACAGCTCTTTGATGCCGGGAATCGTTGGCGCAATCTCCTGGATGGCCGGCTCATAAGCAAAGGTAAAATCGCGAATATATTCCCAGGCGATATCGGGCGCCTCTGCCTGGGAGGAGATGGCCCAACACTGGAAGTGCATGTACCACACGCGGTTGCCGTTGTTGGCGGTGGGAGACAAGACTGCCTTCCAGTTGAGGTCTTGGGCGCTCTTCAACGTGCCCACATCCCAGGCGTTGCCCAGGTACATAGAGACCAGACCGGTCTGAAAGGCGTTGAGCCCGCCCTGCATGGAAGCAAGCAGAGACGGGGCCAGGGCCAGTCTATCCACATTGACCAGATCTGCCCACCACTGTAGCGCTTCGACGCTTGGCGCATCGGTCAGCGCACAGGCCGTCTCATCACGGTTGAAGACATCGCCGCCGTTGGACCAGATCCAGTGCAGCCAGGGGACGAACCAGAGGTCAAAGGCCACACCCCAGCGGTCGGGTGTGCCGTCGCTGTTGGTATCCTGGGTGAAGGTCTGGGCGGCACTGTGTACATCCTCCCAGCGCCACTCGGCGGTCGGTGCGGCGACCCCAGCCTCGTCAAAATGATCGATGTTGTAATAGAGCGAAACCGGGCCGGGGATGAAACCGATCAGCAGCGCATAGAGATGATCCTGCCAACTGCCGCCATCAATGGCCGCGGGCAGAAGATCGTCCTTGCTGAGACGAGGGTCGGATTCCAAAAACGGGTCCAGGTTGAGAATGGCGCCGTTGGCGGCGTATGGTTGCACATAACCTTCCCACATATCAAAGACATCAGGCGGGGTGCCGGCCGCGATCAGCGTTTGGAGCTTCTCGAAATAGTTTTGCCCGGCGGGCAGCAACTCCTGCGCCAGTCTGACACCGGGCCGGGCGGCCTCAAAATCAGCATTGACCTGATTGCGTACTTCGAGGTCGGGCGGGGCATAGCAGCAGACCAGCACGCTGAGTTCACTCTCTGCAGCCGTCTCGCTTCCTGCTTGTCCGGCCTGGGGTGCCACCGGCGTACAGGCCGCCAGGGCGAGACCGGCGCTTCCCGCCCCAAGAACTTGTAGCAACCTGCGCCGTGAAAACTGTCGTTGCGCTGACATACGTGTGGTTTCTCCTTGGTTCCGTTGCAAGGGCCGGTGGAGTTTGGCCTCCACCGGCCTATCTGTTTCCCTGCCACTTGTTTACCTGCAAACCACGTCCCAATGCTCGCGCCATGCCAAAGCCATGCCTGGTGTCGGGCAACAGATAGTGGCCTTCGGTCCACTCGTTCCAGCAGCCAATGGTGAGCACGGGCGGGATGTGCGGTCGCTCATTGAGATAGGCCAGCGCTGCCCGTGTCAGTGCCTCGAACGCGGCCGGTGCTTCGTCCACGATGATGACCGTACCCGGCCACTTTTGGCGGCTTGGCTGCTCGGGCCGCGGGCGCATGAGCACGCGCGGTGCGTTATCCGCGCCGGGGCTGATATTGGGGAAGCAGGGGAGCGTAGAAGCAGCATCCACCTGCGGCCACACCTTGGCGACCACATCGGCGGCGACCACGCCATAATCGGGCAATTCTTCTGCATCGGGACGGCCACCCACGGCCTGCGCCAGGGCGTTGTAGAGGCTGTAGCTGTTGACACCGGCCGCAGCCAACTGGTCCAGAACGGGCAGCACAGCCGGCTCCTGGGCAACGGCATGAAAATGGATGCCGGGGTGACCAAGTTTCTGTGCAAAGGAATGTAATTCGTCGAGTAAGGTATAGGTGCCGTCCGTACCAAACCGGTTGATCAGCAACGATAAGTCCCATAGAGGGAGCACCGGCTTGTCGTTGATCCGCCAATAGTTGGGCAGATGAAAATAGCGCGCCATGAGGTAGGTGAGGCTGCGCCAGATCTCTTCCTCGGTTTCCGGGCAGGGATAGGCCGGCTCGTAGGAACCGAGACCACTCGTTTCCCACAGAGCAAGCCACTCGGCCGCGGGCGGTGCGCCAGCCGTGGGAAACCAGATGGCCCAGGGGTGATTGGTCCACATGGCGGCAAAGCGCATCCGCTCACGGTTGCGGGCGCGCAGAAAGCCTTCTTCCAGCGCCTCGTGGAGCGCCGGCCCGTGGTCATACCAGTACCAGTCGAAGATAAAGGTATCGATGCCGCTGCTCACGGCCAGATCGATATAGGTCTCCCAGGTCGCCGGGTCGCGCTCGTCCAGTTCGCCGAGCAACGGCGTGCGCGGCTGGTGATGGCCGGGGAACCAGGGCCGCGCCCCGCGCATCTGCACATATTCCGTCCAGCCTGGCCCGTAGAGGCGGTCGTTGAGCGCCGAGCGATGCCATTGTGGAAAGACAAAACAGGCCACGGTGAGGTTGTCGGGGCGCACAGTGCGCGACAGATCGACCAGCTTTTCGAGGTCTTCAGGCAGGCGGAACGGAGCGGTCATCGGTTCCCTTTCGCTAGAATCGCTGAAATTGGCAAGCGTACACAGACGACCGGCATCAGGTGACCGTCATCTTGTCACCTTACCATCTTATCACCTTACCATCTTGTCACGGAGGATCTCATTGGCGAATTGCAGCATCTGCTCCATAAACTGGATCGACAACTCCACCGACCCAGTGCCATGACCTGCGTCATACCAGATGACCTTGACCGGTTTGCTCAACGCTTTCATCTTTGCCTCGTAGAGTTCGACCTGGCGTGGAGGCACACGCGTGTCGTGGCGACCTTGAATGATCAAGACCGGCGCCTGCACTTGTTCGGCATAGGTGATGGGCGAACTGGCGATGTACTGGTCGCGCTTTTGCTCCGGTGGCCCGCCCATCCACGCCCGCATCGCGCCTTTGAGCGCCTCCGATGCATCTTCATAATCGCTGAGCATGTCGGTGACCGGCACGAGCGCCATCCCTCCCGCCCACAGGTTGGGGCGCCGGCCTAGACCCCACAGCGTAAGATAGCCGCCGTACGATGCGCCGTGGAGAAAGATGGCGTCGGGCGGGGCGATCTGCTGCTCGACCAGCCAGTTGCGGGCGGCCACCATGTCTTCTAACTCCCAGTGGCCCAGATTACCCCAGATCTGCTCTTGAAAGGCGCGGCCAAAGGTGGTTGAGCCACGATAGTTGATAGTCAGGAAGGCGAAGCCGTGATCAAGCCACGCCTGCGCAACCGGGTCAAAACTGTTGGTCTGCACAAGGTGCGGCCCGCCGTGCATTGCCAGGATGGTGGGAAAAGGGCCTTCGCCAGCCGGCAGTCCAAGCCAACCCTGCACCGGTTGCCCATCCGAGGAGCCAAAGGTCGCCGACTGAAACGGGCGGCCCTCCGGTAGATCGCTCACCGCCAACACCGTGCGCTTGAATGCACCCGTAGCGCCATCGAGCGCCAACAGGCGGGGTGGCTGTGCGGCATCTTCCAGGCTCGCCCAGACCTCGCCCTCTGGCCCAAAAAATGCGCTTGCTTTGAATACACCAAAAGAGCCGCTGGGATGCTGGAGGGAGAGGAGACGCTGCTGATCCAGGTCATAGACATATAGCTGCTCGATGGCCTGGTGAAGGTGCCAGAGCAAGAGTTGCCTGCCATCGGGCGACCATTCTATCGGCAACAGCTCGCCCTCCAATTCGGGCAGCGCAAGGTCATTGCGGTCGCCAGTTTCTGGATTCCAGATCAGCGGGCGGTTGAAGCCGGTGCGCGTGGTCGTAGCGAGCAGCCGGAAATCGCCGGTGACGGGCGAGAAGGCGACCGGCTCCACGCTGTGCTCCGGCCCATCCCACAATTCGCCGACCTGTTGGCCGCTGGCGGTCTCAAAGACCAGCGTGCTGTAACGGCGTGCGCCCCCCGCCCGCTCGCTAGACTTCATGGCAGCGATCTCGCCACGGGCAGAGAGGATGGACTCCCACGTCTCCCAGCGGCTCTGGAAGATCGACCGGGGCGCGCCCGGCACCCCATCTGGCCCCAGTTCAACACAGACCAGTTGGTAGCCATCGGCGTTGACCGGGTTAAAGGCCAGGAGATTGCCGGCCCGGCTGATCTCAAAGCCGCGCAGCGTGTAGGGCCGCATCTCCGGCGTCAAATCCTGAGCCGCCCCCCCCTCAAACGGTACACGCACAACGTGGCCGTGCTCGTCGCCCATCTCGTCCGCCAGATAATAGACAAGGCGGCCATCGGGCCCGATCCACCCTTCCCCCACGCCGTCGGGGCGATCGGTCAGTTGGCGCAAAGTGCCGCTGGAGACATCCCACGCATAGAGTTGAAAGGCTTCCGAAGCCTGATTGCTGATCACCAGGCCGCGCGCCGGATTGGTTTTTGCCAATTGTGGTTGGTAGAGGATTGGCGCTCGAAAACGCTCTTGCCAGACCGTCTTCGCATCCTGCCAAAGTGCTGCGGACATACAGCCTCCTCTGATGAATCGTGGCGCAGAAGAACGCGGGTTTTATTCCGCATCAGCTTACCTGATCGATGCAATTTGTGCAAACGATTTTTGGGCGTTGGCAATCCACAACAGAGAGGGTATATAATCACCCAAACCAACGCTATCAACAGCATAGGCCGTGAGAACAGGAGGAGCCATGGATTGGAAAGACAAAGTTGCCATTGTCACCGGCGGCGCCTCTGGCATCGGCGCGGCGACTGCGCATGAATTTGCCACAGCAGGCGTACAGGTCGCCATCTTTGACATCAATGCCGAAGCCGGTCGCCAGACCACCGAAATGCTCCAGGCGGAAGGCGGCGTCGCCCGCTTCTTCCACGTCGATGTCGCCGACCGGGAGGCCTGCCAACGTGCGGTGGAAGCGCTGGCAGACGAGTGGGGGCGGCTCGACTTTCTGGTCAACAACGCCGTCAGCTTTATCGCCAAGGGGTTGGATGCGACGACCGCCGATTGGGAACGCAGCCTGGGCGTCAACGTGCGCGGCTACGCCAACATGGTGCAGGCCTGCCACCAACCCATGCGGCGCACCGGCGGCGCCATTGTCAATGTAGCGAGCATCTCCGGCCACATCGCCCAACCCAACCGCTGGACCTACAATGCCTCCAAGGGAGCTATCCTCGCTCTGACCCGCTGCCAGGCGCTCGACCTGTCCGTGGACAACATTCGCGTCAATTCGGTCAGCCCCGGCTGGATCTGGACGCCCGAAGTCGCCAAAGCCGCCGAGGGCGACCGCTCCAAGTGGGAGCCGGTCTGGGGGCGCTATCACATGTTGCGCCGGCTGGGCGAAGCGCGCGAGGTGGCGCGCGCCATCCTCTTTCTGTGCAGCGATGATGCCAGCTTTATCACTGCGACCGAATTGCGCGTGGATGGCGGCTACATGGGGCTGGGCAGCGAAGGGTTGGGTGAAAGTTCCGCCTTTGCGGGTTCGGCTTGATTCATCACCAGCAGCTGGTAAATTATACTTTGCTCTGTTTGAAAACGCGAGGTTTTTTGCTTATTCAACCAACCATCATTCGCGTTTTCAAAGCAACCGCAGTTTAGGAGTGAGCCATGATCGAGTTTCCTATTGTCGATACCCACGTGCATCTTTGGAACCCAAGCTATTTGCGCTATCCCTGGCTGGACGAGATCCCGCTGCTCAACAAGCCCTATCTGCTGGAGGATTACAACCGGCACTGCGGACCGGTAAACGTCGAAATGATGGTCTTTTTGCAATGCGAGGTGGACCCGGCACAATATCGCGAAGAGGCAGCCTGGGTTACCAGTCTGGCGCAACAAGACGCCCGCATCGAAGGGATCGTGCCCTGGGCGCCGCTGGAGAAGGGTGATGCCGCCCGTCCCGATCTGGAAGAGCTAGCCGCCAACCCGCTGATCAAAGGCGTCCGGCGCATCATCCAATTCGAGCCAGATATCGAGTTCTGTCTGCGGCCCGATTTTGTGCGCGGGGTGCAGGCGCTGGCTGATTATGGTTTGAGCTTTGACATCTGCATCTCGCACATCCAGTTGGCAAACACCATCAAGCTGGTCGACCAGTGTCCTAATGTCAAGTTCATTCTCGACCACATCGGCAAGCCCGACATCAAGCACCACGTGCTTGACCCCTGGCGCAACGAGATCAGAACCCTAGCCGCACTCCCCAATGTCTGGTGCAAGGTATCTGGTCTGGTGACCGAGGCGGATCACCAACAGTGGACGCGTGAGGACCTCAAGCCCTACATCGACCATGTGATCGACAGCTTTGGCTTCGACCGGGTTATGTACGGTGGCGACTGGCCCGTTGCCTATCAGGCCACCGAATACCCCCGCTGGGTTGAGACGCTCGCTTGGGCCGTCAGCGGCTGCTCCGACGCCGAATTGCGCAAGCTCTTTTACGATAATGCCGTTTCGTTCTACCGGCTGGCGTAGTACTACAACCGCATTTACCGGAACTCCTCCCAAAGACCTCCGGGAGGTGGCCGTAGAAGCTCCGAATGATCCAAATCTCGCTGGCCACCTCCCGGAGGTCTTTGCCAAACAGCGGTTGTAGTACTAGCGGAGGGGGTTCGGGCGCTCCGAAGAGATCGTGAGCAACCGGTAAGAGCACGAGACCGGGGGCAGCATCTGCGCTAGTCTCGCGCTGAATACCAGTCCAACACGCGTAAGGCGCGGAGGGTGTTCCACCGGCTCGCGCCCAGAGGGCTCCCGCCCTCGCCTTCATCGATCTCGACCGGCATCTGGCCGGGGTGCCGGGTCTCGAGCGGCCACCGCCCGTTACCGTCGCGCTTGGACTCGACCAGGTCGATCGCCTCGGCCATGCGCCCGTCGGGTGCGACGCCGGCGCGGCGCAGGTATTCGAGCCCCCGCAGCACGTCGTAGTGCCACCAGGTCGGGAAGGCAAAGCGGGTCCACGCGGCGCCGCCCTTACGATCTTGCTCGATCACCTCACCGGTCGACCGCCGGCGGAAGAGGCGGCGCTCGAGGAGGTATTCCTGCCCGCGCAGACGCGCCTCGGTCACCTCCGGG
>QEUW01000276.1 GCA_003577005.1 Chloroflexota bacterium | reverse complement strand
CTGGTACAATATCTGTATCCTATGCGAAATGACGAAAAGTTCGCCGGCGCAGCTGTGTGCCCGGCAATGATTTGAAGGGACTTACATGCGAAGAGATGACCCGTTTGCTGACCTGATCCGTTCACTCGAAGAAGGGCTGGAGCGCGAAGGGGGGATCGGCCCACCGCAGCAGCCCCCCCGGACCCCACGTCCACCCGTCGCTGGCGAGATTAACCCGCGGCGCTATTTGTGGATCATCATTCCTCTGCTGATCTTCCTCTTTTTCAACCGTATCGTCAGCTTTTACGCCGACTGGTTCTGGTATGACAGCCTTGAGCTGGCGAGCGTCTTTTTTACCCGGATCTGGGCATCGCTAGGGCTCTTCGCTGTGGGCGCGCTGGTAGCCTTTCTCTTTTTTGCAGCCAATGTGCTCATCGCCCGGCGGCTTGAACCCTTTGGGTTGACCAACACGGTGGTCGACCAGATTGCCTTCGCTACCGGCGCACGCATGATGACGCTGGTGTTGGTCGCCGGTGCATTCTTTGCCTTGCTCATGGGTGCTGGCGCATCCGGCCGCTGGGAGGAATTGTTGCTCTACCTGAATCAGCGCGACTTTGGCCTGGCGGACCCAATTTTCCAGCAGGATATCAGCTTCTTCCTCTTTACGTTGCCGGTCTGGCAGGTGGTGCGAGGTTGGCTGCTCATGGTGACTTTTGTCACGCTGCTTGCCAGTGCGGTGGTAGCAGGGGTTGGGATACGTGGTTGGTCGGTATCAAAGCCGGTGCTCATCCACCTGGCGATACTGGCCGCCCTGGTGCTGGCGCTCATGGCCTGGGGCTACCGGATCAGCGCCTACGAGTTGCTCTATAGCCGCCGGGGCGCCACCTTTGGCGCCGGCTATACCGATGTTCACGCGCAGTTGCCGGTCTACAACCTGCTCATGGTCGTGACCTTTGTGGCGGCGGCGTCGCTGCTGGTGGCAGCCGTTCTCCGCCGCGGCTGGCGCACCATCGTGGTCGTGTTGGCAGCATGGGCGATCCTGGCCGTGGTGGCGGGCAGCCTCTACCCCAGCATTATCCAGCGCTTCCAGGTTGCCCCCAACGAGTTGACGCTGGAAACCGAATATATCGGTCACAACATTCGCTACACGCGCGCTGCTTTTGACCTGGATCGTATCGAGATACAACCCTATGTCGGCAATCAGCCGCTCACGGCCGAGACCTTGCGCCAGGGGCGTGACACTGTCCTCAACATTCGGCTGTGGGACTATCGACCCTTGTTGCAGACTTACAACCAGGTGCAGGCGTTGACGCAGTACTATGAGTTCAACGACATCGATGTGGATCGCTATGTCATCGATGGGCAACTGCGCCAGGTGATGATCGCCGCCCGCGAACTGGTGCCTGAACGGCTCAACCCCGAAGCACAGACCTGGGTCAACCGCCGCCTGGTCTATACCCACGGCTACGGCGTAGCGGTTTCACCTGTGGCGCAGGTGGCGCGAGATGGGCTGCCCACCTTCTTACTCAAGGACCTGCCGCCCCAGGGGCTGATCGAGTTGACGACGCCGCAGATCTACTTTGGCGAACGCACCAATGACTACGTCATCGCTCGCACCCAGCAGGCGGAGTTTGACTATTCACGCGGTGACCAGATCGTTACCACCAACTTTGACGCTGCCACCGGTATCGATATGAGGCTGGGCGCCCGGCTGCTCTTTGCACTCCACTTTGCCGACCTCAATATGGTGCTCAACCAGGACATCACGAGCGACAGCCAGTTGCTCTGGCGCCGCAATATTGCCGAGCGCGTGCGTGACGTGGCCCCCTTCCTTGAATTTGACCGCGACCCCTACATCGTCATCGGCGACGACGGAGGCCTCTACTGGATGCACGACGCCTACACGATGAGCGGCCATTTTCCTTACAGCACGCCGCTGCCCAACGGCCTCAACTATATTCGCAATGCCGTCAAAGTCGTCACCAACGCCTACGACGGAAGTATGTCCTTCTATGTGGCTGACCCAAACGACCCGATTATTGCGGCTTACGAGCGTATCTTCCCTGATCTCTTTGTCCCGATCAGCGAGATGCCGGAAGATCTCCGGCGCCACATCCGCTATCCCAACGACATCTTTACCATCCAATCCGAAGTCTATCGCCTCTATCACATGACCATTCCGAGCGACTTCTACAACCGTGAAGATGTCTGGGCCTGGCCGGAGGAGATTTTTGATGACCAGGTGGTGCGCATGGAGCCCTATTATGTGCTCATGGAACTGCCAGACCGAGATGGGCTCCACTTTATGCAGATCCTGCCGTTTACCCCGGCTAACCGCGAAAATATGACCGCCTGGCTGGCGGCCCACAGCGACCCCGACTTCTACGGCCAGAAGGTGGCCTACGAGTTTGGCAAAGACACGCTCTACTTTGGCCCCAAACAGATCGAGGCGCGTATCGACCAGGATGGGGTGATCAGCGCCCAACTGGCGCTGTGGAATCAGCAGGGGAGCAGCGTCATCCGTGGTAATCTGATCATTATTCCATTGGGGAACAGCCTGCTCTATGTCGAGCCGCTTTATCTTCAGGCCGCTACTGGTCGCATCCCCGAGCTCCGCCGGGTGGTCTTGGCGACGGGCGAGCGTGTGATTATGGCGCCAAATCTCGGGCTGGCACTGGGCGAACTGCTGGGCGACGATGTCCTGGCCGAGGCTGGCTTGATAGAACTAGCCGCAGCGGACGGGCAACTGCCTACCGAGGGCGCTACCGCCGCAGTTGGGGATGTCGGGCTGGAGGACGCCATCGTGGATTCACTGGAAGAGTTGATCATTCGCGCCAATTCCCAATATAATGCCGCCCAAGAAAGTTTGCGCGCCGGCGACTGGGGTGCCTATGGCGAGGGGATGTTGCAGTTGCAGAATACGTTGACCCAGTTGGCAAATGTTGCCGGGGTCGCCGGCCCGGCACCCACGCCAGCGCCGGATGAATAGGTTGGCGGTGAGGAAAGTGAGAAGCAGTGGAAACGAAGCTTTTTTGACAAAATCTCGCTTCCACTGCTTCTCACCTTCCTCACCACTTTCTTATTTTTCATTCACGCACAATTAAAACGCCCCCGCTATAACTGCCTACAGACAGCTTTTTGGACAAGAAGACGCTGCCAACAAAGTTGATTATGTAGTGCCTTCGCTGTGGAAACGGATGCGTTGCCCCTGCTATCCTTGTGGCCCAAGCGGCCGGTAGCGGACAACCACTTGAAAACACTCTCTCAATGGAGAACAAACGATGTCAATAAAGAACGTCCCGGATCCAAACTATCGCCTGGTGCCGGCAACCGAGCAAACCCGCTCAAATCCATATTTCGCCAGAATTGCTCTGGTGGCGTTGTTGGCCCTGACTCTGGTCTTGGGCGCCGTCTACGCCCCCTTGCTCTGGACTAGCGTGCCGGTGACTGCATCACCTGGGGCCACCCTGCTTGAAGCCCAATCGCTCCAGGTAGACGCTTCCCTCCTGCAGGATCAAAACGCCTTGGCGCAGTTATATGACCAGATTGCACCTTCAGTGGTCAACATCCGGGTCACTAAGGAGATGAGCACCAATCTGGGCAACCTCCCCTTCCCCAACATCCCCGGCTTCCCCGGTCTGCCTGAAGGTGAGCTACCCCCACAACGGGGTCAGGGTTCCGGTTTTATCTATGACAGCGAAGGGCATATTGTCACCAATAACCATGTGGTCGATGGCGCCACCGAAGTGGTGGTGGTCTTTAACAACGGCCAGTGGGCCGACGGTGAAGTGGTTGCGACCGACCCCCAATCCGACCTGGCTGTAGTCAAGGTGACATCACCCAATGGCTTTACCTGGCGCCCGTTGCCCCTGGCCAACCCAGATAACCTAAAGGTCGGCCACACCGTGATCGCCATGGGCAACCCCTTTGGCCTGGAAAACACCATGACAACCGGGATTGTCAGCGCCCTGGGTCGAGGCATGCCGGTGGGCCAGCTCGGTTCCACCAACTACACGCTGCCCGACGTGATCCAGACAGATGCAGCCATCAACCCTGGCAACTCAGGCGGCCCGCTGCTGAATCTGGCTGGCGAGGTTGTGGGGGTCAACTTTGCCATCGAGTCGGCTACCCGCAGCAATTCGGGGGTTGGCTTTACTATCCCGGTTTCGATTGTCCAGCGCGTGGTGCCGGCGCTCATCGCCAACGGCAAGTTCGACTACGCCTACCTTGGCCTTAGCGGAACAAGCATTGGACCGGAGGTGGCCAAGGCGCTTGAACTCAACAACGAAACGTTGGGTGTTTATGTCAGCGGTGTCGTGCCAAATGGCCCTTCAGAGGCAGCCGGCATTCGCGGCGCTGAACGGGCAGCCAGCACCGGTGGCAGTGCGACGGGTATCCAGCGCGGCGGCGACATCATTACCGCCATCGATGGTCAGCCAGTGCGCCGCTTCGAGGATCTGGTTGCCTACCTGGTCACCAAGGCGGAGCCGGGCCAGGAAGTTAGGTTGAGTGTGCTGCGCAACGGCGAGCCGTTGGAATTGAGTGTTACCCTTGGCACGCGGCCAGGGCTGGAAGAGAGCATACCGGTGCGGGTGGAAGGCCCCGTCAGCGCCCGCCAGGCGCTGGCCATTGCCGTCGAAGCGGCTAGGGACGCGCTTGATGGCCCCATCACCGAGCGTACCGTTTCGCCTGATGTACGCGCTGGTCAAGACGTCTGGGTGGCCGAACTGAGCACCGGCAGCCAGACGGCGACGGTCGTCGTCAGCCGCGACACCGGCGAGGTGGTCGAGTTGAGCATCCGCTAAGGGATAGAAAAGATAGACACACGAGCGGCAGGGTCTCCCCTGCCGCTCGTGTGTCTATGTGGCTAGATACCCGACCTCCGGGAGGTGACCAGAATCAGCTTCGTTAACCAAACTATTTGTGGTCACCTCCCGGAGGTCTTGCCAGCGACAATCGTCAAAGTCTCGTTGTAGTACTAGATAAACCCAATGTAACAGCGCAAGCGAGTAGATTAGGGGCGATCAGCGTCACCCGCATTCCGGGAAAGGGCCAGAGATGCATCGTTTAACCCACATCTCGCCGACCCTTTCCCGGAATGCTTGGGCTGCTCCATCTCTGCTCCAAATTCTGGACACCCCCTACTGCCCTATCCTACTTGGCTCGCAACCCGACTTGCGCTATACTCCTCGGCAGGTTCTTTACCCATCGCGCTAGAGGATTGGAATTGGTAATTTTGCCGTACAGGCGACTGCTGGCGCCGGCCACGTGGCGACACATCGTGGTTCTGCTTCTCTATCTGGTCCTTACCGTGGTCATGACCTGGCCGCTGGTGTTGAACCTTACTACTGCCATCCCCGGCGATGACTTTGATGGCTGGCAAAACTACTGGAACCAGTGGTGGATCAAGATCGCCCTGGTGGAGCGCCAGCAGACTCCCTTTGTCACCGACCTGCTCTACCACCCCACCGGCGTGGGTCTCTATTTTCACACCCTTAACCCCTTCAATGGTCTGGTGACACTTCCTGTCCAGTTGAGCCTGGGTCTCATCCCTGCCTACAACGCTGTCGTCCTGTTCAGTTGGGTGTTGGGCGGGTACGGCGTCTATCTGTTAACACAGTGGGTGCTGCATTCCACACTTGCGATTACGCGCTCCCAAATTCGCCTTCCGCGTTCTGTGCTTCCCGCCTTCTTTGCCGGTCTCGCCTTCACCTTTTCACCCTTTCACATGGCGCACCTGTTGGGCCACATGCAGGTGATGGCGCTCCAGTGGATTCCGTTCTATGCGCTCTATCTGCTGCGGGCGTTGCACGCAAATCGCCGTGGACGACCCTGGCTCCGCAGCGCGCTCATGGCCGGCTTCTTTCTCGCGCTGACTGGGTTGTGCGATTGGTATTTTGTGCTCTATCTTTTTTTCTTCACCGGTATCGCTGTGCTCTGGGTCTTTATCCAGAGGCTGAAAGAGATTGGGGGCCGGTTCGATCCTATAAAGACCCCACTGGCTGCGCTCTCCGCGCTGTTGGCTGCCCTTTTGCCGGCCGGCGTGACGGGAGGCGTCTTTCTTGCGCTGCTGGCCCCCATCCTGGCGCCGATGGTGCGCGAAGCGTTGCAGTTTAGTTTTATGGTGCGGCCGGCGACCGATCTCTACATTCTCAGCGCCAGCGTGATGGATTTTCTGGTGCCCAACCGGCTGCACACGCTTTTCCGGCCCGACAGTTTTTCGTGGATCGGCAACCAGGTGGCGCCGGTGAGCGAACGCACCATCAGCATCGGCTATCTGCCACTGGCGCTGGCGCTCGTGGCGGTGTGGCGCGACCGGCGCCGGGCGGCATTTTGGCTCGTTTGTGCGTTTTTCTTTTTGCTGCTGGCATTGGGGCCACGGTTGCACCTGGGTAATATTACTGCTGGCGACATCCCCGCCGGCGACAGCGTGGTCGAACGATGGACGCCTTATGCGCTACTCAACCGGCTAATCCCCTTTATGCGTATCAGCCGGAGTGTGAGCCGCTATGCGCTCATGGTCCAACTGGCTATCGCCGTGGCCGCGGCGGTGGGGCTTGCGAGTCTGATGTCGCGGCGAGTCCTACGCAGCCCAGGCCAGGTGGCTGTGACAGGTGAGCATGAGAGGCGCTTACGGGGCAAACTGGGCGAAACGACGGCGCCAGCGGACCGGGCAGGAGCGCGGCTCCCGCTCATCGCCGGGGTTGGCGCCTGTGTGTTGGTTCTCTTCGAGTTTTGGGTGGCGCCCTATCCGATCAGCCTGCCCGACACACCGCCGTTTTACGAACAACTGCGCACCCTGCCGGATGAAGGGGCAGTGCTCAACCTGCCCATGAACTATGACCGCCCGGGGTATCTACTCTACCAGACGGTGCATCAAAGACCGTTGACCGTTGCCTATATCAGCCGCGATGACCCGCGTACCTTGACCGAACGGGCGCCCGTTTTGCAGCACTTTCGCCATTTGGGACCAGATATTCTCCATGTGGACCCGGCTACGGTTGGGCTGACGGTGCTGCATGACCTTGACGTAGCGTTTGTCGTGCTCGACCGCTACAAAATGCCTGGCGGGCTGGAACGCGAGTACACGGAGGCGCTGGCAAGTGCGATCTTCGCCGGCCCGGAGCCGCTCTATGCCGACGAACGCATCACAGTCTATTGTGTGCCGCCGCCGGACGCGCCACAACCGTATGCGGTGCTTGGCGCGCTCAACTGGGGGCCACGGCGACAGACGGCAGATGGGCGAGTACAACGCACTGTTGGCGATGCGCCCGCATTGCTCCACTTGCACCACACAGCTGCTGGGACGCTGCTGCGGATTCAATACCGCACCGAGCCGGGTGTGCGCTTGCGAGTTGCCCTACCCGAAGTCGGCCTGACCCTTGCCGAATTGCCGCCCGCCCCGGAAGGAAACAACACAACCGTTGCGATCGGTGCGGCTGACACCATCCTCTTCATCGCCGGCTCGCCTGCCGGGGTTCAGGTCGAGGCGTTGGAGGTGCTGCCCCCTGAGTAGACGACGGGTGATCGGTTGTCCCCCATTGCTCTTTAGGGACACTCACTGCTGCCTGGCGGATAGAGCGACACCGGCACCGCAGTGTCATCGACCGGTCCAAAACCGGCGGGCGACTCCTCGTACGCGCTCACCAGCAGCGGTTGGGCGGTGGTGATGGGATGGGTGATGCTCGTAAAGAAATCAGCATAGACGCCCAGGTTGCCGCCAGTGGTAAAGGTCTGTGTAATGACGTCGCTAGCGCGCGACCGTAATTCAATCAAGACGACGGCCTCAAAAGTGTTTGAATAGCCGCTGATAGCGATAGGGTTGCAGACGGTTGCGCCAACCGACGGTGCATTGAGGTCGATAAACCGCTGGCCGGGGATGAGGATGAGCGGCACCGTTACCTTGTTGATCTCGGAGCCGTCTTCTGCGCTGGTCTCAAACACTTCGAGCGTGGACGAAACCTGCTCGGATACGGTGAAGCGAAGATAGGTGTGGAAGAAGTCGAACCCATCCACCGAGCCACCTGTGGTAAAACGTTCGGCCAGCACGGTGCCATCCTCTGCGTTGAGGCGGAGATTGACATTGCCTTCAAAGGTCTGAGACAACCCGATGACCTCGACTGGGCTGTGGTAGAGCCCATTGGCGCGTGGAGAAAAGAGTTCGATTTGTGCATCGGGGTCGCTCCAGACGGGTGTGGTCGTCGGTGTAACAGGAGGGGTGACCGTGACGGTTGGTGTTACGGTGATCGTCTCGGTTGGTGTCACGGTCGGTGTGGCTGTCGGCGTGGTGGTTGTGGCGGGAACAAGCAACTGCTGGCCCACCCGGATCAGATTAGGGTTCTGTATACCGTTGAGTTGCACTAGGACAGCAACCGTGGTGCCAAACCGGCGGGCAATAGATGAAAGCGTGTCCCCAGGCTGCACGATATAAGTCATCGTCTCTCCGCCGGCTGGTTGTGCCTGTTGTTGGATAAGCGGCAGGTGAACTGCCGCGGGAATAGTGCCGCCGAAGTCAGCCGCACGGCTCAGTTGCGCCGACCCCAACCAGAGAGCGAACAGTGCTCCCCCCAAGGTCAAGGCCAGCCCGATCCGCTTCCAGTGGGCAACGGGTGACATGGATATCCTCCTTTTCCTCCGAGACAGCCTGAACTGTCGGTAGGGCACACATGCCCCTCTCAATACGGTGAACAGCGTGTATCACACTTGCTATCAGGCAAGACGGCTAAGAAGATGAAAAAGTTGCGGACAGTTGCGTTAGTGGCCCAACCGCTCGACACTGAAAGCCCAGTCGTGATGGCTGAGCTGCCACCGGCCAAAGCGCGCCAGCAACTGGCGCACACGCTGGCAGCGGACCCGCAAACGCTCTTGTTTGATCTGCCACTTGCCCAGCACCTGGTTGATCACTAGCAAGGAGTCGCCCCGTACATCCAGTTGTGCGGTGGCCGGGTCGGCCCCCTGCTCCTGGAGCCGTTTAAGCACTGCCTCCAGCGTAGCGATCAGCGTGTCATATTCGGCTTCGTTGTTGGTGACGATGTCACCAAACTGGAGCCGGACGATCTGTGGCTGCAGACCCGGCCAGCGTACTTCGTAACTACCGTACCCCTTGCCAGGGTTTCCTTTGCTGCCACCATCAAAGACAAGTTGGATCGGTTGTTCGGGCGCCTGGCCTGGCAGCGGCAACATCATGTGTGGGGCATCCACCGAGCCGGCAGGCGACGGGCCACCAACTACGACTTTGCCACTCACCGGGGAACGGTAAATGGCGGCTCCATCCGCAGCTGGCGTGGTACTCAGGATCGGGTCATTCGTATTGGGGAGATCAGCCGAGCCGGCGCGCCCCATACCGCCTGGCGCGGATATTTGCGATGGCGGGGTGGCGACGCCACTCTGTCTAGCGCGCAAACCGAGCGCTGGCGCCACGCGTAGGCGCTCTTGATCGGTAACAGCCGTCTCTGGGACAAAAAGGCCACTGACTCGTAGGCGCCGTTGAAGCCGGCGACGCTGCTCCGGCAATAAGTGCTGGATAGCGGCGATAATGGCGTCAATATCGGTAATGGGTGATTCGACAGCCATCAATCTGCCCCGTTGCGTCCGAACTGCCGCTGGCGGCGCTGTTCAGCGCGTGCTTCTTCCCAGAGAAAGAGGAGATTATTGGCATGGAACTGCTGTACCATGCCACCGAGTGGGATGCGGCTGCGGTCGAATTGTTCGATATCGTATTTGAGCAGATCATGTTTTGTGGCGCCTTCTTCCATCAGTTGGCGCACCAGTTTCTGGATATCCTCCAGATATTTGACACTCACATCGATACTACTCGTCACCTCGCCCCGCAACAAGATGTCTCCATGCCCCTGGACGATCGATTCCAGATTGTGGTCGTGTAAATTGAGCAACGAACGTTTGAAGGCTTCGATATCGCTGTAAGGTGTGGCAATGTGCGGTACAGGCATCATCAAGTCGCTGGCGAAGAGCACCTTATCTTCGCGCACATGGACGACGCACAACTCTGGGCTGGGCCCCGGTGAATGGATCAGGTGGACCGTCTTGCCGCCAAGCCGGATCACCATGCCTTCGTTAAAGACGAGCTTAGGCAGGCGGATCTCCACCGGGCGCAGTTCAGGCGTATGTTCCTTTGCCTCTTCCAGTGCCTGGATGCCGTAGTCTATCAGCATCTGCCGGCACAGTTCATGGGCCACCAATTCCGCTTCGGGGAAGAGATACGAGCCATAGACATGGTCGGCGTGGCTCAGCGTGTTGATCACATACTTGACGCCCTGGGGACAGATACGGCGCACAAATTCCATCACCTGTCTGGTTTCTGACGGGAAGGGCAGAGTGTCGATCAAAATTCCGCCTTCGGGGGTTACTACGAGACCGGCGTTCACCTCGACATAGAGTTCGCTGGTAAAGACCCAAGTGTCATCCGCCACTCGTGTTCGTATAATGGCCACTGGGCACTCCCTTTTTCCTGCCTGCTACCACCCACTTT